>NZ_JAWOQQ010000001.1:745691-764964 GCF_033337405.1 Vibrio sp. YT-16
CGCGTCCTGGAGGATTCGAACCTCCGACCGCCTGGTTCGTAGCCAGGTACTCTATCCAGCTGAGCTAAGGACGCGCAGATCTTCTTGCTAAGAAGTTGTGAAGTAAATCACATTCATTTCTTACGAAACAAAAAAAAGGCCATCGGGCCAGTCAATGAATGGCGGTGAAGGAGGGATTCGAACCCTCGATACGGGATAAACCGTATACTCCCTTAGCAGGGGAGCGCCTTCAGCCTCTCGGCCACCTCACCGTTTTCATTGTTATATCTCAAAAGAGATATGGCGCGTCCTGGAGGATTCGAACCTCCGACCGCCTGGTTCGTAGCCAGGTACTCTATCCAGCTGAGCTAAGGACGCACTTTTTGTTGATAAATCAACGTTGCAAGAATGGCGGTGAAGGAGGGATTCGAACCCTCGATACGGGATAAACCGTATACTCCCTTAGCAGGGGAGCGCCTTCAGCCTCTCGGCCACCTCACCGTCTTGCGGAGGCACATATTACGTTTTACCGAAAATATGTCAAACACTTTCTTTGAAAAAATCTACGAAACTGGCTTAACCGTTGCTGATTTAATCAAAGTGACTATTAAACGAACTTTATCACTCTATTATGATGAAAAAAAGAGAGTCTTCTCTGAAAAAAAGACATTTATTTTCAAATAACTTTCTGAAGTTCGAATCAATATTATTGATGAATTCACAGCCATACTCAACACAATAGTTTCTGCAAATTTTCAAAAACAGTAAAAACTAAAAAGGCCAACCCTTCGGTTAGCCTTTTTCATTCAAACTAAGCTCTGTAAACAGGAGCGACTTAGTAGTTACCTGAAGCAACGTTGCCATTGCCTTTTTCAGCTTGAATGCGCATGTAGATTTCTTCACGGTGAACTGAAACCTCTTTCGGAGCGTTAACGCCGATACGCACTTGGTTACCTTTAACACCTAGTACAGTTACAGTCACTTCATCACCAATCATCAGTGTTTCGCCTACGCGGCGAGTCAAAATTAGCATTCTTTGCTCCTTGAGTAATCTCTAAATTTTCTTGCTACAAAGCTATTATCCAACAAAAGTTATATTTTCGTAAACTACCTTGTTAGCGAAAATCAGCCTAAAAAGGCATGTTTTTGTTGAATGTTTAATGCTTCACTAGACGTAATGTAAGCATCATGCAGAATGTTTGCTGCTGTATCCACACATTCGGGTGCTAAAACTAGCATCATAGTGAGTGCATTCGTTGCGCTGAAATTGATCTCAATATCTCGCTTTGCCAACAAATCGCATGCGTGCTCTACCATTCCATTGGCCTCAAGCCCCACTGCGGTCAACAGGCTTACCACTTCACTATTACGGATTTTGTCGCTGAACACCAGATCGAACTTGGCACATGCATCTTGTTTTATCATGATACCTGCCCGTTCTGTTTCCTCGATCACATTCCAAATGTCGATACCCAACATCTGACATTGTTTTGTAGCACTAGATAAATGTTCTTTATCGACTTCGATTATGGCAAGGTCACGTTGAATGGCTATACCAGAGACGGCTTGATTGCCTAACTCCCCCTTTACCAGACTGCCTTCATTAACATCAAATGTCGAAAGCACGCGCAGTGGCACATTATTCTTCCATGCAAATTGCACTGAAGGTAAATGTAATACTTTCGCGCCTCGGCTTGCCATCGCTTCCATGGAAGGAAAATCGATAACCGCCAATTTTCGCGCGTTTTTCACTACACGTGGGTCACAAGTATAAATACCATCAACGTCGGTAAAGATTTGACACTCATCAGCGCGCAATGCGCCTGCCAGTGCCACTGCGCTCGTATCTGAGCCACCTCGACCTAATGTGGTGATATCCCCGTTCTCATTCACACCTTGAAAGCCTGCAACAATCACGATTTGGTCTTGCTCAAGCAATCCCAGAATTGTCTTAGTATCAATGTGTTTAATCGTTGCGTCATTGTGTTGATTATCCGTCACAATATTCGCCTGTGCTCCGGTAAGCGAGCGTGCAGCATGACCCAATTTATTGAGTGTCATTGCTAACAGTGCCATTGACACTTGCTCACCAGCAGAGAGCAAAACATCAAGTTCTCGAGCTGTAGGCACGCTATCTATCTGTTTAGCGAGGTCCATCAGTCTGTTTGTTTCGCCTGACATTGCAGACACGACAACAACAACTTGATTGCCATCATTTTTCGCCTTAATGATGTGTTCAGCAACTTGGTGGATTCTTTCAATTGAACCCACGGAGGTTCCGCCAAACTTTTGCACGATAAGGGGCTTTTTCACCAGTCTTCACCTTCCCAAGACCGAAGTCTCTTTAGAACTGCTTACATCGTCAGTATTTCCTTTTAGAAAAATTATATAAGCAGTAGTTACAACAAAAACCAAATAGCCTAAATGACTCGGTTAACTTTTGGTCAATTAAACCACTTGGCTGCTAAAAAAAATTACGCTCAATCAAAGAAACTTGATTGAGCGTAATTTTAGTAGTTAAAAGCTTATAAGCGCTCTTCTAACCAAGGCTGAACTGTTTTAATTGCCTCTGGTAGTGCGGCTACATCAGTACCACCAGCTTGAGCCATGTCAGGACGACCACCGCCCTTACCACCGACTTGCTCAGCAATCATCTTAACTAGATCACCAGCTTTTACTTTACCAGTTAGATCTTTAGTCACACCAGCAATCAGGCCAACCTTGTCACCTGTTACGTTAGCAAGCAGTACGACACCAGACCCCATTTGGTTCTTGATGTCATCAACCATAGTACGTAGGTTCTTGCTGTCAGCGCCTTCAAGAGCTGCGACTAGAACTTTTGTACCATTGACTTCAACCGCTTTGCCCATGATGTTAGCGCTTTCTGCTGCCGCCATCTTATCTTTTAGCTTCTGCACTTCTTTCTCTAGCGCTTTTGCTTTCTGTGCAGATTCTGCCAGTTTCTCTTCGTACTTCGCGTTTTGAGCTTCAATCGCGTCTAATGCAGCCTCGCCTGTTACCGCCTCAATACGTCGAATACCTGCAGCAATGCCGCTTTCTGAAGTGATTTTGAATAGGCCAATATCACCTGTGCTTGATGCGTGAATACCACCGCAAAGCTCTGTCGAGAAGTCGCCCATAGATAGTACGCGTACTTCGTCGTCGTACTTCTCGCCGAATAGAGCCATTGCGCCTTTCTTCTTAGCAGACTCAATGTCCATCACGTTGGTTTCAATCGTGTGGTTGCGACGAATTTGCGCGTTAACTAGGCGCTCAACTTCTTTCAACTCTGCTGCGGTTACGGCTTCTAGATGCGAGAAGTCGAAACGTAGGTTGTCTGCCTTCACCAATGAGCCTTTCTGCGTTACGTGCTCACCTAAAACCTGGCGTAGTGCTGCGTGTAGCAAGTGCGTTGCTGAGTGGTTTAGAGAGATAGCTGCGCGACGCTCTGCGTCAACGATAGTTGCTACTTCATCACCTTTCGCTAGAACGCCTTCTGCCATTACACCGTGGTGCGCGATTGCGTTACCTAGTTTTTGAGTGTCCTCAACGCGGAATACACCAGACTCAGTACGGATTTCACCAGCGTCACCACACTGACCGCCTGACTCTGCGTAGAATGGTGTTTCACCAAGTACGATGATTGCTTTGTCGCCCGCAGATAGCGAATCTACTTCGTTGCCTTCAACGAACATCGCTGCTACAGAACTAGAGCCTTTAGTACCTGTGTAACCACAGAATTCTGTTTGCGTATCAACTTTGATTGCTGCGTTGTAGTCAGTACCAAAGTTACCCGCTTCACGCGCACGTTGACGCTGCTCTTCCATCGCTTTCTCAAAACCTTCTTCGTCGATTGCGAACTCACGCTCACGTGCAACGTCGTTAGTTAAGTCAGCTGGGAAGCCGTAAGTGTCGTAAAGTTTAAATACGGTTTCGCCGTCCAGTACTTTACCGTCTAGGTTATCTAATGCTTCGTTTAGAATCGCCATACCGCGCTCAAGTGTACGACCAAAGTTTTCTTCTTCGATACGCAGTACTTTTTCAACCACAGCTTGTTGACGCTTCAGCTCTTCACCAGCCGTACCCATGATGTCTGCCAGTACGCCAACCAACTTGTGGAAGAATGCACCTTGTGCGCCCAGCTTGTTACCGTGACGAACTGCGCGACGGATGATACGGCGTAATACGTAACCACGACCTTCGTTTGAAGGCATAACGCCATCCACGATCAGGAATGAACATGAACGGATGTGGTCAGCGATAACGCGTAGTGATTGGTTTGATAGGTCTTCGTAACCGATCACTTCTGCTGCTGCTTTGATAAGAGCTTGGAATACATCAATTTCGTAGTTTGAGTGAACGCCCTGCATGATTGCAGAGATACGCTCGATACCCATACCAGTATCTACCGATGGTTTGGGTAGCGGTTCCATAGTGCCGTCTGCGTGACGATTGAACTGCATGAATACGTTGTTCCAGATCTCGATGAAACGGTCACCATCTTCTTCAGGCGTGCCAGGACGGCCACCCCAGATGTGCTCACCGTGATCGTAGAAGATTTCAGTACATGGACCACAGGGGCCAGTGTCGCCCATTTGCCAGAAGTTATCAGACTCGTACGGCTTGCCGCCTTCTTTATCACCAATGCGAACAATACGATCAGCGGGCACGCCAACTTTCTTGTTCCAGATGTCAAACGCTTCGTCATCGGTTTCGTAAACAGTTACCAATAAACGATCCGCTGGCAGTTTAAGAACTTCGGTTAGGAATTCCCAAGCAAAGGAGATCGCATCTTCTTTGAAGTAGTCGCCAAAGCTGAAGTTGCCTAACATTTCAAAGAATGTGTGGTGACGAGCAGTAAAGCCAACATTTTCTAGGTCGTTATGTTTACCACCAGCACGTACGCAACGCTGAGCCGTAGTCGCTCGAGTGTAGGCTCGTTTTTCTAAGCCTAAGAAACAATCTTTAAATTGGTTCATACCTGCGTTTGTGAACAGCAGGGTTGGGTCGTTATGTGGAACTAACGATGAACTTTCTACGATTTGGTGTCCTTTGCTCTCAAAGAACTTGAGGAACGCGTTACGAACCTCATCAGTGCTCATGTACATGCAGCTCTTCCTGAAAATAGTCGAGTTAGAATTTTGCCGTATTGTAGATCATGCAAACAGCTGAGACTAGTTTTCTTGAGGAAAAGAGGGAGTAGGAGAAAAAATTTGAAGCAAAACAAAAATCAGTGCGGACGACTGACCGTTAATCTTCGTCCTCAAAGCTCAGCGCGTTGCTGATTTGGTCAAAACTGTAGCCGCGATACTGCAGAAAACGAACTTGTTTTGCGTACTCTTTTTGGTCTTTGGCTTTAACACCTTTGAATTTCTTTTCTGCCGCCTGTTTAGCCAGTTCAAACCAATCTTGCGGCTCTTCAGCCATAGCTTGCTCAATCACCGATTCCGCAACACGCTTCTGGTTTAACTCTTGACGAATTCGACGCTCTCCATGTCCTTTGTATACATGCTGTCTAATTTGACTCTTCGCGTAACGTAAATCATCTAAATAGTTATGGTCTAGGCAAAAATTAATTGCGATGTCGATGTCTGATTCTTCATAGCCCTTCATCGATAATTTTTGGTAAAGCTCATACTGACCATGATCGCGACGGCTAAGCAATTGGATAGCAGCCTCTTTGCTCGATAATGTTGGCGCCTGGCGTTTTTGGTACATGATGATCCTAAAAGTATTTTTGCTGTACAGGCTCTCAATGGCCTTTGTGATAATTCGATTTTTGATTTCAATAGATACAACAAAGCCCCGCATTGCAGGGCTTTGTCATTTATTAATCTATGAGAGATTAAAACTCTTCAGCTTGCTCTGGCGCTTCAGGCGCTTCCGCAAGTGCTGGCGCTAGCAACATTTCACGAAGTTTTGTATCGATAGTTTTAGCCACTTCAGGATGCTCACGCAGGTAGTTACACGCATTCGCTTTACCTTGACCAATCTTATCGCCATTGTAGCTATACCAAGCACCGGCTTTTTCAACTAACTTGTGCTTCACACCTAGATCGACAAGTTCACCTTCGCGGTTAAAGCCTTGGCCGTACATGATTTGTGTGTTTGCTTCTTTAAATGGTGCTGCAATCTTATTCTTAACAACTTTGATGCGCGTTTCGTTACCTACCACTTCGTCACCTTCTTTGATTGCGCCAGTACGACGGATATCTAGACGAACAGAAGCGTAGAACTTAAGTGCGTTACCACCTGTTGTTGTTTCTGGGTTACCAAACATCACACCAATCTTCATACGGATTTGGTTGATGAAGATACACATACAGTTAGACTGCTTTAGGTTACCCGTTAGCTTACGCATTGCTTGAGAAAGCATACGTGCTTGCAGACCCATGTGGCTATCGCCCATTTCGCCTTCGATTTCTGCTTTCGGTGTTAGTGCTGCAACAGAGTCGACAACCATAACATCGATAGCACCAGAACGTGCAAGTGCGTCACAGATCTCTAGAGCTTGCTCACCTGTGTCTGGCTGAGAAACTAGCAATGCATCGATATCTACGCCAAGTTTCTTCGCGTATACAGGATCTAGAGCATGCTCTGCATCGATAAACGCACACGTTTTGCCTTCACGTTGCGCAGCAGCAATAAGCTCAAGCGTTAATGTTGTTTTACCTGAAGATTCTGGGCCGTAGATTTCTACGATACGACCCATTGGTAGACCACCAGCACCCAAAGCGATATCAAGAGAAAGAGAACCCGTTGAGATGGTTTCTACGTCCATTGCGCGGTTATCACCAAGGCGCATGATAGAGCCTTTACCGAATTGCTTTTCAATTTGACCTAGCGCAGCGGCGAGCGCTTTCTGTTTGTTCTCGTCCATTACTTTCTCCGATTTATTCATCTTCTTTGGGCGACGAATAGTAATTCATTTTTCTTAAGCAGAAGAACTGCTCAGCAATGAAAGTTATTATACTGTTGATTCATACAGTGTCCATACCTGTATGAAAAAAATTTGGCTGACCTAAAGTCATGATTTGCTCTAGCCCTTATCAATGCTGGGCTAAAACAAGTTAAGAAATTCTAGAGCAGATGTTGATACAATTGAGTCAGCGCGTGCTCGACCGCTTTTTTGCGAACTTCTGCACGGTCACCAGAGAAATGCATGGTTTCGACTTGCTGCCAACTTTGGTTATCAGCAAAAGCAAAGCAGACCATGCCGACTGGTTTCTCTTCACTGCCACCACCCGGCCCTGCAATACCACTGATGGACACACCGATGGTGGCATTGGAGTTTTTAATTGCACCCTGCACCATTTCAATCACAACTGGCTCACTCACTGCACCATGCGCTTCTAACGTTGAAGCTTGCACACCAAGCATCTCCATTTTCGCTTCATTACTGTAGGTGACGAACGCACGGTCAAGCCAAGCTGAACTACCAGCAATGTCAGTAATGGCGGTTGCAACACCACCACCTGTGCATGATTCTGCGGTTGTTAAAACATGCCCGTGTTTAGCCAATAATGCGCCTAAATCGGCACTCAATTTTGTTGTTTTTTCCATAGCCAAAATGCCCTTTGTCTCTTTTTACTTGATAGGGATTCACGTATCCTAAGCCGCTACGGAAATAAACAAAAGAACTTACCTGTGAAAGCTGAACAAAAACACACTCCGATGATGCAGCAATACCTCAAGCTAAAAGCTGAGAACCCAGAGATTTTGCTGTTCTACCGCATGGGCGATTTCTACGAACTCTTTTACGATGATGCCAAGCGAGCTTCTCAGCTTCTTGATATTTCATTGACCAAACGTGGTGCGTCTGCAGGTGAACCTATCCCAATGGCGGGTGTGCCATTTCACGCCGTAGAGGGCTACCTGGCAAAACTTGTTCAGCTTGGTGAGTCTGTGGCGATCTGTGAACAGATTGGCGATCCGGCCACCAGCAAGGGACCGGTAGAACGTAAAGTTGTGCGTATCGTGACACCAGGTACTGTGACGGATGAAGCGCTGCTTTCTGAGCGTGTCGATAACTTAATCGCAGCAATTTACCATCACAACGGTAAGTTCGGTTATGCGACGCTGGATGTCACCTCTGGTCGCTTCCAACTGACAGAACCAGAGACTGAAGAAGCGATGACAGCCGAGCTTCAACGTACTGCACCACGTGAGCTACTGTTCCCAGAAGATTTTGAACCTGTACATTTAATGGCGGGCCGCAATGGTAACCGTCGTCGCCCAGTCTGGGAGTTTGAGCTTGATACGGCTAAGCAACAACTCAATCAACAATTTGGCACAAAAGATCTGGTTGGTTTTGGTGTAGAACATGCGTCCTTAGGGTTATGTGCTGCTGGTTGTTTGATCCAGTACGTAAAAGATACTCAACGTACGGCTTTACCTCATATTCGCTCTTTAACGTTTGATCATCAGGATCAATCCGTCATCCTTGATGCTGCTACCCGACGTAATCTGGAAATTACTCAAAATCTAGCAGGCGGAACCGATAACACGCTCGCTGCAGTACTCGACCATTGTGCAACTCCGATGGGCAGCCGAATGCTGAAGCGTTGGTTGCATCAGCCTATGCGTTGCATTGAAACGTTAAACAATCGCCTTGATGCGATTGGTGAGATTAAAGAACAAGCTCTGTTTGCCGATCTTCAACCAACGTTAAAGCAAATTGGTGATATTGAACGTATCTTAGCGCGCCTTGCATTACGCTCTGCTCGCCCTCGCGATATGGCTAGACTTCGCAATGCCATGCAACAGCTACCAGAGCTAGAATCTGTCACCGCTTCTTTGACCCATCCGTACCTAACGAAATTGGCGAAGTATGCAGCTCCGATTGACGAAGTATGTGACCTGTTAGAGCGCGCGATTAAAGAAAATCCGCCGGTTGTTATTCGTGATGGTGGCGTCATCGCTGAAGGCTACAATGCGGAGCTCGATGAATGGCGAAAATTGGCAGACGGTGCAACAGAATATCTTGAGCAGCTTGAGCGAGATGAGCGTGAACGACACGGTATCGATACGCTTAAAGTAGGCTATAACAACGTTCATGGCTTCTTTATCCAAGTGAGCCGTGGCCAGAGCCATTTGGTTCCACCGCATTATGTACGTCGCCAAACACTCAAAAACGCTGAACGCTACATCATCCCAGAGCTTAAGGAACACGAAGACAAAGTACTTAACTCGAAATCTAAAGCGTTAGCACTTGAGAAACAGTTGTGGGAAGAACTGTTTGATCTATTGATGCCAAACCTTGAGAAGCTGCAAAACCTAGCTTCTGCTCTGTCTCAACTGGATGTATTACAAAACCTAGCAGAGCGTGCAGATTCGTTAGATTACTGCCGCCCAACGCTTGTGAAAGACGCAGGAATTCACATTCAAGCTGGTCGTCATCCAGTCGTAGAACAAGTAACAACAGAGCCGTTCATCGCGAACCCAATTGAGCTGAACCCAGCCCGTAAGATGTTGATCATTACCGGTCCAAACATGGGTGGTAAATCAACCTACATGCGTCAAACTGCGCTGATTGCATTGATGGCACATATCGGCTCTTATGTACCGGCAGAATCCGCACAGATTGGTTCTTTAGATCGTATATTTACTCGTATTGGTGCGTCAGATGATCTTGCATCTGGCCGCTCGACCTTCATGGTAGAAATGACCGAAACAGCCAATATTCTTCACAACGCAACTAAGAATAGTTTGGTGCTAATGGATGAAATCGGACGTGGTACTAGTACTTACGACGGTCTGTCTTTAGCTTGGGCAAGTGCGGAATGGCTCGCAACACAAATTGGTGCGATGACCCTATTTGCAACCCACTACTTCGAATTAACAGAGTTACCAAGCCAGCTGCCAAACTTAGCGAACGTTCACTTGGATGCCGTAGAACATGGAGATAGCATTGCCTTTATGCACGCAGTTCAAGAAGGTGCGGCAAGTAAGTCTTACGGTCTGGCTGTTGCGGGCTTAGCAGGCGTACCAAAAACGGTCATCAAAAATGCGCGTAACAAGCTATCTCAGCTAGAGCTACTGGGGCAAAACAGTGACACACCACGTCCAAGTGCAGTAGATGTGGCTAACCAGTTGAGCCTGATTCCAGAGCCTAGCGAGGTCGAACAAGCTCTGTCAGGTATTGACCCTGACGACTTAACGCCACGCCAAGCTCTTGAAGAGCTGTATCGCTTGAAGAAGATGCTGTAAACAGACTCACACCGACGAGCAAAAAAGAAAAAAGGCTATGGGGAACCATAGCCTTTTGTGTATCTAGTGAAATACGGATTATTTAATCGTCTTCTACGTTAAACAAGTTTTCCATATTCAAACCTTGTTTGATTAGGACTTCACGAAGACGACGTAAACCTTCCACTTGTATTTGACGTACTCGCTCACGTGTCAGACCAATCTCTCGACCAACTTCTTCCAGCGTCGAAGGCTCATAGCCTAGTAGGCCGAAGCGTCGTGCAAGCACTTCTTTCTGTTTCGGATTCAACTCTTCTAACCAATGAATCAACGATGATTTGATGTCGTCATCTTGAGTCGAAACTTCTGGATCAGAGTTGTTTGCATCAGGAATAATATCCAGCAGCGCTTTCTCACCGTCACCACCGATTGGCGTGTCGACAGAGCTAATACGCTCATTAAGGCGTAACATTTTGCTTACGTCTTCGACTGGAATATCTAATTGAGCAGCAATTTCCTCTGCGGTCGGTTCGTGATCGAGCTTTTGAGAAAGTTCACGCGCAGTACGCAGATAAATGTTCAGCTCTTTCACTACATGGATAGGTAGACGGATCGTGCGAGTTTGGTTCATCAACGCTCGCTCTATCGTTTGTCGGATCCACCACGTTGCGTAAGTAGAGAAACGGAAACCACGTTCTGGGTCGAATTTTTCGACCGCTCGGATCAAGCCGAGGTTACCTTCTTCAATCAGATCAAGTAGTGCTAGACCACGGTTACTGTATCGACGAGAAATCTTAACAACCAAACGTAGGTTACTTTCGATCATACGTTTGCGTGCCGCTTCGTCGCCACGTAGGGCGCGTCTTGCGTAAAGCACTTCTTCTTCGGCAGTAAGTAAAGGTGAGAAGCCAATTTCGCCCAAATACAACTGAGTTGCATCTAAGCTTTTACTGCTCGCGTCAAATTCTTCACGCGCAGTCGCTTTGCTTTCTGTGGATGATGATCTTTCGAGTTCGTTATCAATGGTCTTCACTGACGCATTGTCAAATGCAAACTCTTCAACTTTGGTTACTGTGTTGCTGATACTCATAACGCCTCCCCCTGGCGAGTTAGCAAGACATGACAACTCAATATGTCGCTAAATGATGTCGCAAGTTGTTTTTCAAAGTTTTAAGGCAAATAGCGTTTTGGATTCACTGATTTACCTTGATAGCGAATTTCAAAGTGTAGTTTGACCGACTTTGCACCTGAACTACCCATGGTGGCGATTTTTTGTCCGCTTTTTACGCTTTGTCCTTCTGTGACCAGCAGTTTGTCATTATGTGCGTATGCGCTTAAATAATTGTCGTTATGCTTTACTATAATTAAGTTGCCATAACCTCGTAGCGCATTGCCTGAATAAACGACTGTGCCGGCTGCGGTTGAAACGATAGGTTGACCACGCTGTCCTGCGATGTCGATACCTTTATTTCCCTGTTCTCCCGCCGAAAAGTTCTTGATTACTCTCCCTTTTGTTGGCCACAACCACTTTGAGACTTTATCACTCTTTGCTGTGGTAGTTGGCGCTTTTTGCTTCACTTTTTGGTTATCTTTTGAACCAACATACTCCTTTGTTTTCGATTGTTCAACCTTCTTTGGAGGCTGTTTTTGTACGACTTTAGGCTTAGTCTCTGTAGGTTTTTGACTAGAGTTTTTACTCGAAGGTTTGGGTTTAGAGGCTGTTGATGTTTTCGTCACTGGAGCTGGGGGTGTCGTAACAACAGGAGCCACAACGGGTTCAACTTTTTGACCATATTTAGGGGCGACATATTTCGGAGCCCAAAGTTTTAGCCTCTGTCCTGGGTAGATAGTGTAAGGCTGAGTTAACTCATTGTAACGAACAAGATCATTTACATCTTTATCTGTGACATAAGCTATGAAGTAAAGTGTATCGCCTTTTTTTACCTCATAATAACTCCCTCTGTAACTCCCTCTTTCAAGGCTTGAATAGTCTTTTTTTAGGCTAGAGACAGGTGCAGGGGAATGCGCTGCACAACCAACTAGTCCTGCAGCAAACACAAAGCTAATACCAATATGACGTAGTAACTTATTCACCTATCCCTAACCCTTAAGCTAAATCACCCGCAACCAGAGGTACGAACCGAACCATTTCTACAACGGTAGAGAGATATTCGTCTCCCTTACGCTCTATTTTTAATAACTGTTGTTCCGTATCTCCAACAGGAATGACCATTTTGCCGCCATCTCTTAATTGTGAGAGAAGAGCTTGGGGAATCACTTCAGCGGCAGCGGTAACAATAATAGCATCGAAAGGACCTCGCGCTTCCCAGCCCTGCCACCCATCAGCATGCTTAGTTGAAACATTGTAGATATCCAATTGCTTCAGGCGACGCTTTGCTTCCCATTGCAACGATTTAATTCGCTCAACGGAGTATACATGATCAACAATTTGCGCCAGTACCGCGGTTTGATAACCCGATCCCGTTCCGATTTCCAGAACACGACTCGCCGGTTCTAGCTCAAGCAACTCGGTCATACGAGCAACGATATAAGGCTGAGAAATAGTTTGTCCCTGACCAATTGGTAACGCATTGTTATCATAGGCTTGGTGCATCATCGCTTGAGAAACAAAGCTTTCTCGTGGCAAGCGTTGGATAACATCCAGAACTCTTTGGTCTTTGATGCCACTGGAGATAAGAAACGCTATCAACCTGTCAGCATGTGGGTTACTCATTACTTCTCTTCCTTTAACCAACTATCCATAGCACGCAGCGACTCGTGAGCGGTGAGATCAACTTGCAGAGGCGTCATTGAAACTCGGCCATGCTCAATTGCATAAAAGTCCGTGCCCTCTCCTGCATCTTGCTCCTTTCCTGGTGGCCCTAACCAATAAATGTCATGGCCTCTCGGATCTTTCTGCTTGATCATATTCTCAGCGTGATGACGAGCACCTAAGCGAGTCACTTCAATTTCACCTAAATTCTCTGATGGTAAGTCAGGCACGTTTACGTTCAGTAGACGATTCGTTGGAATCGGCGACGCTAAATGCTGTTGTACAATTTGACGTGCAATTTTAGCGGCGGATTCGAAATGTCGCTTACCCACTAGAGAAAAAGCCACCGACTGAACGCCAAGGAAATGACCTTCCATGGCGGCTGCTACTGTTCCAGAATAAAGAACATCATCACCCAAATTAGCGCCATGGTTGATTCCTGACAGAACAAGATCAGGCAAATCATCTTTCATTAGCTCATTCAGCGCGAAATGCACACAATCCGTGGGCGTGCCTTGCACTGAGTAGATATTTGGGGCAATTTCAGTCACGCGTAATGGTTGTTCTAATGTGAGTGAATTCGAAGCACCTGAACGATTTCGATCAGGTGCGACAATGGTCACTTCGGCGATATCTCTCAACTCATCAGCGAGGGCATGAATCCCTTGTGCATGAACACCATCATCATTGCTGATTAAGACTCTTAAGGGCTTCGGGTTTCGTGAATCCTGTTCCATTAGTATTCTCTTTCTACTTCAACCTCATTAACTAACTCACGAACAATAGAGGTCGCAAAAGATCCCGCATCCAGTGAGAAAGTCAGCGTAATGTTGTTACCTTCAACCGTCCAAGCTAAATCTTTTGGCTTCAGCGCAATATCGCGACGATCGTGGCGCATGCGATTACCACGAATCAACGCCATGAGGTCAGGCTCTTCGTCTAAAAACGGTTGCTCTAATGCCAGAGCCTCGGCTTGAGTAGGCAGTGCATTATCGCCAGCAAGCGCAGCGGTAATTGCCGCTTCACCTTGTGCAAATTGCACTTGCAGAGCAGCGATGTTGTTTGCATCAATCAACTGAGTGCCAGAATTCGTCTGTGCAATGTCACCATCAATGAACTTATCAAACACACCATTCTCTAGACGAGCTGAAACGATGCGGTTGAAAATCCACGAACGAGCCGCTGATAAATACATACTGCGCTTGTTTTGATTGCGGGTACGAACGTTTTCGCGTCCCCATCGACGTGCTTCTTCAAGGTTGTTGCCATCGTTACCAAAACGCTGACTACCAAAGTAGTTTGGCACACCTACTTGTTTCACATTTTCAAGACGTTGCTCAACATCCGCTACATCTGTCACTTCAGACAAAGTAACCACGAACTCGTTCCCTACTAAGTCACCAGGACGCAGTTTTTTGTTGTGACGATCCGTTGCAAGGATTTCGATGCTCGGGTATTGCGCCAAAAATGCTGAAAAGTCTGGGGTTTCACCTTTTGGTAAATGCACGCTTAGCCACTGTTCAGTCACAGCATGACGGTCTTTAAGACCTGCCCAGCTGACGTCTTTCGACTTAACACCACAGGCTTTTGCTAACTCGTTAGCTACGAAGCTGGTGTTCTCACCTGTTTTACGGATACGAACCATTAAGTGCTCGCCTTCACCCGTAAAGGCAAAACCTAAATCTTCGCGAACCTGAAAATGCTCTGGTTGCGCTTTGATTTTTGCAGATGCAACTGGCTTACCTGTTAGGTAAGCCAATGAAGATAAAATGTCTGACATGATGTGTTTCCGCTGATATCACAGCTTAGAGGAGCAAATTGCTAGTTATTGCTTAAACAGAAGTACAACTGCTTCCGTTGCAATGCCTTCTTTGCGTCCAGTAAAACCAAGACGTTCTGTCGTCGTCGCTTTTACGTTAATGTTGTTAATGTCGGTTTCCAAGTCTTCGGCAATCGCTGCGCACATGGCTTCAATGTACGGAGCCATCTTAGGCGCTTGTGCCATGATGGTTACATCAGCATTGCCAAGACGGTAGCCTTGCTCTTTAACTCGACGGTAAACGTCTTTCAGTAATTCACGACTGTTTGCGCCTTTCCATTTATCATCCGTATCTGGGAAATGACGACCAATATCGCCGGCAGCAATCGCGCCCAGCAGAGCATCCGTTAACGCATGCAACGCTACATCGCCATCTGAGTGAGCAATCAAACCTTGCTCATAAGGGATTGCTACACCACCAATAATGACTGGGCCTTCACCACCGAATTTATGTACATCGAAACCATGACCAATTCGAATCATTTTCTATCCTTTCTTTATTCGCCGCGCTCACGGCTTAGATAAAACTCGGCTAACGCAAGATCTTCTGGCTGAGTGATTTTTATATTGTTCGCATTCCCTTGAACTAAGGCTGGCTTCTCGCCTAACCATTCCAAAGCCGAGGCTTCATCGGTAATGGTTACACCCTGTTCTAATGCGTCAGCCAGTGCTTGAGTAAGCTGCTGAGTTTTAAACATTTGTGGAGTCAGTGCATGCCACAATGCTTCTCTATCTACCGTATGATCGATATCTTGTACTACGTTTGCTCGCTTCATTGTATCTCTCACAGGAGATGCGAGAATGCCACCCGTTGAGTGGGCGCAGCAAACATCAATCAAACGGTCAATGTCGGATGTTAATACACATGGCCTCGCAGCGTCGTGGACTAATACCCACTCGCTTTCCAGATGCTCATTGACATAGTTTAGCCCTGATAACACAGAGTCTGCTCTTTCTTTACCACCAGCTACACGAATCACATCTGGGTGCTTAGCAATGGACAATTCTGGGTAATATGGGTCGCCGTCAGTAACGGCAACGACAACCTTAGAAATATTTGGGTGAGAAAGCAGTTTCTCTACGGTATGTTCCAGTACCGCTTTACCTTCGATCAATAAATATTGCTTAGGGCGATCTGCCTTCATTCTGCTCCCTACACCAGCAGCAGGCACAATTGCGATATGCGATGAGTTCATATCCAACATTTTAATGGTTTTCCTCACCTATAATGCGGTAAAAAGTCTCGCCATCTTTAACTAAACCGAGCTCATGACGCGCACGTTCTTCAATCGCATCAAGACCTTGCCTTAAGTCATCAATCTCAGCGAACATTTCATTGTTGCGAGCTTGTAGCTTGCTGTTCACTTGTTGCTGAACTTCAATTTCATCTTTTACTGTGTAGTAGTCAGACACTCCGTTTTTACCAAACCATAGAGTGTATTGAAGCAAGCCAAACAGTAGCGTAAGGGCTATAACAAAGATTCGCATATCGCTGCTAACATTCTGTACCGGAAGGAATTAGATAAGGTGACATATATAGCATAAATGCGAGGTTGCCTCTAGGGGAGAAAGGGAGACTCACACGCTCCTTACAAGAAATAGGCAGCAAAATGAAACAAAGAGACTTCTCTACTCTCTCTCCTCGTTCTATGGAATCACAAATGAACGTAAGCGAAAGACATCAAAAAGCAAAGCCTGTTCTCATATGTCAGATACAAAAACACCCCGCCAAAGCAGGGTGTTTTAAAAGCTTTAAGTTAAGCTGCTAATTCAGTGAAGAATTAAGCTTGACCTTTAACTTCTTTAAGACCGTTGAAAGGAGCGCGCTCACCTAGAGCTTCCTCGATACGGATTAGCTGGTTGTACTTAGCAACACGGTCAGAACGGCTCATAGAACCAGTTTTGATTTGACCTGCAGCTGTACCTACCGCTAGGTCAGCGATAGTTGCATCTTCAGTTTCGCCAGAACGGTGAGAGATTACTGCTGTGTAACCTGCGTCTTTAGCCATCTTGATTGCAGCTAGAGTCTCAGTTAGAGAACCGATTTGGTTGAACTTGATAAGGATAGAGTTAGCTACGCCTTTCTCGATACCTTCAGCAAGGATCTTAGTGTTAGTAACGAATAGATCGTCACCTACTAGTTGAAGCTTGTCACCTAGTAGTTCAGTTTGGTGCTTGAAGCCATCCCAGTCAGACTCGTCTAGACCGTCTTCGATAGAAACGATTGGGAATTGGTTAGCTAGCTCAGCTAGGTAGTGGTTGAACTCTTCAGAAGTGAAAGTTTTACCTTCGCCTTTCATGTTGTAGATGCCAGCTTCTTTGTCGAAGAACTCAGATGCAGCACAGTCCATAGCTAGAGTAACGTCTTTACCTAGTTCGTAACCAGCAGCTGCAACAGCTTCTGCGATAACTTCTAGAGCTTCAGCGTTAGATTTAAGGTTAGGAGCGAAACCACCTTCATCACCAACTGCAGTGCTGTAGCCTTTAGACTTAAGAACTTTAGCTAGGCTGTGGAATACTTCTGCACCGATACGTAGACCTTCTTTAAGAGTCTTAGCGCCAACTGGTTGGATCATGAACTCTTGGATGTCAACGTTGTTGTCTGCGTGCTCGCCACCGTTGATGATGTTCATCATTGGTAGAGGCATAGAGAACTGACCTGCAGTGCCGTTTAGCTCAGCGATGTGCTCGTATAGAGGCATGCCTTTCGCAGCAGCAGCAGCTTTAGCGTTTGCTAGAGAAACAGCTAGGATAGCGTTAGCACCGAATTTAGATTTGTTTTCAGTGCCGTCTAGTTCGATCATTACTGCGTCGATTGCAGCTTGGTCTTTAGCGTCTTTGCCAACTAGAGCTTCAGCGATTGGGCCGTTTACAGCTTCAACTGCTTTAAGAACACCTTTACCTAGGAAACGTGCTTTGTCACCGTCACGTAGCTCAAGAGCTTCGCGAGAACCAGTAGATGCGCCAGATGGAGCTGCCGCCATACCTACGAAACCGCCTTCTAGGTGTACTTCAGCTTCTACAGTTGGGTTACCACGTGAGTCGATGATTTCACGACCTAGAACTTTAACGATCTTAGACATTAATGTTTCCTCTCGTTTCAAATATAAATGTCAATCTTAAAGGGCAGCAGCACAACCTTCGCCGCCGCCCGTATCCTTTTACTTCTCGAATTCGCCGCGTGCGTTTTGGCCCGCAGCCTTAACAAAACCTGCAAACAATGGATGTCCATCGCGAGGAGTCGAGGTGAATTCTGGGTGGAACTGAGCCGCTACAAACCATGGGTGAGCTGGGTTCTCAATCATTTCCACTAACTTCTTGTCCGCAGATAGACCTGATACTTTTAGGCCTGCTTTTTCGATTTGCGGACGAAGCACGTTATTCACTTCGTAACGGTGACGGTGACGTTCATGGATCGTCGCGCTACCGTACAGTTCACGAGCTTTAGTCCCTTTCTCTAGGTGACACAGCTGTGAACCAAGACGCATCGTACCGCCTAGGTCAGACTTTTCAGTACGCTCTTCTACGCTACCTGATTCGTCTACCCACTCTGTGATCAAACCTACCACAGGGTACTTCGTCTCTTTGTTAAATTCTGTTGAATGTGCACCTTCCATACCCGCAACGTTACGCGCGTATTCGATTAGTGCAACTTGCATACCCAAACAAATACCCAGGTAAGGCACGTTATTTTCACGTGCATATTGAGCCGCACGGATCTTACCTTCAATACCACGATCGCCGAAGCCACCTGGTACTAGGATCGCGTCCAAACCTTCTAGAAGTTCAACGCCTTTTGTTTCGATATCTTGTGAGTCTACATACTTAATTGTGACGCTTAGACGGTTTTTCAAGCCAGCGTGTTTAAGCGCTTCGTTCACAGATTTGTATGCATCTGGTAATTCAATGTATTTACCAACCATACCGATGGTTACTTCACCAGTAGGATTTGCTTCTTCGTAGATAACCTGTTCCCATTCAGAAAGGTCTGCTTCCGGAGCAGTAATACCAAAGCGAGCACACACAAGGTCATCTAGACCTTGAGATTTAATCAACTGAGGGATCTTGTAGATAGAGTCTACATCCTTCATTGAAATTACTGCTTTTTCTGGAACATTACAGAACAGTGCGATTTTTTTACGCTCATTCGCAGGAATAACGCGATCGCTACGGCAAACTAGGATATCTGGCTGAATACCGATAGATAGAAGTTCTTTTACAGAGTGTTGCGTCGGCTTAGTTTTCACTTCGCCCGCTGCCGCTAGGTAAGGAACAAGTGTTAGGTGCATGAACATTGCGCGCTCACGGCCTAGCTCAACAGCTAGCTGACGAATCGCTTCCATAAATGGTAGCGATTCGATATCACCAACAGTACCGCCAACTTCAACGATAGCCACATCATGGCCTTCAGAACCTGCAATAACGCGATCTTTGATTGCGTTAGTGATATGAGGGATAACTTGAATAGTTGCGCCTAGGTAGTCACCACGACGTTCTTTACGAAGTACGTCGGC
>NZ_JAWOQQ010000020.1:0-63202 GCF_033337405.1 Vibrio sp. YT-16
GCGTTAGTGATATGAGGGATAACTTGAATAGTTGCGCCTAGGTAGTCACCACGACGTTCTTTACGAAGTACGTCGGCATAAACACGACCTGCAGTGAAGTTGTTACGCTTGGTCATCTTGGTACGGATGAAACGCTCGTAGTGACCAAGGTCAAGGTCAGTCTCTGCGCCATCTTCTGTAACGAACACTTCACCGTGCTGAGTAGGGCTCATTGTGCCCGGGTCAACGTTGATGTAAGGGTCAAGCTTCATCATAGTCACTTTAAGACCACGAGCTTCTAGAATAGCCGCAAGAGATGCTGCTGCAATACCTTTACCTAGAGAGGATACAACCCCGCCAGTAACAAAAATGTAATTTGTCGTCATGTTTAACCTGAAATTGGTTGAATGAGGGAAATGGAGTGCTTCTGGACGGGAGATAAATATACCAGAAGCTCCTTACCGCCACAACGTGAAATCTATCACACCGTAATTTTTTATTTTTTGCTTCAAATCAAAGTGAGCAAAGACAAACCAAAGTCCGTTTTCGTGTAACCAAACAAGCTGACCTTATATTATGTATTCTGCCAGTTTACCTCTGCCTCGATTCTTCTTGTTTTACTTCATCCCAAAAATGGTCAAGTTCTGATAAAGAACAATCTGTAAGTACTTTGCCTGACTGCTGGACCTTGCCTTCAACTTGTTTAAAACGTCGCGCAAACTTTACGTTTGCTTTTCCTAGCGCGACTTCTGGGTTTTTATCAAGGTGGCGAGCCAAATTGACAGTCGCAAATAGCAAATCACCGAGCTCCAACTCAACTTTCTCTTCATCGGGCTGAACTTGCAGTGCCTCTTCCATGACTTCGTCAATTTCTTCTCGTACTTTATCGACAACCGGGCCAAGTGAACCCCAATCAAACCCAAATTTTGCACATTTTTTCTGAATTTTTGTAGCACGAGAAAGTGCCGGTAAAGAGTTTGGTATTGAGTCTAGGATACTTTCTTCCGCTTTGCCTACTAGGGCTTTTTCTTTTGCTTTTTCCGCTTCCCAGTTCGCGTTAATTTCCTCGTCAGATTCAAACTCAACATCTGAAAAAACATGCGGGTGGCGACGAGTCAGTTTTTCGTTCACGGTTTCGACGACATCCGAAAAGTCAAACAGCTCTTGCTCTTTCGCTAGCTGACTGTAAAAAATCACCTGAAACAACAAATCCCCTAGCTCTTCTTTTAGATTGGGCCAATCTCGATTTTGAATCGCGTCCACCACTTCGTAGGTTTCTTCTATTGTATGCGGAACGATGGTGTCAAAGGTTTGTTTTAAGTCCCAAGGGCAACCGTTTTCTGGGTCACGCAACTTCGCCATGATTTGTTCTAATTGTTCAATTGGATGACTCATTTTTTGTTCCTTTAAACCTTTCTACTAAAGAAAAAGGTGAGCGACCAAAACCACTCACCTTCTACATTATATTTTCTCAGCAGCTTTCACTAAGTAATTGTTACTTTGACAAGGCAACAAGTTTTCGCGACTCCTGAGCATAGCTCGCCTATGTGATGAGCCTGGGCCGGCACTCCGGAGTGAGCGCAGGCAACAACGCTATCAGCTTCAAGTATGACGAGAATTTTAGCCGAGGCGTTTCACCGTCATCACATCCTTAATCTGCTCAACACGCTTCGAAACACGAGAAAGCACCTCAATATTGGTGACTTCTAGGTCAAAGTCCATGATGGCAAGTTGACGTCTGTAATCGACTCGGTTCTTCATACTGGTCACTTTGATCTTTTCGTTGGCGAACAGTGTCGTAATGTCTTTGAGTAGACCACCTCGCTCCATCGCTTCAACACGGACGGTGAGGATGTATGACCCGACGAAGCCGCTGCCCCAGACAGTATCAATGATACGCTCTGGCGCATGATGGCGCAGTTCTTCTAACTGTTCACAGTCACTACGGTGTACTGAAATGCCGCGACCTTGCGTGATGTAACCACAGATATCATCACCTGGAATCGGCTGACAGCAACGCGCTAGGTGCGTCATTAGATTATCGACACCTTCTACAACGACGGCGTCTTTTTTCGGTCGGCTTTGCGCTGGTGATTTGTGCTCTGCTTCTTGCAGTTTTTCCAGTGCTTGCTGGTCTTCTTCCTCTGCCGTTGGCTTGTTAACTAACGCGTTGATATGGTTAATGATTTGGTTGATGCGCAAATCACCGCTACCTACCCCAACATACAATTCATCTGGTGTTTTGACGTTAAACCGCTTGAGGGCGTAATGCTCTGCATCTTTTAACGTTGCGCCAATTTTGGCTAACTCATGCTCAAGGATTTCACGACCTGCTTCAAGGTTCTTCTCACGGCTTTGTTTTCGGAACCAGGCGTTAATTTTGGCACGCGCACGACCAGAATGAACGAAGCCTAATGATGGGTTTAACCAGTCACGTGATGGGTTAGGTTCTTTCTGAGTGATAATCTCGACTTGGTCACCCATATGTAATTTATGCGTGAACGGCACAATACGACCTCCGACTTTGGCACCGATACAACGGTGTCCCACTTCGGAGTGAATGTGATAGGCAAAATCTAGCGGCGTTGCCCCCATTGGCAAATCGACAACATCACCACGTGGTGTAAAGGCATAAACACGGTCATCAAAGACTTGGCTACGCAGCTCATCGAGCATTTCGCCAGAGTCAGACATTTCTTCTTGCCAATCCAGTAGCTTACGCAGCCACGTGATCTTCTCATCATAACCGCTTCGGCTGCTTGCCCCTTCTTTATATTTCCAGTGCGCTGCAACCCCCAGTTCCGACTCTTCATGCATTTGCTTGGTACGAATCTGGATCTCGATGGTTTTGCCTTCTGGCCCTAGAATTACTGTATGGATCGATTGATAACCGTTTGGTTTAGGGTTAGCAACGTAGTCATCAAACTCGCTCGGCAGGTGCTTGTATTTGGTGTGAACTACGCCTAAAGCCGCGTAACAATCTTGCAGTTTGTCTGCGATGATACGCACTGCTCGCACATCAAACAGCTCATCAAAGGCCAAACTCTTTTTCTGCATTTTTCGCCAAATGCTGTAGATGTGCTTAGGTCGACCACTCACTTCGGCATTGATGCCCGATACTTCCATTTCGTGCGTGAGGTCTTCAACAAAGTCTTTGATGTACTGTTCACGAACGATGCGCCTCTCAGAAAGCTGCTTGGCAATTTGTTTGTAAGTTTCCGGCTGTTGGTAGCGGAAAGCGTAATCTTCAATTTCCCATTTCAGCTGACCGATGCCTAATCGGTTTGCTAGCGGCGCATAGATGTTGGCACACTCTTTTGCCGCCGCACGTCGAACTTCATCTGGCGCTTTTTTAACTTCAATAAGGTTACAAATTCGTTCCGCGAGCTTGATAACTACGCAGCGGAAGTCATCCACCATGGCAAGCAGCATGCGGCGTACGTTATCTACCTGAGATGACGCTGCACTGCCTTCCATGTTGACGTTGAGTTGGCCAATAGCAGCCATTTCTTCAACGCCGTCGATTAATTTTATGATTTCTTTGCTGTATTTCTCTTCCAGAATTTCTCTGTTAAAAGCACCACTTGAAACCAAAGGAAACAGTTGAGCAGCCACTAAAGTGGCTTGATCCATAGACAAGGTGATCAAAATTTCGATCATTTCTCGTCCACGCCACAACAACAGTTCCGCTTGCTCGTTATCAGCTAATACTGTCTGGCAATCTCGATATACTTCGATTAAGCGTGAGGCTGTGTTTTTCTCTTGTCCTAGGCTAGCCACCCAGTTTTCGAGTTCAAACTGTTCATCTTGGTTTAAATGCGCGCTTCTTACCGCAACCATCTCATCATCCTAATTATTATATTCGTGTGGTTTGACTAACACCGTCCAGGTTAGTTCTTTTTACCGCGCGTACACGCTGGCTTTATGACCACCCACCACAAATAAGGGGTCAAAGTCCTAAAGTTAGGACTTTTCAAACAATGCCATCGATTCTAGATGACTGGTATGAGGGAACATATCCAGCATACCTAATTTCGTTAATTTATAGCCTTGCTCTATCAAGCTTTGACTATCCCTAGCAAGGGTAGCAGGATTACAAGAAACATAAACTACACGCTGTGCGCCAAGCTCAGAAACTTGATCGATGATCCCACTCGCTCCCGCGCGTGCCGGGTCTAATAATACTTTATCAAACCGCTCTGCGGCCCAGGCTTGGCCTTCAAAATCTTGCTCAAGGTTAGCGTGATAAAATTGCGCGTTATTGATTTGGTTCAAAGATGCATTGTTTGTGGCTTTTTCTACCATCTCTGCAACACCCTCTACTCCAACCACGTGCTTAGCTAATTTCGCAACTGGTAAACTAAAGTTGCCTAAACCACAGAACAAATCTAACACTCGGTCACTCTTTTGTGGGTCTAACCACTCAACCGCTTGCTTGACCATTTGTTGGTTTACACCTTGGTTTACTTGAATAAAGTTATTTGGTGCAAAAGGGATTTTCACTCCAACTTCTTGATAAAAAGGCATATCGCCTTCGATAAGGTCTAATTGTTCTGTCGATGGCATTAAGTACAACGATGCGCCATGACGTTTTGCCAACTCCGTTAGAGATTGAGTTTCACTCGTTGTCAGAGCGCTCAAGTGGCGCAGCGTAATACACGGCCCATTATCACCAAGTACCAGCTCTACATGACCCAATTGTTCAGGCTTTTTGAACGCTTTTAGGGCTGAGTAAATCTCTGGCAGCAAAACATTCAGTTCCGGTGCCAGCACTGGGCAATCGGTCACTTGCGCAATTTGCTTACTCTGCTTTTTACGGAAACCAAAATGTAGCTGACGTGTTTTTTTATCAACAAACAAGCTCACTCTCGCACGGCGACGGTAGGCCTGCGAATATCCCAATAACGGGGCATCTAGTTCAATGTCACTGCCTGAAAATTTTCGCATTAGCTGACGCAACGTTTGCTGTTTGTACGTCAATTGTTGGTCATAATCTAGATGCTGCAAATCACAGCCACCGCACTCATGATAATGTGGGCAAAATGGCTCCACACGAGCTTCACTCGGCTTAAGGATTTTAATCAACTTACCGCGAGCGTATTTGCTCTTTTCTTCCACCAATTGAGTGACCACCTCCTCACCCGGCAGTGCTCCATCGATAAACAATGGCTTCTTTTTGAGGTAAGCAATGCCTGCGCCGTGGTGATCTAAACGCTCTACTTGCACTGCTTGGTGCCGAGTATTGAGTTGGGTTTTCTTTTTCGGTTGAAAGATGCGTGCCATGCTCTATGCCTGATTTATGTGTAATTGCTCTTCGGCTTCACTATTCTTGATTGCAGCCGTTGTGTGATTCGAGTGACTTGATTATGCTTACCGTTTATTCGGTGACGTCACTTCTTTGCTCAAGGCTTTATCGTGCGCTTGAGAAATAATGCGTTATTTTCCCATATCCAGACTCCGATGTAATTAGATAACATGACCAGATATGGCTTACGAGCACGTGTAATTACACTAACTCTCGCTCCCACTCTCATTATTGGTTTATTACTGAGCGGCTTTTTCTCATTTAACCGCTACCAAGACCTTGAGAAACAAGTTATCACCACTGGTAACAGCATTATTGAGCCGCTGGCGATTGCCAGTGAAACTCATCTACTATCAGAAAGCCGAGAGGCGGTACGTCGCTTGATAAGCTACGCGCACCGCAAAAACTCCAAACTGGTTCGTAGTATCGCGGTATTTGATGAACATCATGAGCTCTTTGTGACCTCTAACTTTCATCCTAATTTTGAAGCCTTGATGTTTCCCAAAGATAAACCGATCCCGCAACTGGGTAATTCGGAAATCTACGAAAACTCACTGATATTGCGTGTCCCCATTTTGTCAGAAGGTCACTACTTAGCGGAGTTGTCGAACGAAAGCCAAGGCACAAAAGCGATTGGTTACATCGCCGTCGAGTTAGATCTCTCCTCCTTGAGGCTGCAACAGTATCAAGAAGTCTTCTCTGCGTTTTTAGTTCTGGTTCTCGGTCTTGGCTTAGCAAGTGTGTTTGCTTCACGTCTAATGCACGATGTGACCCAACCTATCACCCACATGAAGAATGTCGTTGACCGCATTCGCCGCGGTCATCTTGATGTGCGTATCGAAGGCAAAATGCACGGGGAGTTAGACCAGCTAAAAAATGGCATCAACGCCATGGCGGTATCGTTATCAGAATATCACGTGGAGATGCAGCACAGTATAGACCAAGCCACGTCCGACTTACGTGAAACGCTTGAGCAGCTAGAAATTCAGAACGTTGAGCTGGATATCGCGAAGAAACGCGCGCAAGAAGCGGCCAGGGTTAAGTCAGAGTTCTTGGCAAACATGTCGCACGAGCTGCGTACTCCGCTCAATGGGGTGATTGGCTTTACTCGTCAAATGCTTAAAACGCAGCTTTCTAACAGCCAAACGGATTACCTACAGACGATTGAGAAGTCGGCGAACAACCTGCTGAATATCATCAATGACATTCTCGACTTCTCGAAACTTGAAGCGGGTAAGCTGGCGCTGGAAAACATTCCTTTTGATTTCCGAGAAAGTTTAGAAGAGGTAATTAACCTACAAGCCACAAGTGCACATGAGAAAGGGTTAGAAATCACCCTAAAAGTGGACCCTAAAATTCCACCGGGTTTAGTTGGGGATCCACTACGTATTCAGCAAATTTTGACGAACTTAGTCGGTAACTCAATCAAGTTTACCGAGCGAGGCAACATTGATGTTAGCGTAGAAATGCGCTCTCAATCAGGAGACTCCGTCGAACTGCAATTCATGGTGCGTGATACAGGTATTGGTATCTCTGAGCGTCAGCAAGCGCAGTTGTTCCAAGCCTTTAGCCAAGCAGATGCAAGTATTTCACGTCGTTACGGCGGTACTGGTCTTGGTCTGGTTATCACTCAGAAACTGGTGAGCCAGATGGGCGGCGAAATCAGTTTAACCAGCCGTCTACACCAAGGTTCAACCTTCTGGTTTACGGTGCGCTTGCACTCAACCGAGATGCCAATGAGCGAACTGATTGAAGTGGAACTTCTGACTGGGAAGCAGTTACTGCTGATTGAACCAAACATGCAAGCCGCATCCGTAACCCAACAGATTCTGAGTCAGGAGGGTATTTTAGTAACCTACCGCTCTTCGCTACCAAACAACGAAGAGCAATATGATTATGTATTGTTGAATTTAGCGGCCAACCAGACTCACGATGCGGAAGTTATTACACCTTGGATAGAACAAGCGAAACGTATGGCTCCGAGTGTTCTCCTAGGGACACCGAGTACCGAATTGGCGCTTGCGGACCAAATAATGACAGAGCATCACGTCCAGTGCCTGACGAAGCCATTGTCTCGCCGTAAGTTGCTACAAAGCCTGATTAGCGAACATGTAGAATCGCCACCTGTATTAAGCGCTCCAATTACGCCAAGCGAAGGGGACCGTTTACCTCTGACTGTACTAGCAGTGGATGACAACCCTGCAAACTTGAAGCTGATCTCTGCACTGCTCCGCGAACGAGTAGAAACCGTCACCGCCTGTAGCAATGGCCAGCAAGCGGTGAACCTGGCGACAGAGAAAAAGTACGATTTAATCTTTATGGATATCCAAATGCCACAAATGGATGGGGTGACCGCTTGTAAGCACATTAAAGAGCTGGAGTTAAATAAAGACACGCCAGTGATTGCGGTAACGGCGCATGCCATGGCAGGGGAACGAGACCGCTTGCTCTCAGCAGGAATGGATGACTACTTGACCAAACCTATTGAAGAGCATGTGCTGCAACAGGTTTTGGTTCACTGGAACCCAAATGCTTGTACAGAGAGCATTGGCAAAGTCGCCCCTTCATACGTTGATGAACCTGAAGGAAGCGCACCACAACCCGTTTCTTCGCCTCAGCAGGATGTGATTATTGATTGGCAAGCAGCCTTAAAACAGAGCGCGAATAAAGAGGATCTCGCTAAAGACATGCTGCGCATGTTGATTGAGTTCATCCCTGAAGTAGAAGCAGTCGTTGACCAAGCTCTGGAGCAAGAAGATATCTCCCGTGATGACCTAATTCATGTCATCCATAAGCTGCACGGCAGTAGTTCATATTGTGGCGTTCCAAGACTGAAGTCACTCTGTGCGACGCTTGAGCAAGCACTGCGCTCAGGGGTCAGTCTTGAGGAAGTTGAGCCTGAAATGTTCGAGCTGCAAGATGAAATGATTAAAGTAACAACAACCGCAAAGTTATACCTTGAACAGTGATCTATTGAAGAGAAACAAAAGCCAGAGCAAATGCTCTGGCTTTTTAGTATTTTGTTTAAGACTTACAAGCTAGGATTCAAAAATGACCGTCGCCACAGCGTAATGACGCTCATCGGAAATGGACAGGTGAATGTGGTTAACGCCCATCGCATCCGCTATTTGCTTGGCTGTGCCCGTCAATGCGAGCACTGGTTTTCCAAGCTCATCGTTCGAGATGGAAAAGTCGTGAAACGTGACCCCTTTTGCGATCCCTGTTCCCAATGCTTTTGAGGCCGCTTCTTTAACTGCAAAGCGCTTAGCAAGATAACGACCTTGCAGCTTAAGCTGTGAGAATTTGGCCATTTCTTCTTCTGAAAGAATCCGCTGAGCAAAAGGTTCACCACTACGAGCTAACGCTTTTTCAATACGCTCAATTTCTGCAATGTCGGTCCCTAACCCTATAATCGCCATCTAGATAGCCCTATGACTGGCGAGCCTCAATCATCAGTGCTTTCATGTCAGCAACCGCTTTATTTAAACCATCAAATACTGCGCGACCAATGATTGAGTGACCAATGTTGAGTTCGTAAATTTCTGGTAATGCAGCAATTGGTGCGACATTGTGATAAGTCAGGCCATGCCCGGCATTAACAATAATACCTAGGTCATGTGCATAACTCGCACCAGCAGCAATCTTCTTCAGTTCAGCTTGCTGTTCGTCTTCTGTCGTCGCATCTGCATAGTGGCCAGTATGTAGCTCAATAAACGGAGCGCCACACTTTTTCGCAGCTTCAATCTGTTGACGGTCAGCATCAATAAAGAGCGAAACTTTAATGCCGGCATCTGTCAGCTTTTTCGTCGCAGCTTTAATTTTTTCAAGCTGCCCTACAACATCTAAGCCACCTTCCGTCGTCAGTTCTTCACGCTTTTCAGGCACTAGACACACAAACTCTGGTTTAGTTTGCAGCGCAATCTCAACCATTTCGTCCGTCACTGCCATCTCTAGATTCATACGCGTTTGAATGGTTTCACGCAGAATACGTACATCACGATCCAAAATATGGCGACGGTCTTCACGTAAGTGGATAGTGATACCGTCCGCGCCTGCACGCTCTGCAATTTCAGCAGCGTGAACAGGATCTGGGTATTTTGTACCACGTGCATTACGTAGAGTGGCAATATGGTCGATATTGACGCCTAAATAAATTGAGCTCATTTTCCGTTACTCCGTGCTCTGGGGGTCTGAATGAAAAATTCACGACTTTTTAAAGGTTTGCCGCCAAGATACGGCTTTAAGGCTATACGTGTAAAGCGTTTTGCCGCTTTTAGCTGCTCTTTAGTGACGAACCGCCGCTCACTGATAGCAATCAGTTCATTCCCTAAAAACGTGAGGTTATCGCGCCTAACCGAAGCAATAAACCCTTTCTGTTCCCGGTAACGATAGGTCATTTCTGGATCGACGGGCTCGCCGGTACCTGCACAATGCAAAAAATCCACGCCATACCCCATCGCAGACAGCAAGGCTAACTCAAAACGACGCAGTGCAGGCTCAGGGTTCTCGTTGTGCGCCAACTCGGTTAACGCATGCAAATAATCATGAAATAGTGCTGGCATCGGCACTTCAGCCATCAAAATACGGCCAATCAGTTCATTGACGTACATGGCTGAGTAGAGATTAATGCCCGTTAACGGCAAACCTAGACTTATCGGCTCGGCTTGACGCAAAGTTTTCATTGAGCCTTTCCCCGACCATTTAAGTAATAGCGGGGTAAAAGGTTGCAATGCGCCTTTTAAGTTCGAACGCTTACTGCGCGCGCCTTTGGCCATTAAAGTCATTCGGCCATATTCCTCACTAAATACATCAAGGATTAAGCTCGATTCACTGTAAGGGCGTCGGTGCAATACAAAACAGCGCTGTAAACCTTCGGAAGACAGATTACTCATCTAAGTCATTGTGCCTAAAAAGTGTGAAATAAAAAATAAGGAGCCGAGCGGCTCCTTATTTTAATCGATACTGATTTTTCATCGATGTTGGAGCGAAGCACCTTCGCAGCCAAGATTATAAATCGTCTATATAACCCAACGATCGCAACGCTCGTTCGTCGTCTGCCCAGCCAGATTTCACTTTTACCCAAGTTTCTAGGTAAACCTTACGACCGAACAATTCTTCCATATCTAAACGCGCTTCGCGACCAATGGTTTTAATCTTCTCGCCGCCTTTGCCAATCACCATTTTCTTCTGGCCATTACGCTCAACAAGAATCAATGCATTGATGTGGAAACCGTCGGTTTCTGGGTTGTAATCAAAACGTTCAATCTCAACCGTTACTGAGTATGGCAGCTCTTCACCAGTAAAGCGCATCAGCTTTTCACGCACAATCTCAGACGCCATAAAACGCTGAGAACGGTCAGTCACGTATTCTTCTGGGAAGTGATGCGTTGCTTTAGGTAAGTGATTACGCACGTGCTTACGCAGTACGTCAATGTTCTTACCTTGCTTGGCAGAGATTGGCACAACATCCACGAAGTCCATCTTCTTCGACATCTCCGCCATGTGTAGCATCACGTCGTTACGATCTTGTACGTTGTCGACCTTGTTTACACAAAGCACAACTGGGAAGTTCGATTTTTGAAGTTTGGTCAGCACCATCTCATCGTCTTTAGTCCAATGCGTACCATCGACTAAGAAGAACACAAGGTTTACATCACTCAATGACGAGTTAGCTGCACGGTTCATCAAACGGTTGATCGCACGCTTTTCTTCAATGTGAAGTCCAGGCGTGTCGACGTAAATCGCTTGGTAATCGCCGTCCGTATCCACACCCATAATACGGTGGCGTGTCGTTTGCGGCTTACGAGAGGTGATCGAAATCTTCTGACCCAAAATCTTGTTCAAAAGTGTCGACTTACCTACGTTTGGACGACCAACAATAGCAATAAAGCCACAGTGTTGGTTTTCTGGCGAGCTTGGCTCACCTTGTGATGCGAAAAACGCATCGATATCGAATTCGTTATCAGCCATTTGTTAATTGCTCAAGTGCTGTTTCAGCAGCCGCTTGTTCTGCCTTGCGGCGGCTGGTGCCTTTACCGATTACAGGCTTATCCACACCTGCTACTTCACACTCAACCGTAAACTCTTGGTTGTGCGCTTCACCTTTAATATTAGTCACTGTGTACACAGGCAGCGGTTTTCTTCTGCCTTGTAGGAACTCTTGTAGGCGAGTTTTCGGATCTTTTTGTGAGACGCCAGGTTTAATGGCTTCAAGGCGTGACTGATACCAACTCAGTACAATGCCTCGCACAACTTCAAGATCACTGTCTAGGTAAATTGCGCCAATAATGGCTTCAACCGCATCGGCTAAAATAGAGTCTCGGCGAAAACCGCCACTCTTCAATTCACCTGGACCTAATTTTAAATAATCTCCTAGATCGAATTCACGACCCAGTTCCGCCAATGTATGTCCGCGAACCAAAGTAGCACGCATGCGGCTCATGTCACCTTCGTTCACTTTTGGGAAACGATGGTACAGATCATCAGCGATGACAAAACTTAAAATTGAATCGCCCAGAAACTCAAGACGTTCATTGTGCTTACTGTTGGCGCTGCGGTGCGTCAGCGCCAAATTGATAAGCCCGGCATCTTGAAACTGGTAGCCGAGCTTTCTCTCTAGTTTATCAATTGGAGAATTCATACTCTCTCGATATTTGAATGGTTAGTGAATGCCACCGATGCGGTTAAAACGCACACCAGTTGGAATCCATGAAGGTAGAACACTATCTGCGCCACGATCAAACTCGAAGCTGATCCAGATCGCGACAGCTTTACCGACTAAGTTTGCTTCTGGAACAAAGCCCCAGTAACGGCTGTCAGCACTGTTGTCACGGTTATCACCCATCACAAAATACTGACCTTGTGGTACAACCCACTCTGTCGTTCCGCTGCGTGGGAAATATTGCTCCACGCGGTTACGCACAAGAGGGTTAACCAAAATATTGTGCTCAGCGTTACCCAATTTTTCATCCAGTTGGATCATTGGAATACCGTTCGAGCTAAACTGACTTTCTTCAACATTGCTCAGTTTAACTGGCTTACATGCCGATTCGCCTTGGCTTTGCACGCAAAGCTGCTTATCACTTGAATAACGCACGATATCACCAGGTAAACCAACTACACGCTTAATGTAGTCCACACTTGGTTGTGGTGGGTATTTGAAGACCACGATATCACCACGCTCAGGCTTACCAGTTTCCACTAGCTGAGTACGCCATACTGGGTCTTTTAGACCGTACGCGTACTTCTCAACTAAAATGAAATCGCCAACCAGCAAGGTAGGCATCATTGAGCCTGATGGGATTTGAAATGGTTCGTAGATAAAAGAACGTAATACTAAAACGAACGCGATCACAGGAAAAATAGAGACGCTATTTTCAACCCACCAAGGCTGACGCTCAACTTTTTGCAAGGTCACTGCATCCAAACCATTAGACGTCTGAGCTTGAATCTCAGCCAGTTTTTCCTGACGCTTTTTCGCGAAAACCAGCTTTTCCAATAGCCAAACAACGCCAGTTACCAAAGTCGCAATAACCAACATCAGTGAGAATGTATTCGCCATTAAATTCCCTTATCTAAAAATACGAAAGTGAAAGAGCCGAAACCCTTTCACTTATTTTAATATCTAACGTCTTAAGACCGACAAGTGTGAGACAAAGTTCAACTTTAGTCTTTACCTACGTGAAGGATGGCTAGGAACGCTTCTTGAGGCAGCTCAACGTTACCGATCTGCTTCATGCGTTTCTTACCTTCTTTCTGTTTCTTCAGAAGTTTCTTCTTACGACTTACGTCACCACCGTAACATTTCGCGATAACGTTCTTACGCAACTGTTTTACCGTTGAACGAGCGATAATGTGGTTACCAATTGCCGCTTGGATTGCGATATCAAACATTTGGCGAGGGATGAATTCTTTCATCTTCTCTACCAACTGACGACCGCGAGTCTGAGACTGATCTTTGTGTGTGATCATCGCCAATGCATCAACAGTGTCACCGTTAAGAAGAACGTCTACACGTACCATGTTCGAAGCTTCAAAACGCTGGAAGTTGTAATCCAAAGATGCGTAACCGCGTGATGTTGATTTCAGACGATCGAAGAAATCCAGTACCACTTCGGCCATTGGAATATCGTAAGTCACAGCGACTTGGTTACCGTGGTAAACCATATCAACTTGACTGCCTCGCTTTTCAACACACAGAGTGATTACGTTACCTAGGTACTCTGAAGGCACAAGGATATTACAACGTGCAATCGGTTCACGAATTTCTTCAATGTCATTGATCGCTGGTAGTTTTGCTGGGCTATCAACATACAGCAGATCGCCATCTGTCTTCTCAACTTCGTAAACTACCGTTGGTGCTGTGGTAATAAGATCCAAGTCGTATTCACGCTCTAGACGCTCTTGGATGATTTCCATGTGCAACATGCCAAGGAAACCACAACGGAAACCAAAGCCAAGTGCCGCAGAGTTTTCTGGCTCGTAGAATAGCGATGCGTCGTTAAGGCTTAGTTTGCCTAGTGCGTCACGGAAGTTTTCGTAATCGTCGGAAGATACAGGGAACAGACCTGCGTAAACCTGAGGTTTAACTTTCTTAAAGCCAGGTAGCGGTTTATCACAACCATTCTTCGCTAGAGTCAGCGTATCACCAACAGGGGCACCAAGAATGTCTTTGATACCACAAACAACCCAACCTACTTCACCAGTACGAAGGGTATCGGTATCTACTTGTTTTGGCGTAAAGATACCAAGGCGGTCTACACCCCAAACTTGGCCCGTACTCATCACTTTGATCTTATCGTTCTTCTTCAGTTCGCCGTTTTTAATACGCACTAGAGAAACAACGCCAAGGTAGTTATCAAACCATGAGTCTATGATCAGCGCTTGTAGTGGCGCATCTGGATCACCTTCCGGTGCTGGAATCGCTGACACAATGTTCTCTAGAACGTCATCAACACCAATGCCTGTCTTCGCAGAACAGCGGGTTGCTTCCATTGCATCGATACCAACGATTTCTTCAATTTCTTCCGCTACACGCTCAGGATCGGCTGCTGGTAGGTCAATCTTGTTCAAGATTGGCACAACCTCTAGATCCATTTCGATCGCGGTGTAACAGTTAGCCAGTGTTTGAGCTTCAACACCTTGACCCGCATCCACAACCAATAGCGCACCTTCACAAGCCGCTAGAGAGCGTGATACTTCATATGCAAAGTCAACGTGCCCCGGAGTATCGATGAAGTTCAGCTGATACGTCTCACCGTCTTTAGCGGTGTAGTTTAGCGTCACACTCTGAGATTTGATGGTGATGCCACGCTCACGTTCAAGATCCATAGAATCCAGAACCTGTGCGGCCATTTCACGATCGGTTAACCCGCCACAAACTTGGATTAGACGGTCTGATAGGGTCGACTTACCATGGTCGATGTGGGCGATAATCGAAAAGTTACGAATGTGCTTCATAGATTTAGGGTGACTAACTCTTTACAAATAGGGACAGTAAGAAACGCCATCTACTGACGGCATTTCAATCAAGTTGGCAGATTCTACCGAATTTCGTTAACGGGCGCACGTAATTTAAAGTACATACCCAAATAACCTTTAGTGGAGGGGGACAGCACTTACTGGATTGGCTCTCCAAGTACCCGAACGAGGGTAACTTGGCGCTTGGATTCATCTTCTAACGGACGAGAAACACGTTTTGCGATCCACATTCCACCAGCGGCAAACAATACCGATGCCAATATAATGATGCCTTCCCCGCCGGCTGTCAGCGGCGCTAATAGGAAGTGACCAAACATCGCACCGATAATCAAACCAAACAATGGCAGTAAATAAACCGCCATTGCTGATTTTATTAGGCTCGACTCAGGAAAACCAATCTCGACGACTTGACCTATTTTCACCGATTTATCCGTGCGCAGGTGCCAAGATAAACTCTTGTTACCAATAGCTTTAGTAACAACGCCCGTTCCACAGCTTTTCTGTGAAGAGCAACTACTGCAACTGGTCTGCTGTTCGCAACTTAAATCAATTTCGAATTGCTTGCCGCGACGATGCACGTCTGTCACGGTAGCCAACGCGGTCATCATTGTTATTTACTCTTTGTTACATTAAATGTGACAGATTGGGCTATACGCTGTGCTGTGGTCGGTGGAATGTCTCCTACAACAGAGATTTCATGTTGACCGCTCACAAAACTGTGTAGCGTTCTTCTGCCTTGGCGAACCAACTGCCCTTTTAACGAATGCTCATCTTTGTTTGCTACGTAAACAGAGAAGCTAAACAGACCATCAGAATACAGCTGGCTCTCCACCATTTGATTAGTAACGGCCATTCGATAGCGGTTGAGCTCGTTCGGCTCGAAACCCTCAGGGATCCAACCAACCTGCCAATTACTGGTCCCAATATCGCCTTTTGGCATGGTGAGAACAGCAGGTAATTGAACATCTTGCAGGCCACTCATTAACTCTGCGATTTTTGGGTTTACCGTGTAAGAAATAGTGCGATATTGTTCAAGCATCTCACCATCGCGGTCCACAAGGTCGGCACGTAACGGCAATTTACTCTTCTCATCGATCCATAGTACGTATGAATAACGCAGACCGTCTTTAGGAACAATACGCAGCACTTGTGTTGCAACACCAGCTTCACGAGCTCTACCCACTTTTACATAGTCGTAATACAAGTTTAGCTCATCGATATTGGTGTTGAGCATAGGCATAGTCGGAGCGACCATTTTACCTGACTCGATGGTGAACGGTTCTAAACCCGTTTCGATGTAACTTACTTCAGTTCCGCGACGAATCACTTCACGCACGGGGCCACTTAAGTAGACAAGATGAGCATATTGATCGTCACCATGCGTGGCATGACGATACAGCAACGGCTCAATGCTGTTCTTTTTGATAAGGATATAAGAGAGTTCGTAACTTAAATTCTTACTCGCCTCGCTCATTTGATGCAATAAAGCCTCCGCTGGCTTATCACCAGCAAAGGCTTGAGAAGACATCATACTGAACAGAGCGCAAGCGCTGATCAGAAATTTTTTCATTCAATATCCGGATTCAGATTTGCATCTTGTTGAGATGCATCACTGTTAATTCGTAACTGCAATTCGTAGTCTCGCAGCATAGCATGAACACGCTTGCGCTGCTCTTGCATATTTGCCTCGCCTACAGAACGTTCTACAGACTCACGAGTCAAACTCACTGGTTCTGCGCTGCCAGCAAACGGAACCGTCTGCAATACAGGTAATTGATCTGTTTGCGGCGACATTGAATCGCTACCACCGTACTGCTGTACACCTAAAATAACAACAAGCGATACACATGCAGCAACAGCAACTTGACCAAACTGCGTCAACCAACCTGGCAATTGACGTTTTGCTTTTTGCGGTTCTGGTTGCGACTCTTTTGGCGTATCCGCAATTGAGATAACATTTGCACTGTGCGAATCAAACGCACGGTGTGCAGGTTCATCTTCTAACGCTAACGCCACGCTTTCAGCAATATTCCACTCAGGTTTTGCTGGCGCTTCGCCTCGCATCACATCACCAATCAGGTGATAGTTCTGCCAAGCATCACGGCTCTCTTGGTCTTGCTCTAACTCTTGAATTAAAGCCTTATCGACCAATTCTCCATCCATGAGAGCTGAAAGTTTTTCTTTGTCAGCCATTATTTTCACCATAGTTATTACTTGTACTAGCGTTGCAAAAGAGGTCTGATTTTCTTTTCCACCGCCTCACGAGCACGGAAGATACGCGATCGTACCGTTCCTACCGGGCAATCCATCACTTCTGCAATTTCTTCATAACTCAAGCCATCGAGCTCTCGTAATGTCATTGCGGTTTTTAAATCTTCAGGTAAAGCTTCGATTGCACTGAACACCACCCGTTGCAATTCTTTGGACAACGTTAAGTTCTCAGGGTTCGATATTTCTTTAAGTGCACTACCTGTTTCGTAAAATTCAGCATCTTCAGCATCGACATCTGTCGCTGGAGGTCTACGCCCTTGAGCAACAATGTGATTTTTCGCAGTATTCACTGCAATGCGATACAGCCACGTATAAAACGCACTTTCCCCACGAAAGCTAGGGATAGCTCGGTAAGCTTTAATAAACGCTTCTTGTGCTACATCTGGTACATCGCCAGGATTACTAACGTATCTGGAAATAAGATTACATACCTTATTCTGGTACTTTGTTACCAACAGGTTGAATGCTTGCTTATCGCCATTCTGAACTCGCTCAATCAATACTTGATCGGTCAGCTGCTCGTTCATTCGAGCGGATACTCCTATTTGTTATGCCCCTACTCTTCTCAGATATGGGTACTAATTATGCAAAACGTAGTATTGACACCACTGCTTACTTGAGCACTATTGTGACCCTAACGTGAATGAGAAAGTTCCATGGTTTCTCAAGTTTTTTGTCATTGTTTTTCACAGTGTGATGTCTGTACCCAAATGACCACCGCTGCCTGACTTTAGTCTAAGTTTGACAAGCGAGCATCTTGGAGGGAAATGGGTATAATGAATGATCTCTGTCCCAGATTGTGCTGGGTCGAGCATGGAAAAGCAATGGCATTGACAAACTATTACTTTTCATTTGCATGGCTAATGGCTATCTGAACACCGCGTTACAAATTATAACTTAGGAAGCATGCTCATGCTCTGCATGAAAAAGAAGAGTGGCTCAGTCACCGCAGTAACACGGACGTCGATAGGTCTCCCAACTTAGCCCTTAGCGACAGATGTCGCGATAATGGAATGCACATGGTGTGCAAATAATACACAAGGTAACTTTGTTACCTTAGCTTGGGATTATAAAAGTTATATGAACACAAATCGTGAACATGAGTGTGATGTATTAGTGGTAGGGAGTGGCGCGGCAGGTTTGTCGTTGGCTTTGCGCGTTGCTAACCACTGTAAGGTGATGGTGCTGAGTAAAGGACCACGCAGCGAAGGGGCGACCTACTATGCTCAAGGCGGTATCGCTGCCGTATTTGATGAGTCAGACACCATTGATTCACACGTTGAAGACACGCAAATCGCCGGGGATGGTATTTGCGATGAGGAGACCGTAAGGTTCATTGCTGAGCATTCAAAAGAGTGTGTACAGTGGTTGATTGACGGTGGTGTCCCATTTGATCGTGAAGAAGATGACTCTGACGATGAACCTCGCTACCACTTAACTCGTGAAGGTGGTCATAGCCGTCGTCGTATTCTTCACGCGGCAGATGCGACAGGTATGGCGATGCAAACCTCCCTGCAAGATAACGCTCATAACCATCCAAACATTCATGTTCTCGAACGTCACAATGCTCTGGACTTAATCACCGAAGACAAAATTGGCGGTGATAAAAACAAAGTTATCGGTGCTTATATTTGGAACCGCAACGAAGAGCATGTCGAAACCGTGCGAGCCAAATTTGTGGTTCTCGCTACAGGTGGTGCTTCAAAGGTTTATCAATACACCTCTAACCCAGATGTGTCGTCTGGTGATGGTATTGCGATTGCTTGGCGTGCAGGGTGTCGTGTGGCTAATATGGAATTTAACCAGTTCCATCCGACGTGTTTATATCACCCAGAAGCACGTAACTTCTTGCTAACTGAAGCGTTACGTGGCGAAGGTGCTTACCTGCGTCGTCCAGATGGTTCTCGCTTTATGCCAGATTTCGATGAACGTAAAGAGCTTGCTCCGCGTGACGTCGTGGCTCGTGCTATCGACTTCGAAATGAAGCGTTTAGGTGCCGACTGTATGTATCTCGACATCAGCCATAAGCCTGCTGACTTTATTACGAAACACTTCCCAACCATTTATTCACGTTTGATGGACTTGGGCATTGACATGACTAAAGAGCCAATCCCAATCGTACCTGCTGCACACTACACTTGTGGCGGTGTCATGGTGGATAGAAATGGCTGCACCGATCTGAAAAATTTGTATGCGATTGGTGAAGTTAGCTACACCGGGCTGCATGGTGCTAACCGCATGGCATCAAACTCACTTCTCGAATGCGTGGTTTATGCTTGGTCTGCGGCAAAAGATATTCTAAAACATCACACTAACGTTGAGCTACCTTCACAGGTGCCATGTTGGGATGAAAGCAAAGTAACCAATAGTGATGAAGAAGTGATCATTCAGCACAACTGGCACGAGCTTCGTCTGTTTATGTGGGACTACATGGGCATTGTGCGAACTGACAAGCGTTTAGAGCGCGCCTTACGCCGTATCCAACTGTTGCAACAAGAAACGCACGAGTACTACAGCAATTTTCGAGTGTCGAACAACTTATTAGAACTGCGTAACCTTTTACAAGTAGCAGAGTTGATGGTTCGTTGTGCGATGCAGCGTAAAGAGAGTCGAGGTTTGCACTACACGCTTGATTATCCGAACCAACTGGAAAACAGCGGACCAACGATTTTGGTTCCAGCTAAACAGCTTTAACTCTACCAAGTAAACTATTACATCAGCAGGGAGCATTAGCTCCCTGTTTCATTTCCCATTGGCGTAATACCAAAGATAGTTGACGATACTGCTCATCGTCACAGCTATCACGCCAAATCGTAACACTACGGCCAGATTGCAATTGGAATGTTATCTTGAATGGTGATGCCGATGTATCGACTCGCTGTAAATGACCCTTTTCGGACTCAATATCTTCCGAGTATTCGCCATACTCAAGGGCATCAAACCTAACCGAGCCATCGCAGTGCACATACCAATGCCCATGACTTGTAGGTTGAACAAGGCCTTGGCTTGAGAGAGCCTTAACAATCAGTAATAACAAATAAGTCGATAATACGAGCGGAATGCTAGAGAAGATAACAGCCCAAGTCATCAATAAGAAAAGTACAACATTGAAGACTCGGGCAGTCAGAGAGGGAGAAGCAGTAAAATTAACGAACTTTGCTGAGGTTATGGGCGACAATTTTATCAACCATTGCTGCATGACCTAAATTTTCGCTACGGCCATGCCCCATTACCCAAGTAAACAGATCAGGATCATCGCATTCAAGTAAAGAAACAAAGTCACGCTGCTCTTGTTCACTCAGAGTATCAAAGCACTCTTCAAAAAACGGCATAATTACTACGTCAAGCTCAAGCATGCCTCGACGACAAGCCCATTTAATACGCGCTTTTTCTTCCGGAGTGTACATTCACTATTCCTTCATAGATGTCTTGTTGTTAGTGCGGAGTGTAACAAGGGATGTGCTACGTCACTAGTGTGCGGGTCACAATACGATAGTGAAAGCAGACAAATGTTGATTCGTAAATCGCTCCCCTAGTATCTCAAGGTTATTTGGGTATAACATAGCGGAAAAATATCTTCAAAAGGCATTGTAATTATGGAATGGCAAACTCGTTTTTCAGCATTACCTCTCTCAACTCAAGACGCACTTCCAGAGTTATCTATCTCACTGCTGGATAACTTCGGCATGATCACCATGATCGGTGATGATAAAAAATCATACTTACAAGGTCAGGTTACCTGCGATGTTGTTTCTTTAGAACAAGACCAATCAACACTGGGCGCACATTGTGATGCAAAAGGCAAAGTGTGGAGCGTGTTCCGGCTTTTCCATCATCATGATGGCTACGGCATGATCCAACCAAAATCGGCGATTGACGTAGAACTTAGTGAAATAAAGAAATACGCCATTTTCTCTAAAGTAACGATTGAAGCTTCTGATGACGTTATCTTAGGTGTTGCTGGCGTCAAAGCCGACGAATTCATTTCAACAATGAGCAAGACAACTGGCAGCGTTCGCCCAGTTGACGGTGGCACAGCAGTGCAAGTTGCACAAGATCGCTGGTTACTGATATTAAGTGCGCCAGAAGCACAGCAAATCGTTGAAACTACCGACGCTGTCTTTACGACAAATGAGCTTTGGAATCGTTTCGATATTGAGGCAGGTTTACCATTTGTCTCTGCATCCGCGCAGAATGCTCACATTCCACAAGCACTTAACGTGCAAGCTTTAGGAGGCATAAGCTTCACAAAGGGCTGCTACACGGGACAAGAAACGGTAGCACGAGCGAAGTATCGCGGTACCAATAAACGTGCGATGTATATCGTAAAAGGTGCAACTTCTGCTCCATTCAGTGACGAACCAATTGAGCTCGAACGCAGCGTAGGTGAAAACTGGCGTTCAGTAGGTGCTTTATTAAATCACTACCAGTTCAGTGACAATCACGCGATTGGCCTGATCGTGCTGCCTAATAATCTCGATGAGGACACTCGTCTTCGTTTGGTTGCGCAACCAGAATGTGAATGGACAATCGAATCACTGCCTTACAGTCTTGATGATGAGTAATACAATCAATACTCCTTTGATGCAATTTCTCACAGACCAACACATTCCGTTTCGTCTGTTACCGCATCAAAGACCAGCAACCACCATTGAGGATGCCGCGCACCAACGCGGCATTCGCCCCTCTCAAATGGTGAAAGCAATCTTGCTACGAGACATGGGTAATCAATATGCACTCGCCTGTGCGCCAGGTGATCGTAGCGTTGATCCCAAAAAAGTGCGCTCGTTACTGAAATGTCGCCGGATGACTTGTGTTGATCAAGCCGATGTTGAGTCCATCACTGGTTACAAAATTGGTACTGTCACTCCTCTGCTACTAAAACGTCATATGCCAATCGTGTTCGACCCTAGCTTACTAGAAGAACAGGAAGTCACGATCAGCAGTGGCGATCGCATGGCTGGACTGGCGCTTTCTATCCAAGATCTTATCCAATTGTGTCAGCCGACCGTAGCTGAGATCTGTCGTTAATCGTCTAAAAACAATGTAATGACACGTAGTGTTTCTATCACTGCGTGATCTCGCTCATATCTACAAAAATAGACATGAGAATTTTTAATCACATATAAAACATAAATAGTCACAAAGATAAAACTCGTATATGCTGAATTTGTTGGTTAAGTTTCAAACAAGCACTTAACCAATATAAAGTGAGTCAGCTAGCTGAGTGACAGCATTCATGCAGTTAGTTATCCACTTTTGTGTAATGCATCTGTGACTATTCGCCCGCTGAAGCGGGCTTTTTTTTACGTGGAACTTTTTCTCTTTCATTTCCTCTAATCGTTAGAACGTAAAGTGTGTTACGCGAAGCACGACCTTAATAGAAACAACTAGCAAACAACCGTTTTCGTTCTATTCTTAATTCTGTAACAAAACTATTGCTTAATGCGTCACGTAAAAAGGAGTGTATTGGGTAAGGGTTCCTTTAGAGAGGTTATTTTTGGGGTAATCCTCACGCTATTTAAGAGATGACACTGTCAAATTGTCTAAGACAACACAATTCTCTGACGCAACACCCTACATCTGTATTTAATACTATTGCTGTCACAATAATTTTCGCGTCCAGAACGTAGAATACCTAGGCTAGGTTAGATAAAAGGAAAGTAAATATGAGACTGTTTAAGCGCTATACACCAAGTATGATTGCTAAACATATAAGTCGTCTTTTTAAAGGAAGAATTTATATTTACGGGGTCGGTAGATTCGAGTTTGATAACGGTAAGTTAATACTGCCGGAGAAAGCAGAGCAACGCCATTTCCGAGCGGTCAAAGAGATCAATCAAGAAATAATGAAACTCCGATGCGCATATGCTTAGCAAAATGTTGATAAAACAAAGGCTGGATTAACCAGCCTTTTGTGTATTTGAAGTTCGCTTTGCACTTACTGACGCGCCAGATCCGGCAAGTGTCCCTTTAAACCAAGCGCGCGCTTCATGATCTCATCTTTCGCTCCCGGCAGTTGCCCCGCTAAACTTAAGCCAATGCCACGAACGAGCTTCTTAGCTGGGTTCTCGCCAGAGAACAAATCTCGAAACCCTTGCATAGTAGCGATCATCTTTGCCGCTTCCGCTTTTCGCCAACGCTCGTAGCTTCTTAGGTTGCGTTTACTACCGATATCTTGTCCCTGCTTCCAAAGTGCTAACACCTCTTGAGCAAGACTGGCCGCATCTAATAAACCCAAATTCACACCCTGCCCCGCTAATGGGTGAATGGTATGGGCCGCATCACCAACCAGCGCGACTCGCTCGACGACAAAATCTCGCGCATAGCGCATTTTCAAAGGAAACGCAGCACGCTCTCCCACTACTTCACATAGACCAAGTCGAGCATCAAACTCACTCGTCAACGCTTTATTGAAATCATGTTCACTCATCGCCACTAACTGCTCTGCTCGATTTGGCTCCGTGGACCAAACAATAGAGCACATATTTGGTTGCGACATTGGCAAAAATGCCAACGGTCCGTGAGGAGTAAATATCTGGCGCGCAATGCTGTTGTGTGGCATAGCAGTTTTGACATTCGCGACCAAAGCATGATGACCATAGTCCCAATGCGTTAATGGAATATCCATTTGATGGCGAAGCCACGAATTCGCCCCATCGGCTCCGACCACTAATTTAGCGGTCATGGCTTGGCCATTATCGAGCGTCAGCCAGCTTTCTTGCTCACCGACCGCGAGAGTCGCGCAACGTGCAGGCATAAACATAGTGACGTTATCGAGCTTTTGGACTTGTTCAAGCAGCGCAAGTTGAATCACACGATTCTCAACAATGTGCCCTAAATCAGGTTGTGCCATACTTTGTGCATTAAATTCAATACTGGCAAAGCTATCTTGTTCCCATACTTCCATGCCATGGTAAGGTGAAGCTCGGCGCTGTTCTATGCCCTGCCAAGCACCAAGTTTACGCAAAATCGTCTCACTAGAGCGGCTCAGCGCAGACACACGAACATCGGGCAATTCTTTCAACGAATCATCTGGCACTTTACCTTCAATAACGGCGACACGCAGATCACTGTCTTTGAACGCGGCAGCAAGTGCCAACCCAACCATCCCTCCGCCGATGATGGCGATATCTACACTTTGCATCATTGCTTTTTATTACCTAATTCAGTGCGGCCGTTCATCGTTTTACCAAGCCAAGTGTATGGCGTAGTAGCGGCTGCTTAAAAATAGAAAGGTTATCCATCGCTGCTAAGGCAGTATTTCGGCCAATTCGCATCGCGGGTAAATCATTTGAAAAAACATGCACCAAGGCACTGGTTAGCCAAATAGTTTCGCTTCGATCTGCTTCTCTACGTTGACTAAAGCGCATCAGGCCTTGATAAAGACCCACATCCTCACTTTGGTGCACAATTTCTTCTGCTAGTGAGACTACATCGCGAATACCGAGATTAAAGCCTTGTCCAGCTATCGGGTGCAGCGTTTGCGCCGCATTTCCAACAATCGCAAAGCGATGTGAAATATTTTGCTTTCGATGGCGAAGAAGCAATGGGTAACTTGCACGACGCCCCACTTTTTTCATCGCGCCTAAACGCCAACCAAAATCGTTCTGTAAATGCTGGAGAAATGCTTGATCAGATAACTCAAGAACGGCTTGGGCTTCTTCAGGGTGCAAACACCAAACTAAGGACATTCGATTGTCACTCATTGGCAATAAAGCAACAGGGCCATTTTCAGTAAAACGTTCAAAGGCTCTACCTTGATGAGGTTCTTGAGTCACAATATTGGCAATGACAGCCACTTGTTCAAAATCTTGCTCAGAAAGTTCTAGACCAATTTTCTGACAACAGGTCGAAACAGCACCATCTGCAGCCACCAGCAGTTTTGCTTCAAGTTGCTCACCACTTTTCAACGTCACATGGGTACAGTTTTGCTCGCGCTCGATATCGGTAACGGAGTCAGGACAAAACAGCGTAATTGATTCGCTGCTGTCTAATAATTCTTGATATACACGCCCAACATCGGCTAATTCTACAACATACCCTAGAGCTTCAACCCCAACCTCTTGCTTGGTAATCTCCGTCATCCCAGCATGAGAACGGTCAGAAACGTGGATATGTTCAATGGGTGTGACAAACGGTTCTACTGACGTCCAGAGCTGTAGTTGACGCAACAGATTGACAGTACCGTAAGACAATGCGATTGAGCGAGAGTCAAAACCAGGGTGCATATCTGATTGTGCTTTAAAAGGCTCAACGACGGCAATGCGGAGCTTTCCCTGAGACAAATGGTCAATCGCCAATGCTAACGTTGCACCAGCCATGGCACCACCAGCAATGACTACATCATATTGCTTCATACTAACCTCTGGACGGTCTACGATTAGTGAATAGTAGGTTTTTTGTCGCTGCTTTCAGGACGAACACCAAATTCAGCATGAATCGTTAGTACGCAAGCTTTGATGTGCTCAATCACTTGCTCTAGCAATTGCGCTTGTTCACCAAGATCGTCATCTTCATCGATGCCTAATTTGGCAATCTCTTCTAGGTCAGCCAGTGCTTCTTTAGCGTCATCAGATGCTTTATTAAGCGCAACGCCTGCTAGACCTAACCCAGAAATAAAGTGGTTTACAAAGTCGGACACACTGTCGGCTAATGCGAATAAGCCTTCTTCGCCCGGCTCATCTGGCAATAGTAAAGACAGCTCCATTGATGTGCCAGTAAGCTCATTAACAGTAACGTTGAATATGCTCTGAGCAAAAGTGAGTGCTGTCGAGGGCCACCCCATCCCATCATTGGTGTAGTCAAAAAGAATCGGCTGCCAAGTTTGATCATTGATCGCCAATCCACCACTTAACATGCCAACAAATAAGCCATGTAACTCCGCCGGTGTCACAGCCAGGCTTGCCGATTGCAGTTCAGCAGCAATAGATTGGTATTCAGGAAGGGTGATTTCACTCATAACTTGGCTCATTCTTGCGTAATAATGTATTGGTATATCCTACCATCAAGGTTAGTGGTCTGAAACGGCTATCAAATTCAATTTTGGACAGCATTTGTTCAATTTGCCCAATTCCTGTGTGATCTCGTCATCATTTCTCTTTCTGTGATGGGAAATGCTTGAATCTTAATAGCGGTTTTCCTATAGTTTGCTCCTCGGTAGTTGTATGAAGCAACACCTTAGATAGCGCGAATATAGAGTTTATTCATCATGAGCAATCAAGCGATCGACGTTGAAATATTAGGCAAACTTACACGTGTGAATTGTCCGACAGGACAAGAAGAGTCTCTTGTTGCAGCGGCAAAAGATCTGGATCGCCGATTGAAAGAAATGAGCGAACGTACTAAGGTAACCAATGAAATCCAACTGCTGACCTTTGCTGCATTGAATATTTGCTATGAGTTGCACACCAAGTCATACGAATCCAATGGTCAACAGCAAGAAATTACTGAGCGAATGGAAAAGCTCACCGCGTCTTTAGAGAACGCACTAAGCAAAGTTACGCAAGGACAGCAGTAAATACAAAATTTACCCTGGGGTGTGCGTCAGCAGGATTTAAGTCCCTGAGCCGATAAGCAATACCTAAGGGTTAGTATTTGGTAACTATTGAGCAAGCTCGGCATGCACCGAGAAGCCTACGGTTGTCATTGCTGATCCGCCTTGAACCAGCTGGTTCAAGGGCCACAATCCTCAACGGCACCCTGGGGTATTCTCTCTATGTCAGACCTCTCTCGACAAGACTTCCGCAAACTGATTCGTGAAAAGCGCAACGCTCTGTGCAGTGATACGCAATACCAAGCGGGAATCGACCTTATTACTCAATTTTCCCAACTTCCTGAAATCGATCAGGCGCAACATATTGCCATCTACCTTTCTGCAGACGGTGAGCTTGATACTAAACCGCTCATTGAATGGTTATGGCAACAGGGAAAATCGGTTTATCTGCCCGTCATCCATCCCTTTTCTAAAGGTCAGTTACTGTTTCTTCAGTATATAAGTGATGAACAGCTCGTCTACAACAAGTACGGCATCTTAGAGCCCAAGCTCGATATCAGACACCTCAAACCCGTTCGCCAGCTTGATTTAATCTGCACGCCTTTAGTTGGGTTCGACAGTATCGGACACCGCTTAGGCATGGGCGGAGGGTACTACGATCGTACTCTATCACGTTGGTTTATAACTGGAGAGGGAGCTAAACCTGTTGGTATCGCTCATGACTGCCAACATGTAGAACGCTTACCAATTGAAAGCTGGGATATTCCATTACCTAAGATCGTGACCCCAAGCCAAATATGGCAATGGGAAAGTGACAAGTAAGCCGCTATAATCACGCCCGCAAACGTTAACGAACATCTATTCAGGAGATTGGCATGACTCAAGATGAAATGAAAAAAGCGGCTGGTTGGGCAGCACTAAAATATGTTGAGAAAGGCAGCATTGTCGGTGTTGGTACTGGCTCTACCGTGAATCACTTCATCGATGCACTAGGCACTATCAAAGATGATATTAAAGGTGCAGTGTCTAGCTCTGTCGCTTCAACTGAGCGCCTTAAAGAGCTTGGTATTGAAGTATACGAGTGTAACGATGTAATGAAGCTGGATGTGTATGTTGATGGCGCAGATGAGATCAACCCAGCACGTGAAATGATCAAAGGCGGCGGCGCGGCTCTGACTCGTGAGAAAATTGTCGCAGCAATCTCTGATAAGTTCGTATGTATCGTTGACGGCACTAAAGCAGTTGACGTACTTGGCCAGTTCCCATTGCCTGTTGAAGTAATCCCAATGGCACGCTCTTACGTGGCTCGTGAATTGGTAAAACTAGGTGGTGACCCAGCTTACCGTGAAGGCGTTGTGACTGACAACGGCAACGTGATTCTGGATGTGCACAATATGCAAATTACCAACCCGAAAGAAATGGAAGACAAAATAAACGGCATCGCTGGTGTGGTGACTGTGGGTCTTTTCGCTCATCGTGGTGCAGACGTAGTGATCACCGGCACACCAGAAGGTGCAAAAATTGAAGAATAAATAACAGCCCAAAATGAACCTATCTGGTTCACTTTTCTGTTATTTCATTACATACGGTGCTGCAAGGCACCGTTTTTTATTCCTTTCTATAAGAAAATTATCTCTTATTCCGTAATTTTCTTACCCAAAGCAATTTTTTTTTGTTACTTTATTGAACAGAAGACGCACAGGGAAACGTTTGTCTTCCTACAAAACTGTTAATTATCCCCTTTTTAATAGTTTTGTCCAATGTGCGCCACATTAGCCCACCTTTCCATTTTAAGGACGAGAAAAAATGGCCAAAGTTTCACTGGAAAAAGAAAAGATTAAGATCCTCTTGTTAGAGGGACTCCACCCTTCTTCAGTTGAAGTTCTTCAAGCAGCTGGTTATACCAACATTGAATACCATAAAGGTTCCCTTCCGGAAGAAGAACTAATTGAAGCGGTAAAAGACGTGCACTTCATTGGTATCCGCTCCCGTACGAACCTATCCGAAGAGGTAATCAATGCGGCGAACAAGCTGGTTGCAATTGGCTGTTTTTGTATTGGTACTAACCAAGTAAACCTAGATGCAGCAGCAAAACGCGGTATTCCTGTCTTTAATGCACCATTCTCTAACACTCGAAGCGTGGCAGAGCTTGTACTTGGGCAAATCCTTTTACTAGTGCGTGGTATTCCTGAAAAGAATGCACTTGCACATCGCGGTATTTGGAAGAAAAGTGCAGACAACTCTTACGAAGCTCGTGGTAAGTGCCTTGGCATTATCGGATACGGTCACATTGGTACGCAGCTTGGTATTATTGCCGAAAACTTAGGTATGCGCGTTTACTACTACGATATTGAGAACAAACTGTCCCTTGGTAATGCGACGCAAGTACATACCATGAGTGAACTATTGAACAAATGTGATGTGATTTCTTTGCACGTTCCCGAAACACCGGAAACGAAAAACATGATGGGTGAAGCTGAATTTGCTCGAATGAAACCAGGTTCCATCTTTATCAACGCGGCACGTGGCACCGTTGTGGATATTCCTGCACTTTGCCATAGCTTAGAAGCTGGTCACCTTGCCGGCGCTGCAATTGATGTATTCCCAACTGAACCAAAAACAAATGCTGACCCGTTCGAGTCTCCTTTACAAAAATTCGATAACGTCATTCTCACTCCACACGTTGGTGGTTCAACGCAAGAAGCACAAGAGAATATCGGCTTAGAAGTGGCGGGCAAACTGGCTAAGTACTCTGATAACGGCTCGACACTTTCAAGCGTAAACTTCCCTGAAGTGTCATTGCCAGAACACAGTGGAGAGTGCTCTCGTCTGCTTCATATCCACAAGAACCGTCCTGGTATTCTAACTCAGATCAACACCATCTTTGCTGAAGAAGGCATTAACATTGCCGCGCAGTACCTACAAACAGCCGCTGAAATAGGCTACGTAGTGATCGACGTTGAAACTGAACGAGCAGAAGAAGCTCTAACAAAGCTCAAAAACATTGAAGGCACAATCCGTGCTCGTATCCTTCACTAAACAGTGAAACAGAAACGACAAAGGCAGGGGTTATGACTCCCTGCCTTTTGCTTTTTACTGTTTGCTAAGCCTTACTTTAGCTTATAAATGACATCGACTTGATCGCGAATGATCATAGTTGAATCTTGGTAGCTATTCGCTCCTTCTTTACTATCCATCGCCATTGAACGCATTAACACAGGCTGAACGTGCATCTGTCTGTAATTGATCTGCCATACATCGCCCAACTTTTTCTCAAAACCAGTCGCTAATGACCCTGCTTTTTCTCTTGCGTCCTTAATCGCCGCCATTCGTGCCTTTTGCTGATACTCGGCTTGGTTGCTTACCTTAAGTTGAATATTATCAACCTGATTAATTCCCGCTTCTAACGCCATATCTAGGTATTGGTTAAGGTTTTTCAGATCCGTCACCGTGACATCAATACTGCGAGATGCTCGATACCCAACAAGTTCTGCTTTTCCTGATTTAGGGTAGTGGTACTGAGGAGCAAGGTATAAATTCGAGCTAGTAATATTGTCTTTTGACAAGCCGGCATCCGACAAGCTTTTTAGAAACTCTTCAACGGTTTTATCTACGGACAATTTCGCTTGTTCAGCCGTCATTGTCGTATCGACTACTTTTACAGAAAACGTAGCCATATCAGGTGTAGCCGTCACTTCGCCATACCCCGTTGTCGTAACATGAGCAAACTCTGGCGTATTCGCCAAAACTGAAGCACTGGTAAGGCTGAGTGCTGAAGCCAGCAAAAATGAATACAATTTCATTCAATAAATCCATCCATACAAAATTAAGTACTTAATCTCAGATTCCAACATCACTATCATGGCTGAGAAAGCGTGTGGTTTCATAATAGAAACTTCCGCCGATTATCCAAGCACCCATAGTGACTTCTAACACAACTTTGACTATGTAACATTGGCGTAATTTTTAAACAAAACACACTAAGTTAACGATATGCAGCTCTGACAAACTTATTGAGGTAGATGCTGCTGCGCATACCCCACTATCGCATGTGAGATTTCTTGTAGTACCCCAGTTTCTAACTGCCAGTGGTGCCAATAAATCCGATGGGACATTAAAAAACCTGGAGTCACATCAACCAACACACCTCTGTCTAATTCGTCGGTAATTTGCAAGCGGGGGATCAAGCAATAAGCTACACCAGCTAACGCCACTTTTAGAAACGCTTCAGAACTACTGATGTTGTGATGAATAACGCTGTCAGGATTGACGTTAAAGTGCTCGGTAAGAAATGTTTTATGTAGATCATCATATTGGTCATATGAAACGGCCGGTGCTTTTGCCAATGTCTGATTATTTACGCCTTTAGAAAAATAACGCTGATAGAACTCTGGGCTCGCGACACAAACATAATCGATGCGACCTAAATAGTCTGAGCTGCATCCGGGGATTGGCTGGGACTCCAAGCTGATCGCTCCTGTCACTTCGCCACTTTTGAGTTTTTCAATAGAGCGGTATTCACCATAGATAGTCAGTTTTAGTTCAACTTGACGCTGCTTCATAACATTTTGCAGCGCTGGCAGTAGCCATGTTGCAAGGCTATCTGCATTAGTCGCTAAAGAGAGTTGCACAGGTCGCGTACTGGTATCATTTTTTAGTTCGGGGAGAATTTCATGCTCTAGCAAGCGTACTCGCCGATAAAGACCCAACAATTTTTTACCAATTAGCGTTGGCTTAGGTGGCTGGCTTCGAATTAAAACAGGCTGCGCGAGAAACTTCTCTAACTGCTTGATACGTTGAGAAATGGCGGATTGAGAAACAAATAAATGCTCGGCAGCACGCTCAAAGCTACCCTGATAAACTATAGCATCTAATGCCTCAATCCATTTGTAATCTAACCCTCGCATACCTTTCCTCTCACTCCTGATCAAACGCCTCCCGTTAAATTAGTCTATCTAATGTAAGATTAAAATCATTAATTATACTTATTTAGATAAACGCTTTATCTTTCCCTTTTCTGTAAATGTATTTGTTATTTTGAAGTGAGGTGAAGTGTGAGCTTGTGGGTTCTATTGCAAGGTTTTGGTTTAGGAGCATCAATGATCATTCCGATCGGCGCGCAAAATGCGTATGTTTTGAATCAAGGCATAAAGCGTAATCACCACCTAACAACCGCCACTATTTGTAGCGTGCTAGATATGATTTTCATCTCTCTAGGTATCTTTGGTGGTGGTGCAATTCTGTCTCAAAATGAAATCTTACTGATGTCGGTGACACTTGGTGGTATTGCTTTCTTGAGCTTCTATGGACTGCTCTCGCTAAAAAGTGCTTTTAAGCCAGAGAGTGAATCGGAATCAAAAGGGGAGATTGTAGCTCGAGGTCGTCGAACGGTTATTCTAGGTGCGCTAGCTGTCACTGTGCTTAATCCGCACTTATATTTAGATACAGTCGTTATTCTAGGTTCGATCGGTGGACAATTTGAAGGCCATGATCGCATTGCTTTTGCACTAGGTACGATTCTGGCTTCCTTTGTTTGGTTCTACACTTTATCGATAGGAGCAGCCAAACTAGGTCCAACACTCTCTAAACCAAAAGTGAAAAAAACCATCGACATTGCAATCGCAATGATGATGTTCACAATAGCGTATATCTTAGCGAGTGAGCTTATTGATAAGTATTGGTAATCATAAGGTAGTAAGGCAGCAAAGACATGGAGTCACTAAAACGTATTTATAACAACAATAGAGAGCGATTCAACGCGCTCTCTATTCCTTTTCGGGAATGGCAGCACGAAGCCATCTTAGACTTTGAGACAGATATACGCATTGCGAGAGAGCTTGGTTGGACGGGTACGCATACCAAAAGCCTCTTTTTAACACTCAAAGGACAAGGTTACGCGGTTTATCTGACAGATAAGGACTCGCGCCTCGATGCCAAGCAGATTAAAGCGATTACAGGTAAACGTCCCTCTATTTGTAATGACGATGAAATGGTCGAAGTGTTGGGTTGCGTACCCGGCGCGGTTTGCCCAATAGGCTTACCGGAATACATCACTATCATTGTTGATACCAATCTCTATCAACATCAAGAGTTGCTCTATACGCCTGGCTTACCTGAATTCACATTTGGATTTGCAGGTAAACATCTAAAACGCCTCTTACTTGCTGGTCATCACACCCTTTACGAAGTATAAAAAAGCGAGGCCTATTGGCCTCGCTTTTGAATATCGACTACTTTTGATTAAGCGTCGACTTTGTTCAGGTGAACATCCATTTGTGGGAATGGAATCTCGATACCATTTTCATCCAATGCTTCTTTAATACCTTGCATTGCATCAAAGTATACGCCCCAGTAATCTGCAGTTTTCACCCATGGACGAACCACAAAGTTAACTGAAGAGTCTGCTAACGTAAGTACACCAATTGTGATATCTGGGTCTTTCAAGATACGTGGATCTTTCTCTAGCGTCTCACGAATCACTTTCTTCGTTAGTTTAAGGTCTGCTTTGTATGAAACACCAATCACTAGGTCGACACGTCGTGTCGCATGGCGAGAGTAGTTAGTAATGGCACCGCCGATAACTGAAGAGTTAGGCACAACAACCATTTTGTTGTCTGGTGTTTTTAGAACTGTTTGGAAGATTTGAATTGCTTCAACACTACCCGCTACACCACCGATTTCTACGTAGTCGCCTGATTTGAATGGACGGAACGCAACAATAAGTACGCCTGCTGCAAAGTTTGATAGTGAACCTTGTAGTGCAAGACCAACAGCAAGACCTGCCGCACCAATCACAGCAACAACAGAAGCGGTTTGAACTCCTAATCGACCAAGAGCCGCGATTAGCACGATTACAAATAGCAAGTAACGAACAAGACCGTGAATAAATTCAACGACGGCCTTATCCATGTTTTTCTTTTCTAGTACTTTAGAAACACTACCAGCGACTGCCTTAACGATAAGATTACCGATAAACAGAATAAGCAGCGCAGAGATAATGTTCACACCGTACTGAACCAGTAGATCTGAATTGTTTGTCAGCCAAGTTTCAGCCTGAGTTAGACCATCCGTTAAAGTGGTATCGATACCCACCGATTCACCTGCCATAATTCTTATCCTCAAAAATAAAGAGATATAAATCCAATTGCCGTTAATTTATGAACCTTGTTTTTAAAGGCTCTTTTCTAAAACAACATCCCTATTGCTCCACTGAACAGTGTCAGATTTTTGGCACAATATCCCAACTCTGACTTTTTTCAAAGTCAGAGTTTCGCAAAGATATGCAAAACAAGACTTTATCAGAGCTTTCTGACACTGACTTGTTACAGGTTACGCAATGCACTCTGATTTCGCCACTCTTAAGACTGATATTCCCATGTTTTCTTTAAAAAAACGTTAAAGGTGAGATATCTCACTAGCAAATACAACCTAACGCATAAAAATATCGGGAGAAAGCAGCGGGGAAGAAAGTGATAGACATAAAAAAACCCGCTCAAAGAGCGGGTTTTTAAGTAACTTAATCAGTAACGATTATAGTACGTCAACTGCGTTAAGGTCAGCAAATGCTTGCTCTAGGCGAGTAACCATTGAAGCTTGGCCTGCACGTAGCCATACGCGTGGATCGTAGTACTTCTTGTTTGGTGCATCTTCACCCGTTGGGTTACCGATCTGACCTTGTAGGTAATCGTGGTTTTCAGCTTCGAACTTACGGATACCATCCCAAGTAGCCCACTGTGTATCAGTATCGATGTTCATTTTGATTACACCGTAGCCGATAGATTCACGGATTTCTTCTAGAGAAGAACCTGAACCGCCGTGGAATACGAAGTTTAGAGAGTTCGCTGGAAGACCGAATTTCTCAGAAACGTGCGCTTGAGAATCACGTAGGATAGTTGGAGTTAGTACAACGTTACCTGGCTTGTATACGCCGTGTACGTTACCGAAAGATGCTGCGATAGTGAAACGGTGGCTGATTGCGCTTAGTTTCTCGTATGCGTATGCAACGTCTTCTGGAGAAGTGTATAGCTCAGACGCATCCATATCAGAGTTGTCAACGCCGTCTTCTTCACCACCAGTACAACCTAATTCGATTTCTAGAGTCATGTTCATTTTAGCCATGCGCTCTAGGTACTTAGCAGAAATTTCGATGTTCTCTTCTAGAGACTCTTCAGAAAGGTCGATCATGTGAGAAGAGAATAGTGGCTTACCAGTTTGCGCGAAGTACTCTTCACCAGCGTCTAGTAGACCGTCGATCCAAGGAAGTAGTTTCTTAGCTGCGTGGTCAGTGTGTAGGATTACTGGAACACCGTAAGCTTCAGCTACAGCGTGAACGTATTTCGCACCAGCAACAGCACCTAGGATTTGAGCTTCTTGACCTTCAAGTTTTAGACCTTTACCAGCAAAGAAAGCAGCGCCACCGTTAGAGAACTGAACGATAACTGGAGCTTTAACTTTTGCAGCTGCTTCAAGTACTGCGTTTACAGAGTCAGTACCCACACAGTTTACTGCTGGAAGTGCAAAGCTGTTTTCTTTTGCAACTTCAAATACTTTCTGAACGTCATCGCCAGAGATAACACCTGGTTTTACGAAGTCGAAGATCTTAGACATGGATGTAATCCTATTTATCTGTCGTTTTAAACAAAACTTGTTAAGTTGAAAATCTTGCAAACGTTTGCTCACAACTGAGGCTATTCTAGCAGAGTTCCTCACACGTTGCAGCAAACAAGAAAGCGGGAGAATCACTCCCCCGCTTTGCTTTAATTACTTAGCGCGTGCTTCTAGCATTTCTACTGCTGGAAGAACTTTACCTTCTACGAACTCAAGGAAAGCGCCGCCGCCAGTAGAGATGTAAGATACATCCGCTTTGATACCGAACTTGTCGATAGCTGCTAGCGTGTCACCACCGCCTGCAACAGAGAAGCCTTCAGAAGCTGCGATAGCTTCAGAGATACCTTTAGTACCTGCTTCGAAGTTCTTGAATTCGAATACGCCTACTGGACCATTCCATAGAATAGTCTTAGCGTTTTTAAGGATTTCAGCTAGTTCAGCTGTTGAATCTGGACCAAGATCGAAGATCATGTCGTCGTCTTGTACTTCAGAAACGTGCTTAATTTCAGCTTCTGCGTTCTCGTCGAATGCTTTCGCACATGCAACGTCAGTTGCTACTGGAATTGCACACTCGTCCATTAGCTTCTTAGCTGTTTCAACTAGGTCTGCTTCGTATAGAGACTTACCAACGTTGTGGCCAGCAGCTGCGATGAATGTGTTAGCAATACCACCACCAACAACTAGTTGGTCAGCGATTTTAGATAGAGACTCAAGAACAGTTAGCTTAGTAGAAACTTTTGAACCACCTACGATAGCAACCATTGGACGAGCAGGCTTGTCCATTGCTTTACCTAGAGCTTCTAGTTCGTTCGCTAGTAGAGGACCAGCACATGCTACGTCTGCGTGCATACCAACACCGTGAGTAGATGCTTGTGCACGGTGAGCTGTACCGAATGCGTCCATTACGAATACGTCACATAGTGCTGCGTATTTCTTAGATAGCTCTTCGTCGTTTTTCTTTTCGCCTTTGTTGAAGCGAACGTTTTCAAGAACAACAAGTTCACCCGCATTTAGCTCTAGGCCATCTAGGTAGTCTTTTGCTAGCTTCACTTCGCAATCTAGTGCGTCGTTTAGGTAGTTAACAACTGGTTGTAGAGAGAACTCTTCAGCGTATTCACCTTCAGTTGGGCGACCTAGGTGAGACGTAACCATTACTTTAGCGCCTGCTTCTAGGCAGTGCTTAATAGTTGGAAGAGATGCGATGATACGTGCATCCGAAGTTACTTTACCGTCTTTTACTGGCACGTTTAGGTCAGCACGGATAAATACACGTTTACCTGCAAGATCCAGGTCAGTCATCTTGATTACAGACATGATGTGTCCTCTCAAATATTTAATAATTAAAGTTTTTGAAAACTCGGCAACCCTGCCAAGCCTGTTAATTCTTCAAACTGGTTATAGATATGGAGATATTATGGATTTATTTCAAGGCTAGAAATAAAAATTCTCCATCACTTCTTCGTCATTACTGTTCCACTTGCGAAGAAGCTTGCATTGCTAAGGCAGTATCCAGCATCCGGTTAGCAAAGCCCCATTCGTTGTCGCACCAAACGAGCATTTTTACGAGTTGCCCGTTACTCACTCTAGTCTGGCTTCCATCCACAATCGCACTATGGGGGTCGTGGTTAAAGTCGATGGAAACGAGTGGCGATTCAGTATAGTCAACAATGTTACGTAATGTACACTGAGATGCGTTAACAATGGTTTGATTTACGTCATTAACTTTCACATTTGTACTAATTGTGACACTTAAATCCATTGCAGTGACGTTAACCGTTGGAACACGAACAGAAATTGCTTCGAATTTGTTGGAAAATTTCGGGAAGATTCTTTCAATCCCCTTATGCAACTTAGTGTCCACCGGAATAATAGATTGGCTTGCAGCGCGGGTACGGCGTAAGTCGTTATGATACGCATCGATTACTTGTTGATCGTTCATGGACGAATGAATTGTCGTAATGGTGCCAGACTCTATGCCGAAGGCTTCGTCTAGTACTTTAATGATGGGAACGATACAGTTGGTGGTGCAAGAGCCATTGGAGACAACACGGTGCTCGTCTTTCAGAGTTTCGTGGTTCACGCCATAGATAATCGTATTATCTAGGTCGTTTGCGCCCGGGTGCGAAAACAGTACTTTCTTCGCGCCAGTTTCTATATGCGCTAGCCCATCCGCTTGCGAACCAAATACGCCAGTGCAATCCAAGACGATATCAACTTCTAAATCACGCCAAGGAAGTAATTCGATTTCGGAGAGATGGAGAATGCGAATGGAATCATATTCACCGCTGTCATGATGAACATGCAAATGTTCTTGGTCATGGGAAATTTTTTTACCAAAGCGACCATGACTGGTGTCATATTGCAGTAGGTGTGCCATCGCCTCTGGCTGTGCTAGTTCGTTTACCGCCACAACCTTGATCTGCTGGTGTTTTCCGCTTTCATACACCGCTCGCAGAACATTACGACCTATACGTCCAAATCCATTGATCGCAACCTTTAGCATTTATCCTTCGCCCTACCAAAAATTTCGTGTCACAGATACTACCTGATCAGGCTGACAAACGCACCTGTTGAATCAAAGTAAAGCAGGATTAAAAAAGGTCGAGACTATGCTCGACCTTATTACAACGATAGATAATTAAAATGCGACGTCTAAACCTAACCAGTAGCGACGACCATCTTCAATATATCCATATTCTTCGTAACTGATTTCCTCGTCCAGCAAGTTATAGATAGCGCCTTTAATACGAGTATTGTCGGTTAACTGGTATGTCACACCGGCGTCCACAAAGGTATAAGCTGGTTCTACAATACTGTTTCTTGATGGGCCAGTAACCGGATCCATTTCTTTACCTCGGTACGTGACTTTCGCCCAGCTCTCTAGATCTGTTGTCGTTTGCCAAGTCACATCCACATTAAACAGATGCTTTGGTAACTGCTGCAGCGGCATGCCTTTGTATTCACCTGTTTTTTGCTCTGAGTCGGTAAATGTGTAGCTCGAGCTAAGGTAAATGGTTTCCGTTAACGGCGATGCTAAGGTCGCTTCAATACCTTGTGTGACGGCTTCATCCACGTTAATACGGTACGTTGGATCTGCGCCCCATTGGTTTGGACCATCAGTACAGATAGTGTCTGGACAAACAACACGTGTGATCTTGTCTTTGAATTCGTTATGGAACGCTGTCAAAGAGACATCTAAGCCAGAATCACCTTGATACAAGACGCTGATTTCTTTGTTTAGCGACGTTTCAGGGTCAAGATCTGGGTTACCGTAGATATTACCGCCACCACTGACTTGCGCCCAGCCAGGAGTAATTTCACGTAATTGTGGAGAACGGAAACCTGTTGCCACACCGCCTTTCACCGTCCAAGACGGATCAACTCGCCATACACCGTAAACACGCGGACTAAAATGCGCGCCATAGTTTTCGTCATGATCTAGACGGCCGCCAAGCGTAACGCTAAACGGATCAGCAATTCTCCATTCATCTTCAATGAAAACAGCCCACTGCGTATTCGATGTTTCAGTCTTCGATGACGCTTTGTTGGAGGTGAAATCCTCAAGCTCTGCATGAGTAGCGTCCACACCCGTCGTCAACGTATGGTTTCCAATACCAGTCACCAAGCTCGATTTGAACGTGGTGTTGGTGATCGTCATCTCACGAGATTTGTTCTCGCTCTCTTCTCGCTGTAAGTAAGTATCTGAAATTCCCACCGAATCCCAATCACCGTTGTGGCTTACCGTTACGTAATTACGACGATATTCATTCAGTGAATCTTCACACCCACCACGACACCCTGTGGTCGGCACTGAAAGGCCCACATTACCACGACGACTTTGTGCCGACGTGCCGCCCTCTAATTGCACCGAGTGGCGATCATTAATCTGGTAAGTCAGTTTTGAAGAGATACTCTGCATATCTTTATCTTCATAACCGTATTCGATGTCATCTTCTTCTCTGGTTGTGTACTGACCATATACTTGGAGAGATAAATTTTCAGCCAACGGACCATTAACGAAAAAGTTCGCGCTCTGCTCTCCCCCTGAGCGACTATTCTCTTGTAGTACCGTGCCCAGTTGAACATTACCCGTCCACTCTAGCGCATCTTTTCGTGTGATGACGTTAATCACACCACCAATCGCATCAGAACCGTAAAGCGTCGACATTGGGCCACGAATAACTTCGATTCGCTCAATCGCTTGAAGAGGAGGTAACCAACCTTGTTCGATACCAGGGCCGTCACTATTTGGACGAGTTTCACGCGTACTTTGACGTTTACCATCGACCAGTATCAAAGTGTATTTAGAACCCATACCACGGATACTAATGTCGGTGGTATCACCACCACCTGTCACGACAACACCTGGCACACTTTTTAGTGCATCAGTCACATCGCGGTAATAACGGGAGTCCAATTCCTCACGTGAAATCACACTAATACTTGCAGGCGCGTCCGCTTGAGATTGCTCATAACTTGATGCAGTTACAACCACTGTTTCCATTTTAGAAACTGCATCATTGGCAAAAACATGAGGGACACTGACGAAGGCTAAAATACCAGTTGCGGTAATAACTGGCAGTCTAAGAGTAGACATCTACATCTCCATAATTGATAATGATTATTATTTTCGAAAGTGAATTATTCACAAATAGAATGAGATGCATAGTGAGAGTTATGGAACGGTTCTTTCCATTTATGGAACTCGTACATAACGCAGTAAGGAGTAAAAGAAATATGCACGACTTAGCATCAATTAGAGCCTTTGATGCGCTCAATCAGCATAAAAGTTTGACAGCCGCTGCTAAAGCCCTTAATCAGCCAAAATCAACGCTAAGTCGTCGCTTGGCACAATTAGAAGAAGACTTCGGTCAGGCTCTAACCGCCAGACAAGGTAATCGATTAGTTCTGACAAGAGCTGGAGAAATCTTTGCCCACTACAGCCGCCAGATTCTTGAGTTAAGTGAAGAGAGTTATGATGCACTCCAAGGTTTAACGAACCAAGTTTCAGGGCCACTGCATATTGTTTGTCACACCGCCTTAGTTAGAAGCTGGCTCGGCGGCGTACTCAATCGTTTTCTTGCTGATAATCCTGACGTTAGGGTTCAACTTACCAGTGACTTTTCTGAAGCGCACCATGACCCAGATTTGTTCATCTGGCTCGGTGAACGTAAAGAGCTAGACTGGCGAAAAGAAGTGCTGGGGGTATTTCGCTATACGCCTTTTGCCTCTCCAAATTATCTAAAACAACATGGGCCTATACCGCACCCCAAAGAACTTGAAGCACATCCATGGATCGATTTTGGTTCAGTGCAAGAAAATGGATTGATGCTAGCACACCCTCAACACGGTGAGTTCTTTTTAGAACCCTTTGTTAGTCGCTTATACAGCGACAACATAGCAATGCAAATAGACAGTATCGCGAATGGTCATGGTATTGGACTGCTGCCGACTTGGACAGCATGCGGCTATGAGAAACATCACCCAGGGCGAATCACACCATGCTTAGAAGGTTGGCTTTCTGAGCCTATTTCCATTAACTGCTATACACCAGCAGGACGACCACCACTGCGCTTATCCGTACTTTTAGACTGCATTCACCAAAGCATTCCACAAGGTTGGAAAACCTGACAAAAATAAAAAGGCCATCATAATGATGGCCTTTCTAACTTTAGCATCTAACAGTTGTCGTTTACGTTCGACTGTTTAGATGGTCCTGCAATTACGCTAGCAATTCTTTTGCTGTGTTCACTACGTTTTCAGTCGTGAAGCCAAACATCTCGAATAGCTGACCAGCAGGTGCAGATTCACCGAATGTTGTCATACCAATGATGCGACCGTCAAAGCCAACGTACTTGTACCAGAAATCAGCAATGCCCGCTTCAATAGCGATACGTGCCGTTACGTCTGATGGCAGTACAGCTTCACGGTAAGCGGCGTCTTGTTTGTCGAATGTATCTGTTGATGGCATTGAAACAACGCGTACTTTCTTGCCTTCTGAAGTTAGTTGCTCAGCGGCTTTCACTGCAAGCTCAACCTCAGAACCTGTTGCGATAAGGATTAGCTCAGGCTTACCTTCGCTATCTTTCAGGATGTAAGCACCTTTCGCGATGTCTGCGACTTGTTCAGCAGTACGCTCTTGTTGCGCTAGGTTTTGACGAGAGAAGATAAGTGCAGTTGGTGCATCTTTACGTTCAATCGCTAGTTTCCATGCAACTGCAGACTCAACTTGGTCACATGGGCGCCATGTGCTCATGTTTGGAGTTACACGTAGAGACGCCATTTGCTCAACAGGTTGGTGAGTTGGACCATCTTCGCCAAGACCGATCGAATCATGCGTGTAAACTTGGATGTTCTGAATTTTCATCAGCGCAGCCATACGCATTGCGTTACGAGCGTATTCCATGAACATTAGGAATGTTGCGCCGTAAGGAACGAAACCACCGTGCAATGCGATACCGTTGATGATAGCAGTCATACCGAATTCGCGTACACCGTAGTGGATGTAGTTGCCAGAGAAGTCCTCCGTTTCTAGAGACTTAGAACCAGACCACATGGTCAGGTTAGAAGGCGCTAGGTCAGCAGAACCACCCATAAACTCAGGAAGCATTTGACCAAACGCTTCTAGTGCATTTTGCGATGCTTTACGTGATGCAATGTTCGCTGGGTTTGCTTGAAGATCGGCAATGATTTGGTTCGCTTTTTCTTCCCACTGTGCAGGAAGTTCGCCGTTTAGACGTCGTTTAAGCTCTGCCGCTTCAGCAGGGTAAGCTGCAGCGTATGCCTCGAATTTTTCATTCCAAGCTGCTTCTTTCGCGGCGCCCGCTTCTTTTGCATCCCACTCAGCGTAAACATCTGCCGGGATCTCAAATGGGCCGTACTCCCAACCTAGGTATTCACGAGCCGCTTGGATCTCATCGTGACCTAGTGGTGCACCGTGACAGTCGTGCGAACCAGACTTGTTAGGAGAACCGAAACCGATAATTGTTTTGGTACAGATAAGCGTAGGACGTGGGTCCGCTTTTGCTGCTTCAATTGCTGCGTTGATCGCGTCTGAGTCGTGACCATCGACTGCTGGGATTACATGCCAGCCGTACGCTTCAAAACGCTTAGGTGTATCGTCAGAGAACCAGCCTTCAACGTGACCGTCGATAGAAATGCCGTTGTCATCCCAAAACGCGATCAGTTTGCCTAGACCTAACGTCCCAGCAAGAGAGCATGCTTCATGCGAGATGCCTTCCATTAGACAGCCGTCACCCATGAACACATACGTAAAGTGGTCAACGATATCGTGACCTTCTTTGTTGAACTGTGCCGCTAGTGCTTTCTCTGCGATCGCCATACCAACAGCGTTAGTGATGCCTTGACCTAGAGGACCCGTTGTTGTCTCGATACCAGGCGCGTAGCCGTACTCTGGGTGACCTGGGGTTTTTGAGTGCAATTGACGGAAGTTTTTCAGATCGTCAATAGATAGCTCGTAACCGCTTAAGTGCAGTAGAGAGTAAATAAGCATTGACCCATGACCGTTTGACAGCACAAAGCGATCGCGGTCGGCCCACTCTGGGTTTGAAGGGTTATGGTTTAGGTGAGAGCGCCAAAGAACTTCAGCGATATCAGCCATACCCATTGGTGCGCCTGGGTGGCCTGAGTTAGCTTGTTGAACACCATCCATGCTTAGAGCACGAATTGCATTGGCAAGATGTTTACGAGACGACATGTCTGCTCCTGAGTACATTAAGCGAAACGAAAAGTAGGTCATAATTCTCTCAAAGCCCTGTTGGGTGTGCAAACGTTTTCCAGTCCAAAACCTCACAAATATTGCACCTTTCGCGCCAAATCGTTCGAAGTTCTTAAAATTATCAATAAATCAGGCAAACGTTTGGTTATAACAAAAACCAAAAAAGAGCTTGTAATTCGAGCAATCAAATTTAGAATAGACGTCTAGATGTAGATACACCTACAAAAATTAGTATTAATTTGCGCTGGAGAGTTTATCATTCCCCAGTTTTAAACCAGATATAGTGGAGCTAACATGGCTAAGCACCTGTTTACTTCTGAGTCAGTATCAGAAGGTCATCCAGATAAAATTGCAGACCAGATTTCTGATGCGGTTCTTGACGCGATTCTAGAGCAAGATCCAAAGGCTCGTGTTGCATGTGAGACTTACGTTAAAACCGGTATGGTAATGGTGGGTGGTGAAATCACGACTTCAGCATGGGTAGACATCGAAGAGTTAACTCGTGAAACCGTTCGTGAAATCGGCTACGTACATTCAGATATGGGCTTTGACGCAGATTCTTGTGCGGTACTAAACACAATCGGTAAACAGTCGCCAGATATCAACCAAGGTGTTGATAAAGCTGACCCTAAAGAACAAGGTGCAGGCGACCAAGGCATCATGTTTGGTTACGCTTGTAACGAAACTGAAGTACTAATGCCAGCGCCAATTACTTACTCTCACCGTCTTGTTCAAAAGCAAGCAGAAGTTCGTAAAAACGGCACACTACCTTGGTTGCGTCCTGATGCAAAATCTCAGGTAACATTCCAATACGATCAAGGTAACATCGTTGGTATCGACGCGGTTGTTCTTTCAACTCAACACTGTGACTCAATCTCAACTTCAGACCTGCGTGAAGCGGTAATGGAAGAGATCATTAAGCCAGTACTACCTTCTGAGTGGATCAACAAAGAAACAAACTTCTTCATTAACCCAACCGGTCGCTTCGTAATCGGTGGTCCTATGGGTGACTGTGGCCTAACTGGTCGTAAGATCATCGTAGATACCTACGGCGGCGCAGCTCGTCACGGTGGCGGTGCGTTTTCTGGTAAAGATCCATCAAAAGTTGACCGTAGTGCAGCATACGCAGCACGCTACGTAGCGAAAAACATCGTAGCGGCAGGCATGGCTGACCGTTGTGAGATCCAACTTTCTTACGCAATCGGTGTTGCTGATCCAACGTCTATCATGGTGGAAACGTTCGGTACTGAGAAAGTACCTCACGACATCATCATTGAAGCGGTTCGTCAATTCTTCGACCTACGTCCATACGGTCTACAAGAAATGCTTAACCTTCTTCAACCTATCTACAAGAAGACAGCGGCATACGGTCACTTCGGTCGTGAAGAATTCCCGTGGGAAGCGACAGACAAAGCTGCACTTCTACGCGATTTCGCTGGCATCAAATAATCAAGCTAAGCAAGAATCAATCAAGCCCTCGCCTATGGTGGGGGCTTTTTATTTTCAGCAACTTTTATCTAGTCATTTCGGCTCATACCGCCCTGCCCCACAAAGCAGTCCTGTTTCTCCCTCATTTTTATACCGAATAAATTTTAAGCAATTATTTGTAAATTATCCCATCTCCGCCAATAGTTAAAATATTGTTAATTCCAATTTAAATAGAGACGTCGGATGCTGGCGACTGTGGAAGCAACACTTAAGTAAAGACATGAGTTAAGCATCTTTATGGCCGATACCAAACTAAGCCAATGCTTAGATGTAAACTTGAAAAAGTCGCTTCAAGTTTGACTGAACAAAAACCGCTGTCAGTTGGTATAAGCGGATAATGTGGGAATAAATCAAGGAGGAGTTATGCCTCGAACTGTTAATCCATCGGACTTCCACAACAAGCGAAAGGAAGTGCCAGACAACGAATACGCCAGAACCATACCGTGCAATACGGTCAATCTTTCTGCACCTTTTCATTGGCTCGCATTAGGTCTGCATGATTTCGTGCGAATGCCACTTATTAGTGCTTTCTATGGCATCTGTTTTATGGCAGCTGCGATAGGCATTGTTTTGCTCGTACAGTGGCAAGGCACACACTTAGTCGTCATGCCCAGTTTGATTGTTTACATGTTAATTGGTCCGTTTCTCGCGCTGGGCTTGTATGATGCCAGTTGGGAGAGAGAGCGCGGACACAAAGCAAGCTTGTTCCATTCAATGAAAGCGATCGGTCGTAACTCAACATCTCAATGGGCGTTCGCCGTGTTACTCGCAGTGTGTATGATATTTTGGATGCGCATTGCCGCTCTACTTCATGCACTCTACCCTTCTGTTCAAGGGGCACCTTTAAGTGAGTTCCTACCCTTCCTTGTCATCGGCTCTTTAGTTGGCTTTGTTTTGGCTTGTGTGGTGTTTAGCATTTCAGCCTTTTCTATTCCGCTCATGATGGAGCGTCGCGTAGACATGATGACCGCTGTATTTACCAGCTTTAATGCCGTGAAATCCAACATTCCAGCAATGATTGTTTGGGCAGCGATCATCTGCGGCGGTATTCTTATCGGCTTTGCGACCTACGGGATCGGAATGTTGTTTACCATGCCAATTCTAGGCTACGGTACATGGCACGCTTACCATGCCACCATCAAGAAAAAACACACACCATAATTAACTGATGCTATGATCTGGCCCTCGCAAATGCGGGGGCTTTTTTATTTGATTTATCGAGGTGAATTGTGGATATAGAACTCAGCTATAAAGCCAAGCAAGTGATGGCGGGCTGTATCGCGATGGCGGAACAAGCTTTCAAACGTTCTTTCCCGATTCCAACAATCACCTTCGACGTCCGTGGGAAAGCGGCAGGAAAAGCCTACCTTCAATTAAATCAAGTACGCCTAAACCCTGTTTTATTTCGCGAAAACACCCAAGCATTCTTAGATGAAGTCATTCCTCATGAAGTAGCACACCTGATTACTTATCAGGTTTACGGGCGAGTTAGGCCTCACGGTAAAGAATGGAAAAGCGTCATGGAAGCCGTATTTAACGTACCAGCCAAAACCACTCACAGCTTTGAAGTAAAATCCGTTCAAGGTAAAACCTTTGAGTATCGTTGTGGTTGTATGACCTACCCTCTATCGATTCGCCGTCATAATAAAGTGCTGCGCAAAGAGGCGACGTACTCTTGTCAAAAATGCCGCCAACCACTTAACTTCACCGGCATTCAATTATCGTAGCCCTTACCTCATAGTGTTACTTGCGTTCCCAAAATAAAGATCGAGTTGATCAAAACCTTCCCTTCGCCACTTATTGTTAACTTACTCATCACTAAAGCTATTTTATGCGTGTTATCATGAATAAAGTCATACTTTATAAAGACTTTTATCATGAAATACTTACTCTCTCTGTTGCTTATCGCGCTTTCTAGCACTGCGATTGCCGCGCCACCGAGCTCATTCTCTGCAGCCAAACGTGAGGCGGTCAAAATTTATCAAGACCATCCAACAAGCTTCTACTGTGGCTGTAACATTCAATGGCAAGGCAAGAAAGGCTTACCCGATTTAGCCTCTTGCGGTTACCAAGTCCGTAAACAAGAAAAACGGGCTGCACGAATCGAATGGGAGCACATTGTTCCTGCGTGGCAATTTGGCCACCAGCGTCAATGCTGGCAAGATGGCGGACGTAAAAACTGTAAGAAAAAAGACAAAACTTTTCGTTTGATGGAAGCAGACTTGCACAACCTAACTCCTGCTATTGGTGAAGTAAACGGTGACCGTTCGAACTACAACTTCAGCCAATGGAACGGTATGGATGGCGTGAGTTATGGTCGCTGTGAGATGCAAGTGAACTTTAAGCAGCGTAAAGTCATGCCACCAGACCGTGCGCGTGGCTCAATTGCTCGTACCTATCTATACATGAGCAAAGAGTACGGTTTCAAACTGTCGAAGCAGCAAACGCAATTAATGAGTGCTTGGAACAAAACCTATCCTGTCGATAAATGGGAATGTGAGCGTGACGAGCGCATTGCAAAAGTACAGGGCAATCACAACCCATTTGTTCAAGAAGCCTGCCGCGCACTGTAACCTCCGACCTCGAAGCGTTTCAATTACTGATATTGAAACGCTTCTTGCCCCTTGTTTTTTCGGTGCAAAGCATCCATGTTAGGGTTTAAGTTTATTCTCTTGCTGGAAATCTCATGCGTACCCCTCGAATTTATCATCCAGAAACCATTCATCAACTTGGCTCACTTGCTTTAAGTGACGACGCAGCAGGCCATATCGGTCGTGTTTTGCGCATGAAAGAAGGCCAAGACGTTCTCCTTTTTGACGGCAGTGGCGCAGAGTTTCCAGCGGTTATCAGTGAAGTCAGCAAGAAATCAGTTTTGGTTAACATCACCGAGCGTGTAGAAAGCAGTATTGAATCCCCTTTAGATCTGCACCTTGGCCAAGTCATTTCACGTGGCGATAAGATGGAGTTCACCATCCAAAAGTCTGTTGAACTTGGCGTCAATACCATCACTCCTCTGATTTCTGAACGTTGTGGTGTCAAGCTTGACCAAAAGCGTTTTGAGAAAAAACTCGCGCAATGGCAGAAAATCGCCATCAGTGCCTGTGAACAATGTGGGCGTAATGTCGTGCCCGAAATTCGTCCAATTATGAGCTTGGAAGAGTGGTGTAAAGAAGAGTACGATGGTTTAAAGCTTAACCTTCACCCTCGTGCTAAATACTCAATCAACACTTTGCCAACCCCGGTTGAAAAAGTGCGCCTACTGATCGGTCCTGAAGGCGGTTTATCGTCTGAAGAGATCGAGATGACTCGAGAATACCAATTTGAAGAAACGCTACTCGGCCCTCGCGTTCTGCGTACCGAAACAGCGGCTCTGACAGCAATTACAGCCTTACAAGTTCGTTTCGGCGATCTTGGTTAAACGGAGAAAAATAATGATCAAACTCGGTATCGTAATGGACCCAATCTCGTCCATTAACATCAAAAAAGACTCTAGCTTTGCCATGATGCTTGAAGCGCAACGACGCGGCTATGAAATCCACTACATGGAAATGAATGATCTGCATCTCGATCAAGGCGTTGCCATTGCAGATACTAAAGTGGTGGAACTAAAAGAAGATCCAAACGGTTGGTACGAGTTCAAATCAGAGCAAACTATCGAACTGTCTGAGCTAGACGCGGTGCTAATGCGTAAAGATCCTCCGTTTGATACTGAATACATCTACGCGACTTACATCCTTGAGCGTGCAGAAGAACAAGGTGCACTGATCGTTAACAAGCCTCAAAGCTTACGTGATTGTAACGAAAAGCTGTTTACAGCATGGTTCCCAGAGCTGACACCTACAACTATCGTGACGCGAAAAGCAGAGAAAATTAAAGAATTTCGTGAAAAACATGGTGATGTCATCCTGAAACCGCTTGATGGTATGGGTGGCGCGTCCATCTTCCGTGTGAAAGAAAACGATCCAAACGTCTCTGTGATCATCGAGACATTGACTAACCACGGTCAAAACTACGCAATGGCACAAACCTTCGTGCCAGACATCAGCAACGGTGACAAACGTATCCTAGTGGTAGATGGCGAACCTATGCCTTACTGTCTAGCACGCATTCCTGCTAAAGGCGAAACGCGCGGCAACCTAGCCGCTGGTGGTACTGGTGAAGCTCGTCCGCTAAGCGAAACCGACCTCAAAATTGCGCAAACCGTTGCTCCGACACTGAAAGAAAAAGGCCTTATCTTTGTTGGCCTTGACGTAATTGGCGACAAGCTAACAGAGATCAACGTCACCAGTCCAACCTGTATTCGCGAAATTGAAGCAGCTTTTGATATCTCAATCACAGGCAAGCTGATGGATGCGATTGAACGTCGAGTAAAAGGCGAATAACTCAAACTGTATTACAGTTAATAGAGAGCGTAGTACATTAACTTAAGCAAACTCATGCACATACCTAGATGGTAAATTGTATGATGTTTGCTTAAGGGCATTTACGAGAGTTAAGGGTCAGTATGAGTATGAATCTCACAAATCACTTTTTGGTTGCCATGCCTGGGATGAAAGATCCGTACTTTCAAAACAGCGTGATCTACGTTTGTGAGCACAACGAAGACGGCGCTATGGGGCTGATGATCAATGCTCCTGTTGATATCACCGTCGGCAACATGCTCAAGCAGGTGGAAGTTCAGCCAGTACACCCGCGCCTATTTGAAGCCAGTCTAGATAGACCAGTCTACAATGGCGGCCCAATCTCGGAAGATCGTGGTTTTATTTTGCATAAACCCAAAGATTACTACGAGTCCAGCGTCCAAATGACCGATGACCTCGCGGTAACCACTTCGCGTGATATTCTGTCGGTGTTAGGAACAGAAGCAGAACCAAGTGATTACTTAGTGGCACTTGGCTACTCCGGTTGGAGTGCAGGCCAATTAGAAAGTGAGCTGGTCGAAAACTCTTGGCTCACCATTGAAGCAACGCCTGAAATTATCTTTAATACACCAATCAACGAGCGTTGGAAGAAAGCGGTCGAAAAGCTGGGCATCGACCCAAGTCACCTTTCAGCAGACTCTGGACATGCTTAGTCCAAATATACAGTTACATTAGATAGAGACACCTTATGTCACGCACAATTATGGCTTTTGACTTTGGAACCAAAAGCATTGGTAGCGCTATTGGCCAAGAAATTACTGGTACAGCTTCCCCATTAAAAGCCTTTAAAGCCAATGACGGTATTCCAAACTGGGACGATATCGAAAAGCAAATCAAAGAGTGGCAACCAGATTTGCTAGTGGTCGGTTTACCGACCGATCTGCATGGTAAAGACCTTGAGACCATAACCCCTCGTGCACGAAAATTTGCTAAGCGTCTGCAAGGCCGATACGGATTGCCAGTTGAACTGCATGATGAGCGTTTATCTACTGCAGAAGCTCGTGCGGAGTTGTTCAGCATGGGCGGCTACAAAGCCCTATCGAAAGGTAATGTTGACTGCCAGTCAGCGGTGGTGATTCTAGAAAGCTGGTTTGAAGCCCTTTGGGGTGAGTAAACACTTCAAGCACAATGAAAAAAGGTTGGCTTCTGCCAACCTTTTTTGTTTCTGGATTGGATTAATCCATATCGATCTTAACGTTTGCCAAACTGCCCGTAGAGAATGCTTCACCACGCTGCGTTTTCAACATCAAGCGCAGATCATTTGCCGAGTCGGCACTATGTAGTGCATCCTCTTCGCTGATCTTACCTTGCATCACTAACTTATAAAGAGATTGATCGAACGTCAGCATACCAAACTCATTTGAGCGAGCCATGGTTGACTTCAACTCATGTAAATCTCCGCGACGAATCAAATCCGACACACGTGGGCTATTTAGCAAGATCTCAAATACACCATGACGTCCCTGCCCATTTTTATCTCGGATCAGCTGCTGACCAACCACGCCTTTTAGGTTCATCGACAAATCGAACAAGAATTGTTCTTTTTGATCTTTCGGTACCAAGTGAAGAATGCGCTCTAAAGCTTGGTTTGCATTGTTGGCGTGCAACGTTGCCATACACAGGTGACCCGTTTCGGCGAAGGTCATCGCGTATTCCATTGTTTCACGGCTACGGATCTCACCAATCAAAATCATATCTGGTGCTTGGCGCAGCGAGTTTTTAAGCGCAACTTCATAGCTTTCCGTATCTAACCCAACTTCGCGTTGAGTCACGATACAGCGCTTGTGTTCATGCACGAATTCGATCGGATCTTCGACCGTCAAAATGTGCCCGGTTTTATTGCTGTTTCGATAGCCTGTCATCGCCGCCATGGTGGTCGATTTACCCGATCCAGTAGCACCGACCACCAGCACCAAACCACGCTTAGCTATCGCCAAATCTTGCAACACTAACGGTAACTTTAACTGCTCAAAAGTAGGAATATTGGTTTCAATACGACGAATCACTGCGCCTGGTAACTCGCGTTGAAAAAAGGCACTCACACGGAAGCGACCACAATCTCTCACAATGGCAAAATTCGACTCGCGACTTTTACGAAATTCCTGACGCCGATCTGGTTCCATAGCGCTATCGAGTAATGCAGCCACATCACTCTCGGTGAGTTTTTCCCCTTGCGGACGCAATTCGCCATCCACACGAAATAGAATTGGCGCTCCAACCGTGATGTAAAGATCCGACGCTTTCAGCGCCAGCATGCCTTCGAGAAATTTATCTAGATCCATCTTCCGTATTCACCATTATCTGTATGAACGTTACGAGAATTGCTGCACTTCTAATCCGATCTTACTATCGACCTCTTCACGGGCAACCATGCCTTGCGCCATTAACTGACGAGCATTTTGCTCCATGGTTTGCATGCCGTGAGCCGCACCTGTTTGAATGATCGAATACATCTGCGCGACTTTGTCTTCGCGGATCAAGTTACGAATCGCAGGCGTTGCCATCATAATTTCATGGCATGCAATACGGCCACCACCATTACGCTTCAGAAGCTTTTGCGCGATAACCGAACGAAGGGACTCAGATAGCATCGAGCGGACCATATCTTTATCACTACCAGGAAACACATCGATAATACGGTCAATGGTTTTTGCCGCCGAGCTGGTGTGCAACGTCCCGAAAACTAAGTGACCCGTTTCTGCCGCCGTTAAGGCAAGGCTGATGGTTTCTTTATCACGCATCTCACCAACCAGAATAACGTCTGGGTCTTCGCGCAATGCACTACGCAAAGCATTTTGGAAACTATGGGTGTCACGGTGAACTTCACGCTGGTTGATCAAACATTTATTGTTGTTGTGAACAAATTCAATCGGATCTTCAATTGTGAGTACGTGCTTGTTGTGATTACGGTTAATGTAGTCAACAATGGCTGCTAAGGTCGTCGATTTACCTGAACCTGTTGGGCCAGTGACCAGAACTAAGCCTTTTTCAGCATTCGCAATTTTTTTGAAGATCTCTGGCGCTTCTAGCTCTTCCAGAGTTGGAATGCTACTTGGAATGGTACGGAATACTGCCGCACAACCGCGGGATTGGTTGAAGGCGTTGACACGGAAACGGCCAACGTTATGCAACTCAAAAGAGAAATCGACTTCGAGTTTTTCTTCGAACTCACTGCGTTGGGCATCGTTCATGATTTCGAAAACCAAACGATGCACTTCTTGGTGTGTAAACGCTGGAATACCTAGTTTTCTCACATCCCCATCAATACGAACCATTGGTGGGACACCTGCAGAAAGATGTAGATCCGAGGCATTATGTTTTACACTAAAATCCAGTAACTCAGTGATATCCATTTAAAATCCTTAAGTCTAAAGTACAGCTATGAGTAGTATTCAACAAAATATTGAACATATCACCTCTCAAATTCGATATGACGAGCAAAAATGTGGTCGAACTCCAGAGTCAGTGCAACTTCTAGCGGTAAGCAAAACTAAACCTGTCGAGGCAATTCTCGAAGCCTACCAAGCGGGACAAACCGCCTTTGGTGAAAACTACGTTCAAGAGGGCGTCAGTAAAGTTCAGCACTTTGCCGAGCATTATCCAGATAATCGAATCGAATGGCACTTCATTGGCCCGATTCAATCGAATAAATCGCGACTTGTTGCTGAACATTTCGATTGGGTTCACACCATCGATCGAACCAAGATTGCTCAACGCCTGAATGATCAGCGGCCAAGCGAACTTAAACCGCTACAAGTTCTGATTCAGGTTAACACCAGTGGTGAGGCATCTAAGTCTGGTGTCACTGAAGCGGAAGTATTCGAGCTGGCGGAGTTGATTTCTCGCCTACCCAACCTCACTTTAAGAGGGTTGATGTCGATTCCTGCCAACGTGTCTGACTACGAATCACAACTCCGTGAATTTCAGAAGTTGGCTACGTTGAAGCAAACACTCGAAGCACAGTTCCCAGAAATCGATACATTATCAATGGGAATGAGTGGTGATATGACCGCTGCAATCGAAGCTGGTAGTACAATGGTTCGTATTGGAACCGCTATTTTCGGCGCACGAGACTACAGCTAAATCAACAAAACGCTCACTCGCGACATAAGTTATGTCGTCAATCGTTAGAGCGTAAATGCGCAATCATCTTACTCGCCAATAGGAGCAGTAAGTAACAGCGGCGCCATTATACACCTGAGCGCACAACAAATTCTAAATATCATGATGGAAATCAGACAAATGGAACATAAAAAAATCGCCTTCATTGGTGCTGGCAACATGGTGAGAGCCATTGTTTCCGGCTTGGTTGCTAACGGATACCCAGCGCAAAACATTACCGCGACGGCTCCTTCAGAGGCTCGCCGCCTTCTGCTAGAACAAGATTTTGGCATCCGTACCACCAGCGATAACATCCAAGCTGCGACCGAGGCGGATGTGGTGGTATTGTCTGTAAAACCGCAAATGATGGCTGATGTCTGTAAACCACTGCAATCGATCGATTTCACTAATAAACTGGTGATTTCTATTGCCGCAGGCATCAACTGTTCACGATTGGATGATATGCTAGCCACCAAATTGAACTTGGTTCGTGTTATGCCAAATACGCCATCACAACTTGGGTTGGGTATGAGTGGGTTATTCGCACCAACTCATGTAACCGAGCACGACAAAGCTTTTGCCGCAGAGTTAATGGAAGCGGTCGGTAAAGTATGCTGGGTTGAGCAAGAGTCTGGCATCAATAATGTGATTGCCGCAGCGGGCAGTGCTCCAGCATACTTCTTCCTGTTTATGGAAGCGATGCAAGCAGAAGCGATTGCGCAAGGCTTTGATAAAGAGACCGCTCGACTATTGGTTCAGCAAGCTGCACTGGGCGCGGCCAGTATGGTGGTTAGCAACCCAGAAACTGAGCTATCAACCCTGCGTGAGAACGTAACATCGAAAGGTGGGACAACGGCAGAAGCACTGCGTACATTCAACGAACATCAACTTTCAGATATTGTCGCTAAAGCCATGCAAGCTGCTGTGGCTCGCGCGGAAGAAATGGAAAAACTGTTTTAATTATTTGGATGAACTCCGTTTAGTATCATCCATCACTTGTTAAGGGTACCTTATGAATTCAATGAGTTTTCTCATCTCAACCCTATTTGACCTGTACATCATGGTCGTAATTTTGCGAATTTGGTTGCAAGCTGCGCGCGCAGACTTCTACAACCCATTCTCGCAATTCATAGTAAAAGCGACTCAGCCGGTCATTGGTCCATTGCGCCGCGTTATCCCTTCCGTGGGGAATATTGACCTAGCAACCGTGTTGTTTGCCTACGTGTTGTGTGTGCTTAAATTTGTCGTGCTTATCCTAATAGCTTCGAACGGTTCCGTCTCTTTCAGCGCTGACTTCTTATTCTTGGGCTTATTATCATTAATCAAAGCCGCAGGTGGCCTATTGTTCTGGGTACTATTGATCCGTGCAATTTTGAGCTGGGTAAGCCAAGGCCGCAGCCCTATCGAGTACGTATTCCATCAACTGACCGAGCCAATGTGCGCTCCAATCCGTCGTATTCTTCCGGCTATTGGTGGTCTTGATTTAAGCGTACTGGTGTTATTTATCGGCTTGCAGTTCGCGAACTTCTTAATGGGCGATATCATTGGTCCAATTTGGTTCCAGCTATAATGTCAGCTGCAGTTTGGCAAGATGGTGAGGACATCATCCTGAAGCTCTATATTCAACCTAAAGCTAGCCGCGATAAAATCGTTGGCTTGCATGGTGAAGAGCTAAAAATCGCCATTACTGCTCCACCTGTCGATGGCAAAGCTAATGCACACCTAACTAAGTTCTTAGCCAAGCAGTTTAAAATCGCTAAGGGCTTGGTTCACATAGAAAAAGGTGAATTAGGACGGCACAAACAAATTCGGATAGAATCGCCTACCCAGATACCGACAGAAATTAAAGCCATCTTATGATGGCTTTTTATTTACGATTTTGAACCACACTTACTAATACCAACGACTGAGTACGCATTTTTTACCCCCCTGACCAAGGTAAAATTGCAGCTATGGTTGTTTTATAACAAGTGCTTTGAGGAAGTAACAATGAGCAAATGGATTACCGCATTACTGATTAGCCTGTTGTCGTTACCAAGCTTCGCCGATCAGTTTAAAAATATGAAAGATATCGAAGTACACTATGTCGCGTTTAACTCAACATTCCTAACACCCAAAGTCGCACGTAGCTACGATATCAAACGTAATGGATACCTCGCTGTGGTTAATATTAGCGTGTTAGATAGAGCTTCATTGGGTAAGCCAGCATTAGAAGCAAAAATTGCTGGACGCGCGAAGAACCTTATCGGCCAAACTCAGACCTTGACCTTTCGTGAAGTCAAAGAAGGCAATGCGATATACTATTTAGCCGAACTGCCAATTACCCACGAAGAAACTTTTACTTTCGATATTGACGTAAAAGCTGGAAACAAAGGCTCAGGTAAGCTTAAATTCACCCAGAAGTTTTATGTTGAAGAGTAATTGGGTTGTGATGTTCCAAAAGTTTTTGGATCTAAGCAGGCTAAAAACCACTTATTAGTTAAAGAATATCTAGAGGAGAACGATTTGTTCTCCTCTATCACTATTAAAAGAGATTCCCATGAAAAAAATTGTGCTAGCAACTGGTAACCAAGGCAAAGTTCGTGAAATGGCAGATTTATTGTCTGACTTCGGCTTTGAAGTATTAGCGCAAAGTGAATTCAATGTATCGGAAGTAGCTGAAACGGGTACAACTTTCATTGAAAACGCAATCATTAAAGCTCGCCATGCCGCACAAGAAACAGGGCTTCCTGCCATTGCAGACGACTCTGGATTAGAAGTCGATTTCTTAAAAGGCGCTCCGGGCATTTACTCTGCACGTTACGCAGGCGAGAGCGCATCTGATCAAGAGAATTTAGAAAAATTGCTAGCGGCAATGGAAGGCGTACCAGAAGCAGAGCGTACAGCACGTTTCCACTGTGTATTAGTCCTCATGCGTCACGAGAACGACCCAACGCCTATCGTCTGCCACGGTAAATGGGAAGGTCGCATTCTAACTGAAGCTCACGGTGAAAATGGTTTTGGCTACGACCCAATCTTCTTTGTTCCTGAAGACAACTGTGCGTCAGCCGAACTTGAACCTGCACGTAAAAAACAACTGTCTCACCGCGGTAAAGCGCTCAAGTCGTTGTTTGCTCAACTGTCTGAGCAAGTGTCTCAGTAATCACGAGCGAATTAGACCATGTTAACGCCCCCAGCACTCAGCTTGTATGTACACATCCCGTGGTGTGTGCAAAAGTGCCCGTATTGCGACTTTAACTCTCACGCGCTCAAAACCGAGATTCCAGAAGAAGAGTACATCAGTGCCCTTTTAGAAGATTTGGATACCGACATTGAGAAATACCGACTTAACGAAGCGCCACGTCCACTGCATTCAATCTTCATTGGTGGTGGTACGCCGAGTTTGATTTCGGCAGAAGGCATCGAGCGTCTACTTAAGGGCATTGAAGCGCGTATTCCGTTCAAGCCTGAAATCGAAATCACCATGGAAGCGAATCCAGGCACCATCGAAACAGAGCGTTTTGTTGGCTACCGCAAAGCTGGTGTAACGCGTATCTCTATCGGCGTGCAAAGCTTTGAGCAACAAAAGCTTGAGCGTTTGGGGCGCATTCACGGCCAAGACGAAGCCGTCAATGCTGCTAAGCTGGCGCACCAAATCGGTTTGAACAGTTTTAACCTCGATCTCATGCACGGCTTACCTGATCAAAGCATCGAACAAGCCTTGGCAGATTTGGACAAAGCGATTGAGTTGGCACCGCCGCACTTGTCTTGGTATCAGCTGACCATCGAACCAAACACCATGTTCTACTACAAGCCACCAACGCTACCTGACGATGATGACTTGTGGGATATTTTCGAGCTCGGACACCAAAAACTTGCAGCCGCGGGTTATGTGCAATATGAAATCTCCGGTTACAGCAAGCCGGGCTATCAGTGTCAGCACAACCTCAACTACTGGCGCTTTGGTGATTACCTTGGTATCGGTTGTGGCTCTCATGGCAAACTCAGTTTTACCGACGGACGTATTATTCGAACGACAAAGGTAAAACACCCGCGAGGCTATTTAGCGGCTTATCAAAATATGGTCAAACCTTATCTGCATACAGAACATGTCGTCGCGGATGAAGATCGTCCATTCGAGTTCTTTATGAACCGATTCCGCTTAATCGAAGCCTGTCCGAAGCAAGATTATGTGGACACCACGAGCTTACCGCTCAGTACGATTCAAGAAACCATCGACTGGGCGATAGAAATGGGCTACCTGAATGAAACGCCTACCCACTGGCAAATTACTGAAAAAGGGAAGCTCTTCCTTAATGATTTGCTCGAAGCCTTTATGGCCGAAGAAAGCGAAGACTAACGCAACCCCAAAACAAAAAAAGCCTCTCAATTGAGAGGCTTTTTATTTAGAAACTGTGCCGTCCTAAATAAGGTTGACACATTTCCACATTAGAAAATTGAACGGCCAATTCGCTCTGAGAGCAGCTCAAGCGCCTTAGTACCCGCAAGCGAGTTACCTGAAGGATCAAGCTCTGGAGACCATACTGAAATGGTCATTTCACCAGGTACTACCGCGATAATGCCACCACCAACACCAGACTTACCAGGCATTCCAACGCGATAAGCAAACTCGCCCGCGCCATCATACAAGCCACACGTTGCTAACAGTGCATTAAGTTGTTTGGTTTGCACAGGAGAAACTACAGGCTTACCCGTTTGTACCGATGTGCCCTTGTTTGCTAAATAGCTAAACGTTTTAGCCAAATCGACGCAACTCATCTTCAGCGCACAAGCGTGGAAGTAGTTTTGTAGTACTGGAATCACTTCATTTTCGAAGTTGCCAAACGAACGCATGAGATATGCAATCGCCGCATTACGATCACCATGCATCATTTCGGATGCCGCAACGACTTTGTCATACACAATATGGGTATCACCAGAAAGCTGACGCACAAACTCCAACAGGCGCTGACGAGGCGCAGATAAGCGAGTTTGTAACAAATCCGCCACTACTATCGCTCCAGCATTTATAAATGGATTACGAGGAATACCTTGCTCCATTTCTAGCTGGATTAGCGAATTAAATGCCTGCCCCGAAGGCTCTTTTCCCACTCGAGACCAAATTTCTTCTTGCTTGTACAAGCACATCGCTAACGTCAAGCTCAATGCTTTTGAAATAGATTGGATAGAGAAAGGTTCATCGGCATCACCCGCCTTAATAACCTCACCTTCGTTGGTGTATACCGCAATACCTAACTTGTTGCTGGGTACTTTTGCCAGAGCAGGAATATAATCAGCCACTTTACCTTGGCCGATTAAAGGGCGTACTTCCGCCAAAATATCTGTCAAAATTTCCACTGTCGGTTTCATTCTCTACCTTCTATTTACAAGAGAACTCGTTGAGCTCAGAGGTAAAAAAAGCCAACGTGTCGTTGGCTTTTCCATAGGGTTCGTTCGACTCAAGTCGATTATGGTTTTACTGCCACAATAATATTGCGGTTGATAGATTGATCAACACGGTGAAGATAACCGATGTAAGGCTCTTCTGAAAGTACCTTCCAACCTTGCTCTTCAAATAATGCCGCGACATCTTTCCATTTCAATGTGAATTCATTGAAAGACAACACCACTGAACCTTGCTTTTTCAATACCACTTTCCATGCAGGCAGAGCCTCTTTTAAAAGCTCTAGTGGGCTGCGGTTCAGTTTGCTGTCCTTGGCATTTTTGCTGCCGTGCTGCACGCCATAAGGCAGATCAGACACCATCACATCAACTGAGTTCTTTTTCACGACTTGATCAGCGATACGAGTATCAGCCGAATACAGCTTCATAAACTGAAGATTGCCTTGGTTGTAATCTTCTTTATTTGCTGCAGCTTCAACCACGAAACCATCCGCCACTTTCTTGCCACCCGCAGTGCGCTTTTCTTTGCTCACTTTGTGCTTAAAGCGGCCATTCTTCATGAACTTAACAATAAAGGTCTGGATCTCTTGCACCCACTTGGCGTTGATCTCAACCCCTACCACGTTCAAACCGTGGATCAAGCCTTCAAATAAGGTTGTACCTTTACCACACATTGGATCCATTAAGGTCAGTTGTTCACTTCCCGTATTGGACGCACTAATGCCGATATTCACCATCAAACGGGTAAACTGCTCATTTGTTTTCCCGGTGTAGCGCAAAATCTGGCTCATGCTTTCCGGGAAAGTGTTAAATACGGGCGCTTGAACTGGTCGAAGTAAACCATCTTCGCGCACTTCAAATAGCGCATAGTAAATCGAAGAGGCTGCGATTCTTCGCGCCTGCTCATCGGTTAGCGCTTCCTGACAAGAAAACACCAACGCAGCAGGTAAGCCAACGTCTTTACTACCAATTTCTGTCACATCCACGCCTTGTGAAGCTAAAATTGCTTTTAGTTCAGAACAGGCAATGGTCATTGCGCTATCAAAGTAAATTCGGTTATGACCCGGATTCGCTAATATCGCGTAATGGTACATCCCATGAACTCCTCTGGTTACGCAATACGCTTATATTTGATATCCCAAACACCGTGACCAAGACGGTGACCACGAGCTTCAAACTTCGTTAGCGGGCGATCGTCTGGACGAGGAACGAAATCACTATCTTTAGCAATGTTTTCGAAACCTGGCGCTTGGTTCATCACTTCAATCATGTGCTCTGCGTAGTTTTCCCAGTCGGTCGCCATGTGGAAAATACCTTCATTAGGGATAAGCTTCTCACGCACCATTTCCGCAAAGCCTAATTGAACAATACGACGCTTGTGGTGACGCTTCTTATGCCAAGGGTCTGGGAAGAACAATTGCAGTGTCGATAAGCTGCCATTTGGGATCATGTGTTCGAATACTTCTACCGCATCGTGACACATTACACGCAGGTTAGTAATTCCCGCTTCGCGAGCATCGGCAAGACAAGCACCAACGCCTGGGCTATGAACTTCGATACCGATGAAGTTTTTCTCTGGCGCGTTCTTTGCCATTTCAACCAATGAAGCACCCATACCAAAACCGATCTCAAGCACTACTGGGTTATCGTTGCCAAACACCTCTTTCCAATCGAGAAGTTCAGTTTTGAAGTCAATACCCATCGTAGGCCAGCATTCATTCATCGCGCTCTCTTGACCTTTAGTCAAACGCCCTTCACGGCGTACAAAGCTGCGGATTTTGCGGATCAGCTTTCCGTCTTCGTTGTATTCGTTAGTGGTTACTTCACTCATTGATTTTGCCTGCACATTGATTAATCAAAGCGGGGATTATCCAAAGAATTTACTTAGGTGCAAGTATTTGTTGAGCTCTTGGTCTATGGCAACCCAAAAGCAACGACACACCTCTTTATATCCCTACTGTTTATCCGTTGTACTTCTTGTCCATTATGTGGTGCAATTTTGCACCTAACCAATAATAGAATACAGAGCAAGTCGTGACACCTTTCGCCAGTGCCATCCTAGAATGGTATGACGCATATGGAAGAAAAGATCTTCCGTGGCAACAAAATAAGACCGCATACAGTGTCTGGTTGTCTGAAATTATGCTTCAGCAAACTCAGGTCACTACGGTTATTCCGTATTACCAACGTTTCTTGGAGCGCTTTCCAACCGTGATCGATCTTGCCAATGCTGAGCAAGATGAAGTCCTACACCTTTGGACTGGCTTAGGGTATTACGCCCGAGCCCGTAACCTTCACAAAGCAGCACAAGAGGTCGCCTCTACATACAATGGTGAGTTTCCTCTTGATATAGAGAAAATGAACGCCCTACCGGGGATTGGTCGCTCTACCGCTGCCGCCATTTTATCGTCTGTGTATAAACAACCACACGCGATTCTTGATGGTAACGTGAAGCGCACCCTATCCCGCTGTTTCGCAGTTGCAGGATGGCCAGGACAAAAAAAGGTTGAAAACCAGCTGTGGGAAATTGCCGAAACGCATACCCCACAAACGGATGTAGATAAGTATAACCAGGCAATGATGGACATGGGCGCAATGGTCTGCACTCGCAGCAAACCCAAATGTAGCCTCTGCCCTGTTGCTGATCTGTGTGTGGCAAAACAACAAGGTAATGTGCTCGACTACCCGGGCAAAAAACCGAAGAAAGATAAACCAATAAAGCAAACTCGTTTCGTGATGCTTCACCACAACACCGAAAATGGTCATGAGGTGTGGTTGGAGCAAAGACCACAAACAGGCATTTGGGGTGGTTTATTCTGCTTCCCACAAACCGAACATGTGGATGCAGAAAGCGACATTGAATTGCTACTGGATCAACGCGGCATTCAAGCCAGCAATATCAAACAGAAGCAAACACTGATTACCTTTCGTCATACATTCAGCCATTACCACCTAGATATCACGCCAATTTTGATTGATTTATCAAAGCAACCGGACGTGATAATGGAAGGCAACAAAGGTCTTTGGTATAACTTATCTAAACCTGAAGAAGTCGGTTTAGCCGCGCCAGTAAAACTATTGCTGGAAACGCTACCCCACGAACTTCGTTAATTGAATACAAGGAGTCATTATGAGCCGCACTGTATTTTGTGCTCGACTAAAGAAAGAAGGCGAAGGTCTAGACTTTCAACTTTACCCTGGTGAACTAGGTAAACGCATTTTCGACAACATCTCGAAAGAAGCGTGGGCTCAGTGGCAACACAAACAAACCATGTTGATCAACGAGAAGAAACTCAACATGATGGATCCAGAACACCGCAAACTGATCGAAACAGAAATGGTAAATTTCCTCTTTGAAGGAAAAGACGTTCATATCGAAGGTTACACACCGCCGAGCGAATAAAGTCGCTTGAGTTAAACAATGACATCACAACCATTTGTGGTGTCATTTTTCTATTACCTTCAATAACTCTGATACTTATGAAAAAAATTGTCTTTATTGCTGCCGCACTTTTAATGGCAGGCTGTAGCCGTGAATTCGTCGAAAAGATTTATGACGTCAACTACGAGCCAACAAACCGTTTTGCCAATAACTTAGCTGAGCTACCAGGACAATTTGAAAAAGATACTGCGGCGCTAGATGCCTTAATCAATAGCTTTTCAGGCAATATTCAAAAGCGCTGGGGTAAAAAAGAAATCAAGTACGCTGGCAAGAGTAATTACGTTAAGTACATCGATAACTACCTTAGCCGCGCCGAGGTCGACTTTCGCAAAGGCGTGATCACGATAGAGACCGTATCACCGACCGAGCCCCAAAAACACCTAAAAGACGCGATTGTCACCACCTTATTAACACCAGACGATCCCGCGCACGTCGACTTATTCTCCTCTAAAGGTATCACGTTAGAGGGGCAACCATTCCTGTATAAACAAGTTGTCGACCAAGACAATAAGCCAATTCAATGGTCTTGGCGGGCAAACCGATTTGCGGAATACCTCATCGCAAATAAAATAAAAACCAAAAATGTAGATTTCAAGAAAGCGTATTACGTCGAAATTCCCATGGTTGAAGACCACTTTTCAACTCGCAGCTACCAATACGCCGATATCGTGCGTCGAGCTTCCAAGAAATACGACATTCCAGAAGACTTGATATACGCCATTATTAAAACCGAGAGCAGTTTCAACCCATACGCGGTAAGTTGGGCAAATGCGTATGGCCTAATGCAAGTTGTACCTAAAACAGCGGGACGAGATGTGTTCAAACTCGTGAAAAAGCGCTCGGGCCAACCAAGCCCTGAATATTTGTTTAATCCAGAAAACAACATAGATACCGGTACTGCGTATTTCTATATCTTAAAAAATCGTTATTTAAGAGAAGTCCGCCACCCTACCTCTCTCGAGTACAGCATGATTTCAGCTTACAATGGCGGTACTGGAGGAGTTTTAAACACATTTCATCGCAGTGATCGCAAACGCGCAATGCAAGATCTTAATTCATTGCAACCCAACCAAGTTTATTGGGCGTTAACCAAGAAACACCCGAACGCAGAAGCGCGTCGCTACCTAGAAAAAGTTACAAATTTCAAAAAGGAATTTAACTCGAAGCAAACTTTGTAGTGACAGTTGAATAAAAAGCGTTCGAACAACCACTTTTTTGAAATTATTTAAAAAAAGTGGTTGACGCAACGCGGGAAAATCCGTTTAATAGCGCTCCGTTGCCCGGATAGCTCAGTCGGTAGAGCAGAGGATTGAAAATCCTCGTGTCGGTGGTTCGATTCCGCCTCCGGGCACCACAATTTGATTTGTTGGTGTCTTAACGAAATGTTATAACACGGACAAAAGCACAAAGAATAAAGTGTGCCGACTTAGCTCAGTAGGTAGAGCAACTGACTTGTAATCAGTAGGTCACCAGTTCGATTCCGGTAGTCGGC
>NZ_JAWOQQ010000021.1:0-61392 GCF_033337405.1 Vibrio sp. YT-16
GGTAGTTCAGTTGGTTAGAATACCGGCCTGTCACGCCGGGGGTCGCGGGTTCGAGTCCCGTCCACTCCGCCACTTATTTGAGCGTCGTCTCAATAAACACGAATTACAGGGGTGTAGCTCCAATTGGCAGAGCAGCGGATTCCAAATCCGCGTGTTGGGAGTTCGAATCTCTCCACCCCTGCCATACTCTAAAGCCTCAGCAGTAATGCTGGGGCTTTTTTGCATCTGAAGAAAAGAGAAGCTGACTAGTTGGAAGAGTTGTCGATTCCTCTGATACCAAAGTATCGGGGGGATTGAAAGCTCATATCTCCGGGATATTGGTCCACTTCACCTATCCCCCATGTTCATAAGCTCTGGCTTAGGTCAGGGGCTCTTTTATTCCTAACGTATAGTTTCGACGTCAGGTGTATGTTTATCCAACGAATATGGCATACCTTTGCTTCAGATAGTTTTATTTTCTAGTAATGTAATTATTAAATGTTGATGTATCGCTTTGCTCTTTCTGTTTTACCTTCGAATTTTCATAACGCTTTTTCTTCGTTATCGAGCACATCTGATTCACAATCTATTGAAAGGTCAGTGGTTACATTGGCTTGGATGATTACTGACTTGGTTCCTGTTATCATCATGCATTGATGCTAATAATTAGGAAGTAAGTTTATGCCACATTTTCGATTCCGTGCTGTAGAGCCACAAGCTGTTCAGGCATTATCAAAACCCCTTACGGATGAACTTCAGCCTCTAATGGACTGTCCGCGTGAGGATTTTACTTTTGAGTATATCTACACTACGTTTTTCAATGAGGGTGAGGTGAGTGCTGCATATCCTTTTGTCGAAGTGCTTTGGTTCGACCGTGGCCAGGTAGTGCAAGATGAAGTTGCCAAGCTTATTACGCAACAAGTGCGCGCTATCGCTGGTGCCGATATTGATGTTGCAGTTATCTTTTCCGCCTTATCTCCTAAAGCTTATTACGATAATGGCGAACACTACTAAAGGTTAAAGGCTATGAGGCTGAGTTTCATTGTAACTTTGGGTTTATGTTTCTCAGCTTCAGTATGTTCTACTCCTTGGGAGTCTGCGGTTAATCCTACCCGAAACTCTTCCTCCTCTATTGGTAGTTATGCTAACGGTTGTTTAGATGGTGCATTACCCTTGCCTCTCGATGGCGTTGGTTATCAAGTCTTACGTAGTAAAACGAAGCGCTACTATGGGCACCCTAAAACGATAGAGTTTATTGAAAATCTGGCGCTTAAAGCTCATCAAAATCTCAACACCACTCTGTTGATTGGTGATTTGTCTTTACCTAGAGGTGGAAGGTTCTCCTCTGGTCATTCTAGTCATCAAACCGGGTTAGATATCGATATCTGGTTAAGGCTTGCTGACCAACCGCTTTCTTATAACGAATTACAACTTCCTAAGCCCATGAGTGTGGTGGATTTAAAAGGTTATTCCATACTTAATCATCGCTGGGAAGAACGGCACTTTAAGCTAATTCGGTACGCTTCAAAAAGTAAGGATGTTGCACGAATTTTTGTACATCCTGTTATTAAGGAGCAACTTTGCTTGCAAGAAAACGGCAAAGATCGTTCTTGGTTACGTAAAGTACGTCCATGGTGGGGGCATCATTACCACTTTCACGTCAGGTTATCTTGTCCTGATTCGAGCGACTATTGTGTTGATCAAGCACCACCTCCAGTAGGTGATGGTTGCGGTGCTGAGCTTGCAAGTTGGGCCCCGAAAGCAAAACCTACTGATACCCCTCAACGGGTAAAAACAACCTCTAAGCCCAAACGAAAAAAAGTCGTTCCACCTCAATGCTTGCCGCTTATCAATCCTAATTAGTGTTACTCTTCAGGTTTATCTGTACTTGGTGATCTCTTTTATGAAACTGGAGAAACATCATACTTTTGTCTACATTGAATAGTACCAATACAAAAACTAACCCAATTAGTTTTGGGGACATATTATAGAAATCTAAATTAAACAAAGAGTTGTAGTATGGGTAAGTTGTAACTTCTCTGTTTAGAAAAAGATCTTTCGTCACGATACTCTGGTTTCTTAGCAATATGTCTGTCAGTTGGCTAAAAAGCGATAACAACGCAGACAAGTGTGTAAGGCAGGGATATGCCCTTTTCCTGTTAGAAGAGTAAATCAAGGACAAAACCATGACTATGATTTGTGCAAAAGAATTTGCAGAGTGGTTAAGACACAGATTTAGCAGTGATACTAAAGGAGTCTCTTTGACTCGAGAGGATGTGAATCACCTGACTGGGCGTCAACGCCTTGATCCGGGTTTTGTTAATGATGTGCATTATGAGCTGATGCAATATGGGATGGCTTTCGTTACTGATACGAGCCGAGAAAACTTTTATTTAATACCTGTTTCTCAAGCGGAGAATTGGCGTGAGAGACTAGAGTATCATTTTGAAAAAGAGCTATTCTGCAATATTATCCCTATTGAAAAATCAGGTTGAGAAAAGGTTCAACTTTGATGTCAAAGTTGAACCTAATTGCTCTTATGCTAACCCTTGAATAATCACGAATTTTTCAAGCAACTGCTCTTCAGTTTCGACATGGTTCGGATCAGTGATTATGCATTTTGTAATTGGACACACTGACTGACAGGTCGGCTTTTCGTAATGCCCCTTACACTCTGTACATAGCGCTGGATCAATTTCGAAAATGCTCTCTCCCATACTGATTGCCCCATTGGGGCATTCGGGATCACACATGTCGCAGTTAATGCATTTATCAGTAATGAGCAAGGCCATGGTTACTTACCAGTCGGGTTACGGGTGTCCTGCCCTGAGTTTAGATTACGCATTAATAGGCCATATTCTAAATCTAGCTCTGCTGGTACTGGAATGAATACAAAGTGACCGTTTCCTTTCGCGTCTTCAATAGACTCTGATTTGCGGTTTTCCATTGCCTCTAGCGTGAAAACAATATTGCCTTTTGGCGTCATCAGTTCAAGGCTATCACCGACAAGAAACTTATTTTTTACTTCTACTTCAGCCATGTCACCACGACGTTTGCCAGTGAATTCACCAACAAACTGTTGAGCATCAGAGACTGAGTAACCGTAATCGTAGTTTTGGTAAGTATCGTGTGTATGACGGCGTAGGAAGCCTTCAGTGTAGCCACGGTGAGCTAGGCTTTCTAGTGTACCCATTAGGCTTTCATCGAATGGTCGACCTGCTACAGCATCATCAATCGCTTTACGATAAACTTGAGCGGTACGTGCGCAGTAGTAGAACGATTTAGTACGACCTTCAATTTTCAATGAGTGAACACCCATCTTAGTTAAGCGTTCAACGTGCTGAACCGCTCGTAGGTCTTTAGAGTTCATGATGTAAGTACCATGCTCATCTTCGTAAGCCGCCATTTTTTCTTCTGGACGGTGCGCTTCAGAAAGCAGAACGACTTCATCTGTTGGTTTGCCGCGACCAATTGTGGTTTCAGGGCGCTCGTCTTGTACTTCGACAGGCTGTGCTTCAGTCGGGTCGAATTTCTCTACGATGTCACCAGCGTCGTTTTCTTTACCCTCTTCAACTTTGTATTCCCAGCGGCATGCGTTAGTGCAAGTGCCTTGGTTAGGGTCACGTTTGTTGATATAGCCAGAAAGTAGGCAACGACCTGAGTAAGCCATGCATAATGCACCGTGAACGAATACTTCAAGCTCAGTTTCAGGGCAATGCTCACGAATTTCTTCGATTTCTTCTAGAGACAGCTCGCGAGAAACGATCACACGTTCCACGCCATTCGCTGCCCAGAACTTAACGGTCGCCCAGTTTACAGCGTTTGCTTGTACAGAAAGGTGAATTGGCATTTCTGGGAAAGCTTCACGAACCATCATAATTAGGCCTGGATCTGACATGATCAATGCGTCAGGACCCATCTCTACGATTGGCTTAAGATCACGGATGAACGTTTTTAGCTTCGAGTTATGTGGTTGAATGTTACATACCACATAAAGCTTTTTGCCTAGGGCGTGGGCTTCATCGATACCGATTTTTAGGTTCTCGTGGTTAAACTCGTTGTTACGTACGCGAAGGCTGTAGCGAGGTTGGCCAGCGTAAACTGCATCTGCCCCGTAGGCGAATGCGTAACGCATGTTTTTCAGGCTGCCCGCTGGAGATAGTAGCTCAGGCACGAATGCTTTCTCAGTTGTCATTGCTCAATTCTCTTTTATCTGATCACAAGTCAGGCCAATTCCACCTAATGGAAATGGGGCGCAAATTTTACGTCAAAATGTGAACTGTGACTAGGGTAATTGTGCTTCAGATAGAAAAACGCCCTCAAAAAAAGTGAGGGCGTTATGGTTAACCTTTATACAATATTATGCGTTAGGATTCGCTAAGCCGCCTAGCGCATCGTATAAGTTGGGAAGGAAAGCACTGAACTCTCCACACATTAGAGAGAAGTCTGCATCAAATCGAGCTGCTTGATCTTCACGTGGAATATCATCGTTTTGATCTTTCAATTCATCAGAGAATTTTAGACGTTTGATGCCTGCATCTTCCGTCATAATGAACTCAATACGATCTTGCCAATTAAGCGCAAGTTTTGTCACGACTTTATCCGCAGCGATGTGGTTGCGGATTTCATCAGTGGTTAGCTCTTGCTTCTTACAGCGAATCACACCACCTTCTTCAAGTACGGATTTTAGCTCAGCTTCGTCCATCATGCTGATACCTTGAGGTGTGTCACCGCTTTTCACCCACTCGGTTAGCGTAGTTTCAATCGCCACTTCTGGAATAGCAGGAACAACAGGTAAACTACCCATGGTTTTACGAAGCAATGCTAATACATCTTCTGCTTTTTTATAGCTGCTTGCATCAACAAGGATAAAACCTTCTTTTGGCATGATGAGCACGTGAGTGTGGCTGCTGCGGCTGAATGCGCGCGGCAGTAAATCCATTACGATGTCATCTTTCAGGTTGTCTTTCTCTTTCTTCTTCAGAGGACGACCTTCTTGCGCTTCCATTGCTTCTACTTTTGCATTCAATGATTCTTTGATCACAGAGGCAGGTAGCATTTTCTCTTCTTTCTTGGCGCAAATCAGAATGCGGTTTTCTGACACGTGAGTCATCATATCGCCATGTCTACCCATTGCACTGACCCAGCCAAATTTCTGTTTGTCTTGACTGCCACACGGGGTGAATCGGAATTCAGACAGCTGAGTTTCTAGTTGTTCGGCGTTAAAAGTAACCTCGCGGTTAACGCGGTATACCAGACAGTTTTTAAACCACATAAATCTTCTCTAGGCTTGATGACAAGGGACTAATCATAGGGAATTTTTGTGCTGATGTCTTAATAGAAATGAAAAATATCCGAATGAACCTCAAAAGAAAGTTATATGAAAATTTGTTTTCAAAGGTCACAAAAGTGTCATAATTGGTAGTGATAATGCTTATGCATAGAGAGGCGCTTTGTCTCTTAAATTCATTAGCTCAACGAACATAAGGTTACTCAATTATGTCTAGAAGGATTCTGGTTGTTGAAGACGAAGCTCCTATTCGCGAAATGCTGTGCTTCGTACTTGAGCAGAAAGGTTACCAAGCGGTAGAAGCGGAAGATTACGATACTGCAGTAACCAAACTGGCTGAACCCTTCCCTGATTTAGTTTTACTGGATTGGATGTTACCAGGCGGTAGTGGCATTAACTTCATCAAACATATGAAGCGAGAGGAATTAACGCGCAACATTCCAGTTGTGATGCTTACCGCTCGTGGTGAAGAAGAAGATAAAGTGCGTGGTTTAGAAGTTGGTGCGGATGACTACATTACTAAGCCATTCTCTCCTAAAGAGTTGGTTGCACGCTTAAAAGCGGTCATTCGTCGCGTTACTCCGACTGCACTAGAAGATGTAATTGATGTACAGGGATTGAAGCTTGACCCTGTATCGCACCGTGTTACGGCTAATGATGCGCCATTAGACATGGGCCCTACAGAATTTAAGATGCTTCATTTTTTCATGACGCATCAAGAACGCGTATACAGCCGTGAGCAGCTATTAAACAATGTTTGGGGCACCAACGTGTATGTCGAAGACCGTACAGTCGATGTTCACATTCGCCGCCTGCGTAAAGCATTGGAAGCTGCAGGGCATGATAAGCTGATCCAAACTGTTCGTGGTGCTGGATACCGCTTCTCGACGAAGGCATAAATTAACACGCAGCTTATCGGTACCATTTCTGGAGTTATGAGTGGTTGAAAGATTAACGTGGAAAAAGCTGGCCTGGGAGCTGGCTTTTTTTTACACCCCATGGGTGATAGTAGGTTGGATATTCGGTTATATGCCGTGGTTGCTTTTGGCTGCTACGGCATTGCAGCTTGTGTGGCATTTGCATAACCAAGTACGTTTATCTTCTTGGTTATGGGATGAAAAACGCCTCACGCCACCATCTGGTAGCGGTAATTGGGAATCTTTGTTCAATGGGTTGTATCGCTTACAACAGCGCCAACGCCGCAAACGAAAAGAGCTTACTAATCTTATTCGTCGATTCCGAAATGGTGCAGAATCGCTACCCGATGCGGTAGTGGTATTCCGTGCTGAAGGCAATATTGTTTGGTGCAACAAGCTGGCTCAGCACTTACTGGGCTTCCATTGGCCAGAAGATTCAGGTCAACCTATCTCCAATCTCATTCGTACACCTGATTTTATCAAGTACCTCAACAAGAAAGACTTCTCAGAGCCATTAGAAATGCGTTCACCACTCAATGTCGAACGCATGCTAGAACTACGTATCGTACCGTATACCGAAGGTGAACATTTGATGGTAGTGCGTGATGTGAGCCAATTAAAACAACTTGAGGGAATGCGTCGCAACTTCTTTGCCAACGTATCTCATGAACTGCGTACACCAATGACGGTGCTACAAGGTTATTTGGAGATGACTGAAGACCCTGATATGGTCGTGGGTCCAATGTGGAGCAAAGCTCATGGTGTCATGACGGAGCAGCTCAACCGCATGAACAGTTTGGTGAACCAACTACTGACACTATCTAAAATTGAAGCGGCACCTATGCATGAACTTGAGGAAGTCGTGAATGTGCCTGCGATGCTTGAAGTGTTAGAAAAAGAGGCAGTTAGCCTTAGTGGGGACAATCAACATAAATTGAAATTTGATGTTGATGCTAGCCTACGCGTACTGGGCGATGATGACCAGTTACGTAGTGCTATCTCTAACCTCGTTTATAATGCTGTCAAATACACACCGCCTGGCGCGAACATTAATGTTCGTTGGTTCCAGACCTCTCAAGGCGCATGCTTAGAGGTGGAGGATAGTGGTGATGGTATAGAGCCTCAGCACCTCCATCGACTTACTGAGCGTTTTTATCGCGTCGATAAAGCAAGATCACGCGATACCGGAGGGAGTGGGTTAGGGTTGGCTATTGTGAAACATGCGCTGAGCCACCATGATTCTCATTTGGAAATTCACAGTGAAGTGGGCGTGGGCAGTAAGTTTTCTTTTGTATTGCCTGAACGTTTGGTGGTGAAATAATGGCATTAAGAGTCGCAAAAGTGTTCAGTCTCCTGGCTCTTGCTTGTTCCGGTATGGCTATCGCTCAAGATAAACCATTGCCGAATTATCATAAAACGACTGGGATTGTCGGGAATTTGCTCTCTGTTGGATCCGATACACTTGCAGGCATGACAACACTTTGGGTGGAAGAGTTTAAATCCATTTACCCGAATATTAATGCGCAAGTCCAAGCGTCTGGCTCTTCCACTGCTCCCCCAGCATTGACCGAACAAACAGCTCAGTTTGGTCCCATGAGCCGTCCTATGCGTTTAAGAGAGGTTGAAGCGTTTGAACGTGAACATGGTTACAAGCCAACGGCGCTTAGGGTAGCCATCGATGCTATCGGTATTTTTGTCCATCAAGACAATCCAATTCAAGGGCTCAACTTTAGTCAGTTAGATGCTTTGTTTTCTGCAACTCTGCGCTGTGGTGAAAGTCAATTTGTCACAAACTGGCAGCAACTCGGTCTTGAATCACAGTGGGCAAAGCGAAACGTACAGTTGTTTGGTCGTAACTCCGTTTCTGGAACTTATGGTTACTTCAAAAGCAATGCCTTGTGTGGCGGCGATTTCAAGACTCGAGTTAACGAGCAGCCAGGCTCCGCGTCAGTTGTGCAAGCTGTAGCGTCAACCATCAGTGGAATTGGTTATTCCGGTGTCGGTTATCGAGTGGCAGGCGTGCGCTTAGTCCCTGTGGCTAAAATGGGAAATGACTACGTGACTCCAACGCGAGAACATATTGTTAGTGGTAAGTACCCACTATCACGTTACTTATATGTTTACGTGAATAAGCACCCTGATTACCCATTAACACCAATTGAAGCTGAGTTTATTCGCTTTATCTTTTCTGCTCAGGGACAAGCGTTGGTTGAGAAAGATGGTTATGTGCCCATTACGGCAGACTTTGCAGAAGAAGAGTTAAAAAAAGTCGGCCTGTAAGCCGACTTTTTATTTAGGTATGGACTGTACGAGATCAGAAAGTGAGTGTCCACTTCGCGCTGTCCCAACGTTCTTGTTCTTCCTGTAAATCCGCGTGAAGTAATTTATTGTTTTCTAGCCATGCTTCATCTGTGCATGTGAGAATCCATTCGTCATTTTTGATAGATAAGGTGATATCAGGCAATGGATCTTCATTACGCTGCCCATTTAATACGATAGAAAGTCGTAATATTTTGATGAGGCTTATAACGTCACTCTGTTTATAGAGGTTGAAATCTGGTAGTTCTTGCAATTTGAGCGCTTTACGCTGGAAGCGAGCTAATGTTGCAAGCACTAATTGCTGCTCACGGTTGAAGCCTTGTAGGGTGGAGTGCAACAGAATATAAAAAGAGTGGCGATGGAAACTACGCAAGTTGATACTTAATCCGACTTCATGAAGCAACGCTGCCCATTCTAGTAAGTCAAATAACTCACTCTTTTTCTTAATGCCTAGTTCAGAGCGTACCTGACATAACATCTCACGTGCATGCCCCTTAACACGAGCGGCATGCTCTAAGTCGACTCGGTGCTTGTTGGCTAAATTTTCTGTGGTGCGCATGCGAATATCGGAGCGTGCGAAACGTTCTTCCATTTCGTACAACAGGCCTTCGCGTAGAGCACCATCGGAGAAAAACATTTGCTCAATGCGAAGCGCTTTGAAAATCGCGGACAAAATCGCTACGCCTGCTGCGAATACGGGTTTACGTTCTTCTGTTAGACCAGTCAGTTCAATATCTTCAATTGAATCAAATTTACACAGAGTTTCGATAAGTGTATCCAGTCGATTCGCTGTGATCAGGCCATCTTCAAAACCTAATCCTACTAGCACTTCTTGAATCGCTTTGATGGTTCCTGATGAGCCGAGAGCAATATCCCAGCCCTTTTTACGATATGTTGAAGCGATGGACTCGAGTTTTTGTTCGGCAGCTAACATCGCCTTGCTGAAGTTTTTTCCTGACAGTTTGCCGTTTTTAAAGTATTGCTCTGTAAAACTGACGCATCCCATCTGTTTACTGTTGAGAAGTTCAGGCTCAAATTCTTGTCCAATAATCATCTCGGTACTGCCGCCTCCGATATCGATGACTAGTTTGGAGTTGGATTCTACTTGAGTGTGCGCGACGCCTAAGTAAATCAGGCGGGCTTCTTCTTCTCCAGGGATAATTTCTATTGGGAAAGGCATCACTTCTTTCGCACGCTCGATGAAAAGGTGGGCATTTTTAGCGCGTCTTAGTGTGTGTGTGGCGGCGATACGTACATTTGACTCATCAAGCCCTTGCAGCCTCTCAGCGAACATGGCTAAGCATTCTAGCGCACGCTCCATTGCGGCGTGACTTAAGTTCAATTCACTGTCGAGTCCTGATGCTAAGCGAACACGTTGTTTATGACGACTAACCAGTTGTAGGTCACTGCCGACAACTTTGGCCACCACCATATGGAAACTGTTTGAGCCGAGGTCTATCGCGGCAATGTAGCGAGTATCTTGTTCAAGTATTTGAGACATCTGAATTTTGTTTTCTAGTTTGCTTTTCTATATTTTTAAGATAGTCATAGATAGCGATTTGAGAGCGAACTTTTTTGCGATTACCTCGTGGTACGTAAGCGTTACTCATTTCTTTATCTATCAAACGAGCCTTTACTGTATCGGTAAAATGGATATTCGTTATATCAATAATTCTCTGTTTCAAACGTGGATCACGGACTGGTACTGCTACCTCGATACGGTGATCAATATTTCTTGTCATCCAGTCTGCGGAGGAGATATAAACTTGCGGATCGCCATCATTGTGGGTGATCACCACGCGAGGGTGCTCAAGAAAGCGGTCAACAATACTGATGATGCGAATATTGTCGCTGATCCCCTCAATGCCCGGTACTAATGAGCACATACCTCGAATGATCATGTTTATTTTTACACCGGAAGTACTTGCTCCATAAAGCTTATTGACGATGCCTTTATCGACTAGGTTATTGACCTTGATCGTAAGAGCGGCTTTTTTCCCTAGCTTGGCATTCGCAATTTCATTATCAATTAAGCGGTAGATTTGGGTTCGAGAATTACGAGGAGATACCATAAGGTGATTGAACTTCACTGGTCGGTATGGATTCTCAATGTAACCGAAGACATTACGGACTTCATTAGTGATTTCTTGATCTGCCGTAAGCAGGGAGAAGTCGGTATAAATTCGTGCCGTCTTCTCATGGAAGTTGCCTGTGCCGATGTGTGCGTAGCGAATAATTTCTTCACCTTCGCGGCGGCTAATCATCAGTAGCTTTGAGTGAATCTTAAGACCAGGCGCACCAAAGATGACGTGCACACCCGCTTCGGTTAATACTTTTGACCATTCGATATTGGCTTCTTCATCAAAGCGAGCTTGCAGTTCGACGACCACAGTGACATTTTTGCCGTTGTGCACTGCATCAATTAAAGAGTTCATCAAGCGAGAATCTTTCGCGACGCGATAAATGTTAATCTTGATACTAAGTACTTTGGGATCGAAGGAGGCTTGGCGCACTAACTCACTAATGTGGTCAAAAGTGTGGTAGGGATAATAGAGCAGAATATCTTTCGCTTTAATCGCGTCAAAGCTGTTGGCATAACCTTCGAAATCGGCACATTTCATTGGCGGGAGAGGTTTATTTTCAAGATATTCTCGTCCAACATTTGGAAACCCGATGAAGTCTTTAAAGTTGTGATAGCGTCCGCCGGGGATAAGATTATCGTAGTTAGAGATATTAAGTTTGTTACACAGAAACTCTAACATTTGAGGCGGCATATCGCGTTCGTAGACGAAGCGAACGGGCTTTGCTGTCAGTCGCTGATTGACACCCTCTGACATTTGTTCAAGCAAGCTGTACTCGATTTCATTGCGTAAATCGTATTCAGCGTCACGCGTCATTTTCATCGCATAGCCGCTAAGCTCATCATAATCAAAAAAGCCTTTGAACAGCTCGTCCAAACAGTGGCGGATAATATTATCAAGTAAGATGATGGTTTTTCGACGCTTTCCTTTCTGTTCTGGTACCATCACAAAGCGGGGAAGGTGATCGGTCGGAATTTCGATCAGAGCGTACTGGTAATGTTCTTCTTTACGCAGTTCTACGGCGATGTAAGCGTACTCGTCTTTGAGAAATTGCAGAACATCGATCTCGTCTTTCATTAGGAGGGGAGTGATATGCGGCATTACCTCTCTACGGAAGTATTTCGCGATCCACTTTTGTTGCGATTCATCCAGTTGTTGCTCGTTGACCAAGAAAATGCGACGTCGCGCCATTTCTCGAATCAACTCGCTGTAAAGCTCATCAAATTGTTCGTTAAGCTTTAGTGCTTTCGACTGCATTTTGGTTAACAGTCGTTTAGGGCTATCACTGCCACCGCGCTCTTGGCTGATTAGGATTCTGCGCTTCACGTCCGCAAAGCGTACTTTGTAAAATTCATCTAAATTGTTGGAAAAGATCCCAAGAAAGCGAATACGTTCGATCAAAGGGACGGTTTTATCGGCAGCTTCTTGTAATACTCGTTCGTTGAAAGACAACCAACTCAGCTCTTTTTCTATATATAGTTTTTCTGCGCTCATAACCTTACCTAGCCAAAAGTGAAGTATTACGTACTCATCTTGGAAAAATGGATGAGTGAGAACATTATGAGATTTTCATTACAGATTTATTTCATACCACGCATTGCATAAGAGTTGTATTCTTTTCAGGTGTTTAATGTGATCTGTAATATAATTGTCATCTTAACGACATATTCTAGTACTAAGTCAAAAAAGGTAGAGATATAAATGGCACAAGCCGAGTTTTCATTGCAGGAAAAAGATAAGAAACGACTGATAAAAGATCGTTTAGTTCGACTTGCAGTGACATCCGGTGGTGTCGGCGTACTCGCGGCGCTTATTTTGATCTTTGTCTACCTCGCCATGGTGATCATTCCGCTTTTTTCTGATGCGGAGATCAAAACCAACCAAGCCATTCGAGCCACTCATATTGAAACACCACTTGCGATTTCAGTGGATGATTACGCTCAGCTCGCGTTCGTTCTAACCCAAAGTGGTGAGATTCAATATTTGTCGATGGACGATCCTACGAAACCTGCGGTGTATACACAGCAAATCGTCCAGAAACCCGTCGCTTTCTCTCAATCTGCTCCTGGGCTAGGTTGGTATGGATTTGTTGATGGGCAGGGTAAAGCGAACCTTTTCAAGCCAGAATTTAATGCTACATTGAGAGAAAATACACGTCCTCCGGAAGTGATTGAGCTAGACACCAGCATGGATCTGACACTAAGTACGCCTCAAGATCCTGTGACTCAGTTTGTATTTGCAGCTTCGACGCCCTTACCAACGATTGTTTGGCAGAAGCAAAGCGGTGAAGTGAAAGCTCGCTGGCAAGTGGCTTCGTCTTTGGGTACGCCTCCTACAACGATCGATTTTACGTTCTCTTCAGGCTTTAATACGCCTCAGCAAATGTTGTTGACACCTGACGGTGAAACGCTTTATTTGCGCGATGGCTCTGAGTTGATCGTGTTAAAGAAAACCGCACGTAAATTTGCTGTGCGAGAGGTGGTCGATCTCACTCAAGGTGATAAGAAGCATTCCGTTCGTACGATAGACTTATTGGCTGGTGCTTACTCGCTTTTGGTGACGCACAACGATGGTCGGGTGTCGCAATGGTTTGATACGCTGCAAGAAGAAAAACGCACGTTAACGCATATTCGTGATTTTAAATTGGCATCAGAGCTTAAGTATTTGTTGCCGGATTCTCATCGAAAAGGATTTTATAGCTTTTACACCAACGGCACGTTGCAAAGCCATTATACAACCAGTGAAAAACTGGTGTTGTTTAAGCGTGCGTACAATCAAGCGCCCGCAATCGCAGCAATGTCTAACAATGAACGCTACTTAATCACTTGGCAAAATAATGCGTTAAATGTTGCGGAAGTGGACAATGCCTATCCGGAAATTTCATTGTCTTCATTATGGCAAGATGTGTGGTACGAAGGGTATCCTGAGCCTGAATTTGTGTGGCAATCGACTTCGGCGAGCGATAACTTTGAGGCTAAGTTCAGCCTAGTACCTATTGCGTTTGGAACGATAAAAGCGGCGATGTTTGCGATGCTGTTTTCAGTACCGCTCGCAGTGCTAGGTGCTATTTATACGGCTTACTTTATGTCGCCACGCATGCGTCGTGTAGTAAAACCGTCGATTGAGCTAATGGAAGCACTGCCGACGGTGATCATTGGTTTCCTCGCGGGATTGTGGTTCGCGCCTATTGTCGAAGATCACCTGATTACGATCGTCGTTATGCTGTTTGTTTTGCCCTTGAGCACCATGATTATGGGCGGGCTATGGGCATTAATACCGCAACCTTTGCGGAATCGTCTGCCTAATGGTTGGCATGCTTTAGTGCTCATGCCTGTCATATTGGTACTGATTGGGCTTGGAGTGTGGATTTCGCCTACGATTGAGCAGACGTTCTTTGGTGGCGATATGCGCTTATTCTTAACCGAGCATGGTATTGGTTACGATCAACGCAATGCATTGGTGGTGGGGCTAGCGATGGGGTTTGCTGTTATCCCGACGATTTTTACCATTGCCGAAGATGCTATTTTCTCTGTACCGAAGCATTTATCGGATGGCTCTTTGGCATTAGGGGCCACGCCTTGGCAAACTTTAATCTATGTTGTCTTGCTTACTGCAAGCCCAGGTATTTTTTCTGCCATTATGATGGGCCTGGGACGCGCTGTTGGCGAAACCATGATTGTGTTAATGGCAACGGGCAATACGCCATTAATGGATTGGAATATTTTGGAAGGATTGCGCAGCCTGTCGGCGACCATCGCCGTTGAGTTGCCAGAGTCGGAAGTTGGAAGTTCGCATTATCGCCTGCTGTTCCTAGCTGCATTGATTTTGTTTGTGTTTACGTTTGCAGTAAACGCGCTTGCGGAGTGGGTTCGTCAGAGACTGAGAGATAAGTACCGTGCGTTGTAATAATGGTTTGAATAAAGAGCGAGTAATAACGTGTTAAATTGGATTCGTTCTGGCGCACCGTGGATATGGCTAACAGGCGGTGCAGTCAGCATCAGTTTGTTGTCGGTATTAGGGTTGTTACTCCTTATCGGCTGGAAAGGCCTGACTTACTTTTGGCCAGCGCCCTTGTATCAGTGGAATGTTGCAGCGCTGACTCCTGTACAAGGCGAAGTGCTACATGAAAATACTATTCTGATTGGTCAAGTGTATGAGCGCAGCTTTGTACCGAAGAGTTATTTGCCTGAAAGCGCAGCACAACAGTTAGAAGACGATGAAGATTTTGCCACGCGACTCAACATCAAAATCGCTAACCGAGAGTTGTATCCCGCCGATTTTATCTCCGTATTGCAAATGCAGTTGGATGAGCCCACGACGCCAAAAGAGTGGGCGGTGATAGAGCGCAGTAGCGGTGGTTATTTCTTTGGTAAGCTGGTGGCGTTTCAAGATGGCGATAATATATACACCAGTGATATTCAATCGATACTAAATAAAAAGCTTGATGATGCAGAAACTCTGCGCCATGAGATTGATTCTTTGGTGGTCGATCAGCTTAAAGAGCTTGGTTGGAAGCTAGAGCAGTTGCGATTAGAAAAGCGCAAGCATGAATTGAATGACACGCTGACAGAAAGCTTCTTAAAGGAAAATCAGACGAAAAAAGAGCAGATAGAAAAAGCGCTTGCGACGTTAGATTTGCAACTTGATGGTTTACGACTTCAGCTCTCTGACTATGCCTTGATTGCCGAGGATATGACGGGGTCACAAGTATCGATTCCGCTCGAAGATATTTTGGACTACTGGTATCCAAACCAAATGTCACTGCCTGATAAAGTCATGCATTGGGGAAAACAGGTTTGGAAGTTTTTATCTGAAGATCCAAGAGAGTCTAACTCCGAAGGAGGCGTGTTCCCTGCGATATTTGGTACGGTTTTCTTAGTACTCATCATGTCGATCATTGTGATGCCACTAGGGGTGATCGCCGCTATCTATCTACATGAATACGCTAAGAATAACGCTCTAACCAGAGTTATTCGTATTGCGGTTATAAACCTAGCGGGTGTTCCATCGATTGTTTATGGCGTGTTTGGTTTAGGCTTCTTCGTTTATACGATAGGTGCCTCTATCGACAACGTATTCTATGCGGAGAAGCTACCGGCACCAACCTTTGGTACGCCGGGTTTGTTATGGTCTGCACTAACTCTTGCCGTGCTGACGCTTCCAGTTGTGATTGTGACTACTGAAGAAGGTTTAACTCGTATTCCGAGCTCAGTACGACATGGTTCTCTGGCGCTTGGTGCAACTCAGTTCGAAACACTATGGCGTGTGGTTTTACCTATGGCGACGCCAGCTATTATCACAGGTTTGATCCTTGCGATTGCACGTGCAGCTGGCGAAGTAGCGCCACTGATGCTGGTGGGGGTCGTGAAATTGGCATCCAGTTTACCGGTTGACGGACAATTCCCTAATGTGCATTTGGATAGAAAGTTCATGCATTTAGGTTTTCACATTTACGATGTTGGCTTTCAAACCTCCAACATCGAAGCGGCGCGACCATTAGTTTATGCTACCTCTTTCTTACTCGTGACAGTGATTGTCGGGCTAAACTTAACAGCAATCAGTATTCGCAATAATTTACGAGAAAAATACAGAACGTTAGGACAAGATTAAGTATGTTTAATTTTGATAGTACATTAGGTTATGAGCCACCATTGGATGTTCATAATTTAACGGATGAACAAACAGCCATCTCAATCGAGAACCTTAATCTGTTCTATGGTCAAACTCAGGCGCTGCATGATATTTCGATGCGAATTCCCAAAGGGCGAGTCACCGCTTTTATCGGTCCTTCAGGGTGTGGAAAGTCGACGTTATTACGTTGCATCAATCGCATGAACGACTTAGTGGAAGGGTGTCGAGTCACAGGTAAAGTGCGTCTCCACGGCAAGAATGTTTATCATCCTAATGTCGATGTTGCGACACTTCGACGCCGAGTGGGGATGGTGTTTCAAAGACCCAATCCATTTCCTAAGTCTATTTATGAAAACGTAGTTTATGGCTTACGCTTACAAGGTGTAAAAAACAGCCGCAGTTTAGATGACGCAGTGGAGCGATCCTTGCGCTCGGCGGCGTTGTGGGATGAGGTAAAAGACCGCTTGCATGAGAACGCATTTGGCTTATCTGGTGGTCAGCAACAGCGCTTGGTCATTGCACGTGCGGTGGCGATTGAGCCGGAAGTCCTGTTATTGGACGAGCCAACATCAGCGTTGGATCCAATCTCAACTTTAACTATTGAAGAGCTTATCAATGAGCTGAAGACTCAATATACTGTCGTTATCGTTACCCATAATATGCAACAAGCGGCGCGAGTGAGTGATCATACTGCATTCATTCATATGGGTAAGTTAATTGAATACTCTGACGCGGATTCGATCTTCACTTCGCCAATGAAGAAACAGACCGAAGATTACATTACGGGTCGCTACGGTTAAGTCGCGACTCTATACGGAATAAGGAACATCATGCACTTTGGACGTCATATTTCAGGACAATTTAACGTAGAGCTAGAATCGATTCGTACTCATGTATTAACCATGGGGGGCTTGGTAGAACAGCAGCTTTCGTATGCTATTCAAGCCTTGCATAAAGAAGACATCGAACTGGCGCGTAAGGTTGTGCGTGACGATCATAAAGTGAATGCGATGGAAGTCTCGATCGATGACGCCTGTACACGCATTATTGCTAAGCGTCAGCCAACGGCAAAAGACTTGCGCTTAATTATGGCTATCATCAAAACGATCACTGATTTAGAACGTATCGGTGACGTGGCGACACGTATTGCTTACGTTGCCATTGAAAGCCCATCATCAAAAGAACGACAATTCCAAGTGTCGTTAGAGCCTCTCTGCCGTCAGGCAATTAATATGCTGCATCAGGTTTTAGACGCGTTTGCCCGTATGGATGTAGAAGCGGCAGCAGAGGTGCACAAACAAGATGACAAACTAGACGCCGAGTATGAAGCGGTGATTCGTCAGTTGATGACTTACATGATGGAAGATCCAAAAAATATCCCTAATATTCTGCAAGTGATGTGGTCTGCACGCGCGATTGAACGCGTGGGGGACCGCTGCCAGAACATCTGTGAATACATTATTTACTTTGTGAAAGGGAAAGATGTACGCCACCTAGGTGATCAAAGTATTGATGACGTACTGAAGTAACTGACTTCAACAAATAGACCAGCTTTTAGGCTGGCCTATTTATTAGAGAGAAGGAAAGCACGTTAATATTTATCAGGAACGAAGGTCTGATCATCAATGGGCGCTCTGACGTAACCTTCTTTATTGAGTTCAGGTAATTCGATGGGTGAGTACTCAAGTGCTTTGTAATCAATCTGGCTTAGTAAATGACTGATACAGTTCAAGCGCGCTTTCTTTTTGTCATCTGAAGGGACGACCCACCAAGGGCAGTTTTTCGTGTCTGTATAGGCAAACATCTTATCTTTTGCTTCCGAATACTCCGCCCAGCGATGACGTGACTCTAAATCCATTGGGCTGAATTTCCAACGTTTGATCGGCGTATTAATTCGACCTAGAAAACGTTTTTCCTGCTCTTCGTCTGAAACCGAAAACCAATACTTAATCAGAATAATCCCAGAGCGTTGCAACATTCTCTCGAATTCAGGGCAAGAGCGTAAAAACTCCTCGTATTCGTCTGGAGTACAGAACCCCATGACTTTTTCGACACCTGCTCGGTTATACCAACTTCGGTCAAATAAAACGATTTCACCAGCAGATGGTAAATGAGCGACGTAACGTTGGAAGTACCATTGCGTTTTTTCTTTTTCGGTCGGTGCAGGCAGAGCCACTACGCGACAAACACGCGGGTTTAGCTTTTCTGTAATTCGCTTTATCACTCCGCCTTTGCCCGCAGCATCACGGCCTTCAAACAGAACAACCACTTTTAACCCTTTGTGTTTGACCCACTCTTGAAGTTTTACGAGCTCAACTTGAAGGTTTTTGAGCTCCTTTTCGTATTCCTTTTTCTTCAATTTAGACATACACCTTTCCTCACTCCTTGATAAACAATATGTTAGCACTCAAAAGCTATGCGCGTGAGGTTACGGTGGTCTATTTGAGAGTTGCTACGACATCGGTTATGGCTTGTGTACTTGTGATGGGGATTAAAAAATCATCGACATCGGATGCGCCCATTTTGCTTTGTTCAGCAACAAAGGTCATTTGGCTAGGGCGTGTGGTTTTGCCTGACAGATGGATTTCAGGAACTTGAGTGTCTTCTACTAACGCACGTACGTTACTCGCATTAACGCCAGCCCCCGCCATGATTGCTATGCGTCCTTGGGCTTGCTTAACCAAAGCTCTAAGCACATCGATCCCTTGTGGTGCTGAAGGCGCAAGACCGGAGGTTAAAATACGTTCACAACCTAAGCTGATCACTTCTTCCAAAGTTTTTTCAGCGTCACGACACTGGTCAAAGGCACGATGGAAGGTCACGCCTAAGCCAAGCGCTTGAGCAAATTCACACAGCGCAGCCGCGTAAGGCATATGAATATCACCGTCTTGAGTGAGCACGCCGAACACGACACCGCTCAAGCCTGATTGGTGAGCCGCTTCAATATCCCAACGCATCATTTCGATCTCTTCTTCATTGTAGAAGAAGTCACCTTGGCGTGGGCGGATCATGGCATAAACTGGAACACTCGAAAGCTTAGCCGCTTGCTGCATAAAACCATAACTGGGTGTTAGTCCGCCTAAAGCCAAAGAGGAGCAAAGTTCAATCCGAGTGGCGCCGCCAGCAATGGCGTAGTGCAGAGATTCAATATTATCAATACAGACTTCTAGGTGAGTAACCACGTTCATTCATCCTGCTAACGTTACAAATAAGTGTTGTGGCTAAGATATTAACAGGGCCAGTAAGCAGAATCTGTATGGAGGAGATGATAAATAGAGGTAAAGTTTACGCTAAAGCGTTACCTCATTTTGGCGGTTTATCTGAAGGAAAAAGAAAGCCCAGAGCAGAGGCTCTGGGCTTTGATAGGACTTTACTTAGACTGATTGGCGTTTGCGGTTTTCCGCATTAGCTTATTGCTTTATATACATCCAACCATCACACCCGTTGAGCTAGGGTGAAGGTCTATTATTTTTTGCCTAGGTCAGCTGCGTGCTCAGATAGGAACGCTGCAACACCTTTTGGAGATGCGTCCATACCTGCTTTACCTTCTTCCCATTGTGCAGGACATACTTCGCCGTGCTTCTGGTGGAAGTTAAGAGCGTCAACCATGCGTAGCATTTCGTCGATGTTACGGCCTAGTGGTAGGTCGTTAACTACTTGGTGACGTACAACGCCTTCTTCGTCGATTAGGAAAGAACCACGGAAAGCAACGCCTGCTTCTGGGTGCTCAACGTCGTAAGCTTTACAGATTTCGTGCTTAACGTCAGCAACTAGTGGGTACTTAACTTGACCGATACCGCCATCTTCGATAGCAGTGTTACGCCATGCGTTGTGAGAGAACTGAGAATCGATAGAAACACCGATTACTTCAACACCTTTAGCTTGGAAGTCAGCTAGACGGTTGTCGAATGCGATTAGCTCAGATGGGCAAACGAAAGTGAAATCTAGTGGGTAGAAGAATACTACTGCTTTCTTACCTTTAGTGAACTCTGCAAAGTTGAAGTTTTCAACGATTTCACCGTTACCTAGAACAGCTGCTGCAGTAAAATCAGGGGCTTGACGACCTACTAGTACCATTTTTTTGCTCCTAAAAAGTATGGTTAGCTCCAAACCGAATTCAGTTGTGTCGGTTTGGTTCGTGTTTGTACGAGACAAACTATAGTACAGATTGTAGTATTGAAAAAAGCGAAATAAATAGATTGAGTTAATCGAAAAAAACGATAATAACAAAACTCTTAACTCGATCACTGGAACGGCGGTAGATACAAATACAATTATGAATAAATGGCCCAGTTTGAAGCAGTTACACTATTTAGTCACACTGCATGAAACAAGACATTTTAGTGACGCTGCAGAGCGTTGTTTTGTCAGTCAGTCGACTTTAAGTAAGGGTATTCAAAACTTAGAGGAATTGATAGGTTGTCCCTTATATGAAAAGAAAGATAAGAAAAGTCCACTGGTTTTTACCCAAACAGGAGAAATGGTAGTAAAGCAGGGGCGAGAGCTGTTAGCAAAAGGGCAAGATTTGGTCGAGCTTGGACGTATGTGCCAAGGCGACGATATGCAAGGCCAGCTAAAAGTAGGATGTATACCAACAATTGCTCCGTTTTTACTGTGTGATTTGGTACAAGAGGTGAACTACCGTTTTCCACAACTGAATCTTTTATTAAGAGAAGACACGACGACAAACTTACTTCAAGCGCTCAGACATGGTGAGCTGGATGTGCTTATTTTAGCGTTACCAGTCGAAATTGATGGGATGGAAAGCCGAGTAGTGGGTAAGGATCCGTTTCGAATGGTTATAAGCGCTAATCAAGCCCAATCGGTCCCTGTGCCGATTCGTTACGCGGATTTACCTGACGAATCCGTCTTTCTACTAGAGAAAGAACATTGCTTAACGGAACATGCGGTATCAGCGTGTAAATTAACAGACAAAGAAAAAATCAATCCGTTTACGGCAACCAGCCTCCATACACTGGTGCAAATGGTTGCGAATGGTTTGGGAACAACGTTCATTCCTCAAATGGCTATCGACCATGGCTTGCTGCATAACCAGAATTTAGTCGTGATCGATCCTCCTGGTAAACAAGCTTATCGCGAAATCGGCTTAGTTTGGCGTCCGAGCTCGTCAAGAACGAAAACATTTAATCAACTTGCAGAAGTCGTTTCAGAGCTGCTTTAGCTATTAGTATTAGCCCTTACTTCTCCATTATTTATCTAAAAGCGCACTGGAAACAGTGCGCTTTCTAGTATTTTATTCTGTTGGTAAACTTTGACTTGTAAAATTTTACAGCTCTTCTTTGATGAAGCTTTCATAAAATAGTGAAATTTCACAATGTTAATTTTACACAAAGCCCTGCATACCTTGTTTGACCCCTGTTTAAATCCATCTCTTCAGCCCTTGTGAATACAAGGTGTTTGTTTACCTGTCAATATTCATACGCTTGTTTGAAATGATAAAGCGACTTTAAATTTAATGTAATTTTATTACGTAATAACTTACAAAATAAGGCGCTTGATAGATGGTTTTTACCTTGCGGAATAAAACTTTGAATTTTCTGTTTTGTTTATATTGGGGGTTTCACTAAACCCTTTGTTGATATAGCTTATTTAAAGGCCGATACGACTTATGTCTAGATTGAAAATACACGTAGCATTACGCAATCTATCGGCATGGCTAGACGAGTTGAACACAAAGTTAAAGGATGTAATTTGTTGTTCATAACTTACAAATGTAGCTTTACGCTGACTGCCCAAGATTGATAAAGCACGTTAAGGATGAATAATTATGCTTGCTCAGACAGAACAAAAAACACAACAACTAAAGCAAACCCAAGGCATGCTTGAGGTGAATGGAGTCGTTGCTCCAGAACATCAAGCAATTTTCCCTGTTGAAGCCCAAACCTTTTTATCTCTACTGTGTGAAAAATTTGCCGGACGTGTTGAACAGTTGCTGGAAGCAAGAGAAGAGAAGCAAGCACGTATTGATGCTGGTGAGCTACCAGATTTTCTGCCAGAGACACAAGACATCCGTGAAGGAAGTTGGAAGATCCTAGGAATCCCACAAGATCTGCAAGATCGCCGTGTGGAGATTACCGGACCAACTGACCGCAAGATGGTGATTAACGCACTGAATGCGAATGTAAAAGTGTTCATGGCAGACTTCGAAGATTCAATGTCTCCTGCATGGAGTAAAGTGCTAGATGGTCAAATTAACTTGCGCGATGCTGTTAATGGCACCATCAGTTACACCAATCCTGGCAATGGCAAACATTATCAGCTGGAAGATGACCCAGCGGTGTTGATCTGCCGTGTTCGCGGCCTTCATTTAAAAGAAAAACACGTTACGTGGCACGGTCAGATCATTCCAGGTGCGCTATTCGATTTCGCTCTGTATTTCTATAACAACTACAAAGCGTTACTTCAAAAAGGCAGCGGCCCTTATTTCTACCTTCCAAAACTGCAATCGCATCACGAAGCGAAGTGGTGGAGCGAAGTGTTCCATTTCACGGAAGACTATTTCGGTTTGGATACAGGCACGATCAAAGCGACTGTGCTGATTGAAACCTTACCAGCGGTATTTGAAATGGACGAGATTCTGTTCTCGCTTAAAGAACACATCGTTGGTTTGAACTGTGGTCGCTGGGATTACATCTTTAGCTACATCAAAACATTGAAAAAACACTCAGACCGAGTACTGCCAGATCGCCAAGTGGTAACGATGGACAAGCCATTCTTAAACGCTTACTCGCGATTATTGGTACGTACTTGCCATAAACGAGGTGCTTTCGCGATGGGAGGAATGGCCGCATTTATCCCAGCTAAAGACCCGAAAGAGAATCAAAAAGTATTAGACAAGATCCAGACTGACAAATCGTTAGAAGCTAACAACGGCCACGACGGTACTTGGGTGGCTCATCCAGGTTTGGCTGACACTGCTATGGAAGTCTTTAGTGCTGTGCTGGGTGAACGCACCAACCAGTTGGATGTGAGCCGTGCAGAGGATGCGCCTATTACAGCAGCTGAACTGCTTGAGCCTTGTGAAGGCGAGCGCACTGAAGGCGGAATGCGCCACAATATTCGCGTTGCGCTGCAATACATCGAAGCTTGGATTTCTGGCAATGGTTGTGTGCCGATTTACGGACTGATGGAAGACGCAGCAACGGCAGAAATCTCACGCGCCTCTATCTGGCAATGGATTCAACACGGCAAGTCGCTAGACAACGGATTAAAGGTCACTAAAGAGCTGTTCGAGCTCTATCTCAAAGAGGAGATTGAAGTCGTGAAGCAAGAAATTGGCGAGCAGCGCTACCATGCGGGTCGATTTGAAGAAGCAGCAGACTTAATGGCAAGGCTCACGACGAGCGATGAACTGACCAACTTTTTGACAGTTCCTGGTTATGACTACCTGGATTAATAAAGAATAACTGTAACACCAATAACGTGAAGGATTTTCAAGGCAGATAGGGAAGTACTGCCTGAGAACGGAAACTCAACGCACACGCATAAAGTGCAAATTATAAAGAGGGATAGACCAATGACTAACTTAACTCGCCGCCAACAAATTGAAGCTCTGGAAAAAGACTGGGCAACTAACCCACGCTGGAAAAATGTGAAGCGTACTTACACTGCCGAGGAAGTGGTGGAACTGCGTGGCTCTATGGTGCCTGCAAACACAATTGCACAACGTGGTGCAGACAAACTTTGGTCACTGGTCAACGGTAGTGCGAAAAAAGGTTACGTAAACTGTCTTGGTGCGCTAACGGGTGGTCAAGCCGTTCAACAAGCTAAGGCAGGTATTGAAGCGATCTATCTGTCAGGCTGGCAGGTAGCGGCGGATAACAACACCGCTTCGACGATGTATCCAGACCAATCTCTTTACCCAGTAGATTCTGTACCGTCAGTAGTAAAGCGTATCAACAACTCATTCCGTCGTGCAGACCAAATTCAGTGGGCTGCTGGTAAGACGCCTGAAGATGAAGGTGGTATTGATTACTTCCTACCTATCGTAGCGGATGCTGAAGCGGGCTTTGGTGGTGTGCTTAACGCTTACGAACTAATGAAATCGATGATCGAAGCCGGTGCCGCGGGCGTTCACTTTGAAGACCAGTTAGCATCGGTGAAAAAGTGTGGTCATATGGGGGGTAAGGTATTAGTTCCTACGCAAGAAGCGGTACAAAAGCTCGTTGCAGCTCGTTTGGCTGCTGACGTAGCGGGAACAACAACATTAGTTATTGCTCGTACTGATGCGAATGCGGCGGATCTCATTACTTCAGATTGCGACCCATATGATAAAGACTTTATTGAAGGTGAGCGTACTCAAGAAGGTTTCTACCGCGTTCGCGCGGGTATCGACCAAGCTATCTCTCGCGGTCTGGCTTACGCACCATATGCAGACTTGATTTGGTGTGAAACGGCTACGCCATGTTTGGAAGAAGCACGTAAGTTTGCAGAAGCAATTCACGCTGAATACCCAGATCAATTGTTGGCGTACAACTGCTCGCCTTCATTCAACTGGGAGAAAAACCTAGATGCAGAAACCATTGCTAAGTTCCAACAAGAGCTTGCAGACATGGGCTACAAGTACCAATTCATCACGCTAGCAGGCATTCACAACATGTGGTTCAACATGTTTGAACTGGCACACGCTTACGCTCAAGGTGAGGGTATGCGTCATTATGTTGAGAAAGTTCAGCGTCCTGAATTCCAAGCAGCTGAAAAAGGCTATACGTTTGTTGCGCACCAACAAGAAGTAGGTACAGGTTACTTCGATAGAATGACCAATACTATCCAAGGTGGTAACTCTTCAGTGACAGCATTGACAGGTTCGACCGAAGAAGACCAATTCTAATTGGCAGAGAAACACTTCCTTAATCAGCGTCAGTAATGGCATTTTGAGCGGCAACCCTGCCGCTCTTTTTTCGTTTAACCGGTGTAAAAACGAAACTTACAACAAAGAGAATACGCTTGCGTACTACTCTTCCTGCTCGATTTCTTCAGGTTCCACTTCTTCTTGTAGTTCCAATAAGTTAATCGCAATCGTCACGAAGTCACTATCAGTAATAATGCCGACCAATCGACCTTTGGTGACAACAGGTAGACAGCCAACTTTATGCTTTTGCATATAGATAGCGCTCTCTTTGAGCCCCGCGATAGGCTCTGCCGTCATGATGTTGGTGTGCATCATTTCGTAGAGCGGTGTGTCTAAAGTAAAAGATTGTTCAGCCTCATCTGGGTGCAAGCTCGATTCTTGAGCAGCAAGAATGTCGCGTTGAGTCACCAAGCCTTGTAAGTGGTTATTGGCATCAACAACCGGAATGTGTCGAATATCAAGCGCATCCATCATGCTTTTTGCATCACGCAAGGTGTGCGTGCGCAGTAAGGTATGAGGATTACGAGTCATCATGTCTTCAACCTTGATCATAGAGACCTCCAGCGGCATTGTCCTTCTCTTAAATATAGAGAATATTTTTCTGTATATCTGGGAGCTAACTCGTTTTTCATCAATTAAATAGCACAATGCTGATGGGCTGCGTAATCTGTGTTTTATTGGTGTTTTTATTAATTTGAATAAGTCGGTTTGTGTGCGAGTCAGTTGGCATTTTTAGTTAATATTGAATGTGTTCCCAAGGTAATCCAATGAATTGAATCGCACATTTTTATTCGCTGGATTTTCCAAGATTCTTCTCTCGAAGAAGATACGTCCAGGCTTACCAAATTGAAGACAGCAACCTAGATGAAACGAACAACGTGTAACAAACTTATTGCGCTGGCAGTGGCGGCATTCAGTGTGCCATCAACACAGGCGATTGTGTTAGGAGATGAACAAACCGATCCTGTTGACCGCGTTACTTTGCGAGCAAGTAATATGGCAGAGTTTCCGCTGTGTGGTGGAACGATGCTGACAGAGCAATGGGTACTGACTGCGGCGCACTGTGTGGTGATGGGACAAGGAACCAATGAAGCAACCTACTATGTGACCCCGCCGGGTGAGCTGTCGGTGAATGCGAATGTGTATGAACTTAATTCTGCAGGGCTTGATAACTTCTATCCGGTGTCTCACGTTGTGGTTCATCCGGATTACACTCGGATTTCAAAAGCTGAGACCGACAGTAATGGCAACGTGAAACCTATCCAAACCGGTTTAGATTCAGACATCGCGTTGCTGTATCTCACGCGCCCAGTGGCAAACGCGAGCTTTGCTGACCTAGCGAGTAAAGTTGACATGGAGAGTATCGAAGCACGTTTGGTGGCGGATTGGAATGATAATTACCTGACCAATCAACGTGTCGAAAATGTGCAAGTGTTTGGATGGGGGACTACTCAGCCGGATGCTTCTGAACCTTCTAATACGCTCAAAACCACCATTAGCACATTTTTACCCATCGACAAATGTTATGAGCGTTTAGAAATTGGCAGCAGTTTTCCGGGGATCATTGATTCAAGAGACAACCAAACCAAAATTTGTACGCTACCAACACAAAACCATGTATTGGAGCCAGATAGCCATACTCAATATGGCAACTCTGCATGTAAAGGTGACAGTGGTGGCCCGTTGGTCGATGTGGCGACCGGCAAACAAATTGGTATTGTTAGTGGCGGCCCCCTTATTCTACCAACGTGTGGCTCTTTGACGATCCCAAGTTTCTACACCAAGGTGAGCCACTATTACGACTGGGTACAGTCTTACATCACTGCCGATGCGCCACCAAGTCGTTACATCATTGCGCCGAATTTTATCAAAAGTGCTAACAATGAAAGTGGTGACAATAAAGAGTGTCACGATGGCATTGCGACCAATAACTGTGATTTCAAAGGCTCAGATGATGAAGGTGGCAGTCTAGGGTTTTGGTTATTGGGTTTATTCGTGCCGTTATTCTTGTGGCGAAAGCGTGAGGTTTGATAGGGCGATTGGAATGCCAAACTAATAAGCAGCGGTATACGCTGCTTTGCTTTTTTCATGTTCTCTCTTTTGGGCTCAAATTAAAAATAGTGCCAAGTAATCGAGGCTTTTCACGTTTTATTACACTCTTCACCATGGCTTTTACTGCTATATTCTGGTGATTTGCTTGCTATTGCAGCATGTAAACATATACTAGTCTGCTGCGAAAAACTCGTCGCAATTTTATCGTCGCCTAGACGTGATTTGACCAATAGATAAGACAAGTAACATGCAAGTATCAGATTTCCATTTCGACCTTCCAGATGAACTCATCGCTCGCTACCCTCAACCAGAGCGTACCGCTAGCCGACTGCTGCAAATGGACGGCAATACCGGAGAGCTCATTGATGGCACATTTACTGATGTATTGGGCCAAGTTCAACCCGGTGACTTAGTGGTGTTTAATAATACACGTGTTATTCCTGCTCGTCTTTTTGGCCGCAAGGAATCGGGCGGTAAATTAGAAGTGCTAGTGGAGCGCATGTTGGATGAGAAAAGCATCCTCGCGCACGTTCGTTGCTCTAAATCACCAAAACCAGGTACAACCATTATTGTTGGCGAGAATGATGAATATTCAGCAGAAATGGTTGCACGCCATGATGCTTTATTTGAACTGAAATTTAGTTCTGATAAGACGGTACTAGAAATTCTGGAAGAAATCGGCCATATGCCGCTTCCTCCTTACATCGACCGTCCAGACGAAGATGCAGATAAAGAGCGTTACCAAACGGTATATAATCAAAAGCCAGGTGCGGTTGCGGCACCGACGGCGGGCCTTCACTTTGATGATGTTCTCTTGGAGAAAATCAAAGCGAAAGGTGCAGAGTTTGCTTACGTTACTTTGCACGTTGGGGCGGGTACATTCCAGCCAGTAAAAGTGGAAAATATCAACGATCACCACATGCATGCCGAGTACGTAGAAGTACCACAAGAAGTCGTCGACGCAATTAAAGCGACGAAAGCGCGTGGCGGACAAATTATTGCTGTTGGTACCACATCTGTGCGTTCACTTGAAAGTGCAGCGCAAGACGCATTGCAAAAAGGGACTGAGCTGGCCCCATTCTTTGGCGATACTGAAATCTTTATTTTCCCTGGTTACGAATATCAGCTAGTGGATTGCTTGATCACAAACTTCCACTTGCCTGAATCAACACTGATCATGTTGGTGAGTGCATTTGCTGGATACGAGAACACCATGAATGCTTACAAACATGCGGTGGAAAACAAATACCGTTTCTTCTCGTATGGCGATTCAATGTTCATCAAGAAGAAAACGGCGTAGTTAAAAATAGATTTACGAGTGCTAGCAGTAAGCTAGGAAATAAAGCATCCATTGCTTTGTCTCTCGCAAGGAAAAGCGACCGCTCCTTAAAGTAGGGTAGAGCCCTAAACACTCAGTCAGACTGTTTCTCTGACACCCGGAGGCATCGTGAAATTAAAATTCGATCTTAAGAAGAAAAACGGCAATGCACGTCGTGGTCAACTGACTTTCGAACGCGGCACTGTTCAAACTCCTGCGTTCATGCCAGTAGGTACTTACGGTACCGTTAAAGGTATGACACCAGAAGAAGTAAAAGGTACTGGTGCAGAAATTCTGCTAGGTAATACGTTCCACCTGTGGCTACGTCCTGGTCAAGAAGTGATGAAAATGCACGGTGACCTGCACGATTTTATGAACTGGCACGGTCCTATTCTTACTGATTCAGGCGGCTTCCAAGTATTCAGCCTTGGTAAGATGCGTACGATCACTGAAGAAGGTGTCCATTTTCGTAACCCAGTAAACGGTGACAAGATTTTCATGGACGCAGAAAAGTCGATGGAAATTCAAAAAGACCTGGGCTCTGACATCGTTATGATTTTTGACGAGTGTACGCCTTACCCAGCGACACACGATGAAGCGAAGAAATCGATGGAAATGTCATTACGCTGGGCACAGCGTTCACGTGACCACTTCGAGAAGCTAGAAAACCCGAACAACCTATTTGGTATTGTTCAAGGTGGTGTTTACGAAGATTTACGTGATGTGTCGGTAAAAGGTCTAACGGAAATCGGTTTTGACGGTTACGCGGTTGGTGGTTTGGCAGTAGGTGAGCCTAAAGAAGACATGCACCGTATTCTTGAGCATACTTGTCCTCAACTTCCTGAAGACAAACCTCGCTACTTGATGGGCGTAGGTAAGCCAGAAGACTTGGTTGAAGGTGTTCGTCGTGGTATCGACATGTTTGACTGTGTAATGCCAACGCGTAACGCACGTAATGGTCACTTATTTGTGACTGGTGGTGTGATCAAGATCCGTAATGCGAAACATAAAACGGATACAACACCATTGGATCCGCATTGTGACTGTTACACTTGTCAAAACTACAGCAAGTCGTACCTTCACCATTTAGAGCGTTGTAATGAAATCTTAGGCGCTCGCTTGAATACAATCCATAACCTGCGTTACTACCAGCGTCTGATGGAAAGCATTCGTAAAGCAATTGATGAAGATCGCTTCGATGAATTTGTTACTGAGTTCTATGATCGTCGTGGCCGTGAAGTGCCACCACTGGCAAAAGAGCAGTAATTGAAAAACTAAAAGAATTAAAGCCTTTGGCATGTCGCCAGAGGCTTTTGCTAATAAAGTAGGCTAACGCACGTTATTTTTGAGAGAGCGATCTCTATTAGTTACTCTCAGACTTGAATCTAAAATGCGAAAGCCCAATTTGTTTGATTATCAATAAAATATAATGAGGATGTTTTAATGTTTATTTCTCAGGCTCACGCAGCAGCAGAAGGCGCGCCAGCAGGCGGTGGTTTTGAAATGCTAATCATGCTTGGCATGTTCGCAGTGATCTTTTACTTCATGATTTACCGCCCACAAGCGAAACGCGTAAAAGAACACAAAAACCTAATGGCTTCTATGGGCAAAGGCGACGAAGTTTTAACTAGCGGTGGCCTAGTGGGTAAAATCACTAAGATTGCTGAAGACAATGACTACATTTCAATTGAGCTTAACGCGAACAATGAAGTAGTAATCAAGAAAGACTTCATCACTGCAGTGCTACCAAAAGGTACGCTTAAGTCTCTATAAAACAGCTAAAGGATCCTCGCTGTGCTAAACCGTTATCCATTATGGAAGTACTTGATGGTGCTTTTTGCCATCATCACCGCTGCGTTATACGCACTTCCAAATATCTACGGTGAAGATCCGGCTATTCAAGTTACAGGGGCGCGTGGCGCCTCTGTAGATATGTCAACGCTGGATGCTGTCACTACTGCTCTTAACAAAGAGCAACTTTCTCATAAATCCATTGCTCTCGAAGATGGATCAATTCTTGTTCGTTTTAACGACACTGACACACAAATCAGTGCTCGTGATGTCATCAGCGAAGCGCTAGGCAAAGACACAATTGTTGCACTTAACCTTGCACCTTCTACACCCGATTGGCTAGAAGCGATTGGCGCGTCACCATTGAAGCTAGGTCTTGACCTTCGCGGTGGTGTTCACTTCTTAATGGAAGTGGATATGGATGCAGCGATGGAAAAGCTTGTTGGTCAACAAGAAGAAGCTTTCCGTAGCGAACTTCGTGACGCCAAGATTCGTTACCGTGCAATCCGCCCTTCTGGAAAAGAAGCGGTAGAAGTGTTGTTGCGTAACGAAGAGCAATTAGCAGAAGCGAAAGCAACGCTAGAAAAGAATCACCCGGACATGATTTTTGTCGATTCTGATTCAAATGGCCGTTACGCTCTTACTGCAACCTTTACTGAGCAACGTTTACAAGAGATCCGTAACTATGCTGTTGAGCAAAACATTACGATTTTACGTAATCGTGTCAACGAACTAGGTGTTGCGGAACCATTGGTTCAACGTCAAGGTGCTAGTCGCATTGTAGTTGAACTGCCTGGTGTTCAAGATACTGCTCGTGCAAAAGAAATTCTCGGAGCTACGGCAACGCTTGAATTCCGCGAAGTTGATGATAAAGCTGACCTATCGGCAGCGGCAAATGGTCGTGCGCCAGCAGGTAGTGAAATCAAGATGGACCGTGATGGTCGCCCAGTTGTGCTTAAGAAGCGCGTTATTCTTGGCGGTCAAAGCATCACAGATGCAAGCTCAAGTGTTGATGAATATGGTCGTCCACAAGTTAACATCTCGCTAGACAGCGAAGGTGGTAATAAGATGTCTGCGTTCTCTAAGAAGAACATTGGTAAGCTAATGGCTACCGTGTTTGCAGAATACAAAGACAGTGGCCGTCGTACGCCTGAAGGCAAAGTTATTCTGGATAAGCATGAAGAAGTCATCAACCAAGCAACGATTCAATCGGCTCTTGGTCGTAACTTCCGTATCACAGGTATCGATTCTGCTGCAGAAGCACACAACCTAGCACTTCTACTACGTGCTGGTGCACTGATTGCACCTATCTCTATCGTTGAAGAACGTACCATTGGTCCATCAATGGGCCAGCAAAACATCGATATGGGTATCCAAGCATGTATCTGGGGTATGGTTGCCGTAATGCTATTTACGCTGCTTTACTACCGCGGCTTTGGTTTGATTGCAAACATCGCTCTAATGGCAAACTTAGTGCTTATCATTGGTGTTATGTCGATGATTCCAGGCGCTACCATGACGCTTCCGGGGATAGCCGGTATCGTGTTAACAGTCGGTATGGCGGTTGATGCGAACGTACTGATCTTCGAGCGTATCCGTGAAGAGATTCGTGATGGACGCAGTCCACAACAAGCGATTCACCAAGGTTACGCGAATGCATTCAGCACGATTGCTGATGCGAACATCACAACACTAATTACTGCAATCATTCTATTTGCGGTCGGTACAGGTGCGGTGAAAGGTTTCGCAGTTACTCTATCTATCGGTATCTTAACTTCAATGTTCACCGCCATTATTGGTACACGTTGTATCGTGAACCTGATCTACGGTGGCAAACGCGTTGATAAATTGTCGATCTAAGGCTGGGAATTAATATGTTTCAAATTCTAAAAGCAGAGAAGACGATCGGCTTTATGCGTTGGTCGAAAGTAGCATTCGTTTTTTCAATTATAATGATTGCTGCTTCTATCTTCACTTTGTCAACCAAGTGGCTTAATTGGGGTCTAGATTTCACTGGCGGTACGCTTATCGAGGTCGGTTTTGAACAGCCAGCAAACCTTGAAGAGATTCGTGCAGCACTAGATTCAAAAGGCTTTGGCGATGCGACAGTACAAAACTTCGGTAGTGCTCGTGAAGTCATGGTCCGTCTTCGTCCACGTGATGACGTTTCTGGTGAAACGCTAGGTAACCAAATCATTGGTGCTATCAAAGATGGTACTGGCGAAAGCGTAGAAATGCGTCGTATTGAGTTCGTAGGTCCCAACGTTGGTGATGAGCTAACAGAAGCTGGTGGTCTAGCGATCTTGGTATCGCTGATCTGTATCCTGCTTTATGTATCGATGCGATTTGAATGGCGTCTAGCGGCTGGTGCGGTAATGGCATTGGCTCACGATATAATTATCACGCTAGGTGTCTTTTCGTTTCTACAAATTGAAGTTGACCTGACTATCGTAGCTGCGCTACTGACGGTTGTGGGCTACTCACTCAACGATACCATCGTTGTATTTGACCGGATTCGTGAAAACTTCCGTAAGATGCGTAAGGGTGAACCTTCGGACATCATGGACGCTTCAATCACTCAAACATTGAGCCGTACATTGATTACATCTGGTACGACGTTGTTCGTGGTAATTGCACTGTTCATGCAGGGTGGTGCTATGATTCACGGCTTTGCAACCGCACTTTTACTCGGTATCACTGTAGGTACTTACTCTTCTATCTACGTAGCATCAGCACTGGCTCTAAAACTGGGTATCCAGAAAGAGCACTTGATGCCACCTCAAGTAGAAAAAGAAGGTGCAGAGTTCGACGAAATGCCATAAGGCAGATTGAGAACCGAAAACAAAAACCGCTGAACAATCAGCGGTTTTTTTGTATCTGAATAGAGTCGTGAGCTTGCCGAACCTCATTGTATGGAGAGCCTTACATTGCAGCTAAGTAGATACGGTTCGGTAGATACAAAAAAGCCCCGCTCATTGAGCGGGGCTTTCTAAAGTCATCAGCGTGACGGGCTAAATATGACTTTCAAATCTTACTTAAGGATCGCGCTGTTACCGTTTTCGCGGATGTGCTTAAGGATAGATTTTACGCCACGAGCGCTTGAAGCAACGATGTTACCAGACTTCATGTAGTCAGTGCCGCCAGCAAAGTCTGTTAGGATTGCGCCAGCTTCACGAGCAATAAGCTCACCTGCTGCCATATCCCAAGGTTTTAGGCCTAGTTCGAAGTAGCCATCAACACGGCCAGCAGCCACGTAACAAAGGTCAAGAGCAGCAGAGCCGCTACGACGGAAATCAGCACATTCAGTGAATAGCGCACCAACGATCTTGATGTAAGACTCAGCGTGTTGTTTCTGCTTGAATGGGAAGCCTGTTGCTAGAACAGTACCTTGAAGGTCTTTTAGTTGAGCAACACGAATACGCGCACTGTTTATTTGAGCGCCGGCACCGCGTTGTGCAGTGAATAGCTCGTTTTGCATTGGATCGTAAACACAAGCAACTTCAGTTTTACCCTTAATACGAACAGCGATAGAAACCGCGAAAGTTGGGTAACCTTTTACAAAGTTAGTGGTGCCATCCAGTGGGTCGATGATCCATTGTACGTCTTTATCTTTACCTTCGATAAGACCTTGTTCTTCAGCAACGATACAGTGCTCAGGGTAAGACTGCTTGATAGTATCGATGATGATGTATTCTGCTTCTTTGTCTACGTTAGTGACAAAGTCATTAGTGCCTTTAAGAGTAGATTCTACTTTATCAGTGTTTTCTAATGATTTAGCAATATGATTGCCTGCCTTTCGCGCAGCGCGAATAGCAATGTTTAGCATTGGATGCATACGAATTTCCCAACGGATGTTAAAGAACAAATGAAAGCGGCGGCGAGTATACCAGAGATAATTAAAAAGGGAAGTGGTTATTTTTTGTTCTAAATGCGGCTGGTTGAGTGTACAGAGCATACTGCGGACGAGAACAATAACCAAGAATGAGAAGAGAGGTCTGCTTGCCTCTAGGGTGTCTTAAAAAACTATGATAACATTCTGCGGTTTTAATTTAGGTAGCAAACACAGATGTTGGATCAAGTAAAAATTGTACTCGTAGGTACCTCTCATTCAGGCAATATTGGCTCAGCAGCTCGAGCAATGAAAGTGATGGGTTTAAACCAACTAGTATTAGTCGATCCACAATGTGAAGTGGATGAACAAACTCTTGCTTTAGCTGCGGGTGCTGGTGATATTGCTCAAAATGCAAAGATTGTCGGCACATTAGAAGAAGCGGTTGAAGATTGTGGCCTTGTTGTGGGTTCTAGCGCCCGCTCTCGTACATTAGAATGGCCAATGCTCGAGCCACGTGAATGCGGTGAGAAATTTGCAGTTGAAGGCCGAAAGCATCCGGTTGCGCTCGTGTTTGGCCGAGAAAGAACTGGTTTGACAAACGAAGAGCTACAAAAGTGCCACTACCATGTTTGTATTCCCGCTAATCCTGAGTACAGCTCGCTTAACCTAGCGATGGCTGTACAAACTCTCAGTTACGAAGTGCGAGTTGCACACTTGAACTTAGAGCAAAGCCAGTTTTCCCCAAATGAATCGGAAGAATACCCGCGTCATCGAGAACTCGAAATGTTCTTCGAGCATCTTGAAAAGGTGATGGTTGAGACCCAGTTTATTAACAAAGAGCAACCTGGACAGGTGATGAATAAGTTGCGCCGTTTGTTCTCTCGTGCTCGACCAGAAACCCAAGAACTTAATATTCTACGAGGCGTTTTGACTTCGATAGAAAAGAAGTTCTGAGTGAATAATAACCGCTTTAGGTGTAAGGATGAATACCTGAGTAAAATGGTCAAATAAATACTTGACCAAATTACTCAGGTATGGAAAAATCTTAACCATTACAAACCATGTGGATACGGTGTGGTATGAAACTTACATCTAAAGGAAGATATGCGGTGACAGCCATGCTGGATGTGGCACTGCATTCGCAACAAAACCCTGTACCTCTGGCTGATATTTCAGAGCGTCAAGGGATCTCGCTCTCTTACTTAGAGCAGCTATTTTCAAAATTGCGTAAAGCAGGTCTCGTTGCCAGCGTTCGTGGTCCTGGTGGTGGTTACCGACTTGGTGCCGACGCTCACAGTATCGCTATTGGTACCGTGATTGCTGCCGTTGATGAGTCAGTAGATGCAACCAAATGCCAAGGTAAAGGAGATTGCCAAGGTGGAACACGTTGCCTTACTCACACGCTGTGGCGTGACCTAAGCTCTCGCATTAGTGACTTTTTGAATAACATCACTCTTGGTGAGTTGATGACAGACAATGAAGTACTCGAAATTTCTGATCGTCAGGACATTGATCTGGCGGTAACCCATGGGCTATCAAACAAAAATACAACCGCCGCGCCCATCGGTGTAAACGTCCGCTCTTAGCGGTCAGCTTTTTACATTGGAGTAGAGAATGAAACTGCCGATTTATCTTGATTATTCCGCTACATGTCCAGTTGATCCACGTGTTGCTGAAAAAATGGTTCAGTACATGACAATGGATGGCACATTTGGCAACCCAGCGTCACGTTCGCACCGTTACGGCTGGCAGGCAGAAGAAGCGGTCGATACTGCTCGTGAGCAAATTGCTGACCTTCTAAATGCAGATCCTCGCGAAATCGTATTTACATCTGGTGCGACAGAATCAGACAACCTTGCGATTAAAGGTGCAGCGCACTTTTACTCGAAGAAAGGCAAGCACGTAATCACTTGTAAAACAGAGCACAAAGCCGTTCTTGACCCATGTCGTCAACTTGAGCGTGAAGGCTTTGAAGTGACTTACCTTGAGCCAGAATCAAATGGCTTGATCGATCTAGAGAAGCTTAAAGCAGCCATGCGTGATGACACCGTGCTTGTGTCTATTATGCATGTAAACAACGAGATTGGTGTGGTTCAAGACATTACAGCGATCGGCGAACTGTGCCGTGAGCGTAAAATTGTTTTCCACGTGGACGCTGCGCAATCTGCAGGTAAATTACCAATCGACGTTCAAGAGATGAAAGTTGATCTAATTTCACTTTCTGCTCACAAAGTATACGGCCCTAAAGGTATCGGTGCACTTTACGTACGTCGTAAGCCTCGTATTCGTCTTGAAGCGCAAATGCACGGTGGCGGTCATGAGCGTGGTTTCCGCTCTGGTACACTTCCTACTCACCAAATCGTAGGTATGGGTGAAGCATTCCGCATTGCAAAGGAAGACATGCAAAAAGATTACGATCACGCTTTAGCGCTGCGTAACCGTCTTTTTGATGGCGTGAAAGACTTAGAAGCAGTGACGGTAAACGGTGACTTTGAGCAGCGTGTACCACACAACCTAAACATCAGTTTCGCATTCGTAGAAGGTGAATCACTACTAATGTCGCTTAAAGATCTAGCGGTATCTTCTGGTAGTGCTTGTACGTCTGCAAGTCTTGAGCCTTCTTACGTTCTTCGTGCCCTAGGCATGGATGACGAATTGGCTCACAGCTCGGTTCGTTTCTCGTTTGGTCGTTTCACGACTGAAGAAGAAATTGATTACGCAATTGAACAAATCCGCGTTGCAGTGACTAAGCTACGCGACATGTCTCCTCTATGGGATATGTACAAAGAAGGGATTGATTTGAGCACTGTTGAATGGGCTCACCATTAATCTCAGGGATTGAAATAGAGGATTCGAGGTAATTTATCATGGCATACAGCGAAAAAGTAATTGATCACTACGAGAACCCACGTAACGTTGGTTCATTCGATAAAGAAGACCCATCAGTAGGTAGCGGTATGGTTGGCGCTCCTGCGTGTGGTGACGTAATGAAGCTTCAAATCAAAGTGACACCTGAAGGTATCATCGAAGATGCGAAGTTCAAAACATACGGTTGTGGTAGTGCAATCGCATCAAGCTCACTAGTAACTGAGTGGGTAAAAGGTAAGTCAGTTGATGAAGCGGCAGCAATTAAAAACTCTGAGATTGCTGAAGAGCTAGAGCTTCCACCAGTGAAAGTTCACTGTTCTATTCTTGCTGAAGATGCAATCAAAGCAGCGGTTGCTGACTACAAGAAAAAACACCAAGAATAATTATTCCGTAATATAATGGGAGCTTTGACGCTCCCATTCCAATCGAAATTTAGACAGACTAAGGTGCAGTATGGCCATCACAATGACAGAATCAGCGGCAAGTCGCGTAAGAGCATTCCTAGATAACCGAGGCAAAGGTATCGGTTTACGTCTTGGAGTGAAGACGACTGGTTGTTCCGGCATGGCATACGTACTTGAGTTTGTTGATGAGCTCAATGAAGAAGACGAAGTATTTGAACTCTCTGGAGTGAAAATCATCATCGACAAAAAAAGCTTAGTGTACCTAGACGGTACCGAATTGGATTACGTGAAAGAAGGGTTGAATGAAGGTTTTGAATTCAACAACCCTAACGCGAAAAGTGAATGTGGTTGTGGTGAAAGCTTCAACGTCTAATTGATTGTCCTTCTGGGCAAGCGAGTCCGGAAGGCTTTACTAGGACCCGAACTTAATGAATCACTTTGAATTATTTGGGCTACCAAGTCAGTTTAAGCTGGATGGTAGCCTTCTTTCTTCTCAGTTCCGAGAACTACAAAAACGCTTCCACCCAGATAACTTTGCAACGGGATCTGAACGTGACCGTTTGATGGCGGTGCAAAAGGCAGCGCAAATCAACGATGCCTATCAAGTTCTGAAAAATCCTATCTCCCGTGCCGAGTACATCCTCGCAGAGCAGGGTGTTGAGATCCGAGGTGAACAGCAGACAATGCAAGATCCAATGTTCTTAATGGAGCAAATGGAGCTGCGCGAAGAACTGGAAGAAATTGCTGACAACACCGATCCTGAATCGGCGCTTTTTGACTTCGATTCTAAGGTCAGCAAAATGTACAAACAGCATCTGGCAAGCGTCGAGCAAGAGCTTGATGATGGTCTATGGGCTGAAGCCGCAGACCGAGTTCGTAAGCTAAAATTCATTGCCAAACTAAAGAACGAAATTGAGCTAGTCGAAGACAAACTCCTCGGCTAGTAAGCGTGACAAGGACCTATCATGGCACTACTTCAAATCGCAGAACCGGGCCAAAGCTCGGCACCTCATGAGCATAAGTTAGCAGCGGGTATCGACTTAGGTACTACCAACTCTTTGGTTGCTTCTGTACGTAGCGGCGATGCAACTCCACTTGCGGACGAGCAGGGCCGTACTATTTTACCTTCAGTCGTTAATTACGCTGAGGAAACGTTAACGGTCGGCCACGAAGCCAAAGCCAAAGCAGAGTTTGAACCAGAGAACACGATTATCTCTGTAAAACGTTTGATCGGTCGTTCATTAAAGGACATTCAGTCCCGTTACTCTTCACTTCCTTATCGTTTTAAAGAGAGTGAAAACGGCCTGCCAATTCTGCAAACACCTCAAGGTGACAAAAACCCGATTGAAGTATCTGCGGACATCCTAAAAGTATTGGGTAAGCGAGCTGAAGATACGTTAGGTGGTGAGTTAGCTGGTGTAGTTATTACCGTTCCTGCTTACTTTGATGACGCGCAACGTGCAGGTACAAAAGATGCGGCGAAATTAGCTGGTCTTCATGTTCTCCGTCTACTTAACGAACCAACCGCTGCGGCAATTGCTTATGGCCTAGACTCTGGTCAAGAAGGTGTGATTGCGGTTTACGATCTAGGTGGCGGTACTTTTGATATCTCTATCCTACGTTTATCGAAAGGCGTATTTGAAGTATTAGCAACAGGTGGCGATTCTGCATTAGGCGGTGACGACTTCGACCATCTATTTGCCGATTATTTAATGGAGCAAGCGGGTCTAGAAGCGCCGCTTTCTGCAGAAAAGAACCGTACACTGTTGAACATTGCTACTGAAGCTAAGATTGCTTTCTCTGAGCAAGACAGTGTTGACGTTGACGTTTTTGGTTGGAAAGGCACCGTGACTCGCGAGCAGTTCGAAGATCTGATTCGTCCGCTAGTGAAGAAAACCCTGATGTCTTGCCGCCGTGCGCTGAAAGATGCGGATGTCGACGCAGATGAAGTACTCGAGGTCGTCATGGTTGGTGGCTCAACCCGTACATTGCTGGTTCGTGAAATGGTAGGCGAGTTTTTTGGTCGCACACCCCTGACAAGCATTAACCCTGATGAAGTTGTTGCAATCGGCGCGGGTATCCAAGCAGACATTCTCGCGGGTAACAAGCCTGACTCTGAAATGTTGCTTCTTGATGTGATTCCACTGTCGCTCGGTATTGAAACCATGGGTGGTTTGGTCGAGAAGATCATCCCCCGCAACACTACGATTCCCGTTGCGCGTGCGCAAGAATTTACCACATTCAAAGATGGCCAAACGGCGATGAGTGTTCATGTGGTACAAGGTGAACGTGAAATGGTTGATGACTGTCGTTCACTTGCTCGCTTCTCGTTAAAAGGTATTCCTCCGATGGCAGCGGGTGCGGCACATATTCGCGTGACTTACCAAGTTGACGCTGATGGCCTTCTTTCTGTTACGGCAATGGAGAAGAGCACTGGTGTTCAATCAGAGATTCAAGTAAAACCTTCTTACGGCTTAAGTGACAATGAAGTGGCGGATATGTTGCGTGATTCAATGACGCACGCAAAAGAAGACATGCAAGCTCGTGCCTTAGCTGAGCAGCGTGTTGAAGCCGACCGAGTGATAGAAGGTTTGATTGCAGCGATGCAAGCTGATGGTGATGACTTACTATCAGAACAAGAGAAACAAAACTTGATTAAAGCCATCGAAGCCTTGATTGAGCTGCGTAATGGTGATGATGCAGATGCGATAGAGCAAGGCATTAAAGATACCGATAAAGCGAGCCAAGATTTCGCATCACGCCGTATGGATAAATCGATTCGAGCTGCGTTGTCAGGTCAATCAGTAGACGATATATAAGAGATAAGTAGTTATGCCTAAGATTATTGTATTACCACACGACGATTTGTGCCCAGAAGGTGCAGTGTTGGAAGCAAACTCTGGTGACACCGTTCTAGACGTAGCGCTAAAAAACGGTATCGGTATTGAACATGCGTGTGAGAAGTCATGTGCGTGTACTACCTGCCACGTAATCATCCGTGAAGGTTTTGATTCACTAGAAGAAAGTGAAGAACTAGAAGACGACATGCTAGATAAAGCGTGGGGTCTAGAGCCTGAGTCACGCCTAGGGTGTCAGGCGAGAGTTGCTGATGAAGACTTGGTGGTAGAAATTCCTAAATACACACTAAACCACGCTTCAGAAGATCACTAAAACTATCTTCCCAATATAGGGAAGAAGCAAAAGGAAGATGAGCAATGAAATGGACAGATTCTCGCGATATCGCGATTGAACTTTGTGACAAGTTTCCAGATGTCGATCCAAAAACAGTGCGTTTTACCGATCTTCATCAATGGATCATGGAGTTAGATGAGTTTGACGATGAGCCAAACCGTTCTAATGAAAAGATTCTAGAAGCCGTTATCATGTGCTGGATGGACGAAGCGGACTAAGTCTGTAAAACACAGCCTAGTTAACAATTCTTACTAAAAAAAGCGGACCTTTAGGTCCGTTTTTTTATCCAATTGACATTTTTGCCCTACATAATGCTAACATCCGTGAGTTATTAAAAAGAAGCAGCGTAGGCAACGCTGCTATAAGACAAGGAGAAACCATGTCTACACAGATGTCTGTATTTTTAAGTCAAGAGTCGGCAGCACCACATTGGGGTGAAAAAGCACTGCTTTCATTCGCTGAAAACGGCGCAACTATTCACTTAGGTGAAGGTCATGATCTCGGCGCAATTCAACGTGCAGCTCGTCAGCTAGATGGCCAAGGAATTCGTTCTATTTTTCTTTCTGGTGATAACTGGGATCTAGAGAGCGTATGGGCTTTCCACCAAGGGTTCCGTAACCCTAAAAAACATGGCTCAGTTGAGTGGGCAGCATTGTCTGATGAAGATCAAGCAGAGCTTCAAGCTCGTATTACTTCGACTGATTTTACCCGCGATATTATCAACAAAACGGCAGAAGAAGTTGCTCCTCGTCAGCTAGCGACAATGGCTGCTGAATTCATCAAATCTGTTGCGCCGAAAGGCACGGTGACAGCTCGTATCGTCAAAGACAAAGACTTGTTGGCAGAAGGTTGGGAAGGTATTTACGCAGTAGGCCGTGGTTCTGAGCGTACTTCTGCGATGCTTCAGTTAGACTACAACCCAACTGGTGACGAAAACGCACCTGTATTCGCATGTCTTGTGGGTAAAGGCATCACCTTTGATTCCGGTGGTTACAGCTTGAAGCCTTCTACCTTCATGAGTGCAATGAAAGCAGATATGGGTGGCTCGGGTACTATCACTGGTGGCCTAGGGTTAGCTATCTTACGCGGTTTGAACAAGCGCGTAAAACTGATCTTGTGTTGTGCTGAGAACATGGTTTCTGGCCGTGCCCTTAAGCTTGGCGACATCATCACTTACAAAAACGGCAAAACCGTTGAGATTATGAATACCGACGCGGAAGGTCGCTTGGTGCTTGCAGACGGTCTTATCTACGCTAGTGAGCAAAAGCCTGAGTTAATTATTGACTGCGCGACGCTAACAGGCGCAGCGAAGAATGCGTTAGGTAACGATTACCATGCGCTAATGAGCTTTGATGATGAGCTATCGCATCAAGCGCTTACGGCGGCAAACCAGGAAAAAGAAGGCTTGTGGCCGCTACCACTTGCTGATTTCCATCGAGAAATGCTGCCATCTAATTTTGCCGATTTATCGAATATCAGCTCTGGTGATTATTCTCCGGGTGCAAGTACTGCAGCTGCATTCTTGTCTTACTTCGTTGAGGACTACAAAAAAGGCTGGTTACATTTCGACTGTGCGGGTACGTATCGTAAAGCCGCTTCTGATAAATGGGCTGCGGGAGCAACGGGTATGGGTGTTCGTACACTTGCTCGTTTCCTCAATGAGCAAGCTGGAAAATAAGATTGATTGCAGCACTCTCTTGTTTGAGTGCTGCTCTTACCCAGTAAGTCACTTTAAAAGCACAACTATTATTACAAGTACAGAAAGGAAATTTTATGGCTCTAGAAAGAACATTTTCAATCATTAAGCCTGATGCTGTAGAGCGAAACCTAATTGGTGAAATCTACAATCGTATTGAAAAGGCTGGCCTACGTATCATCGCTGCCAAAATGGTTCACCTGACAGAAGATCAGGCAAGCGGCTTTTATGCAGAGCATGAAGGTAAAGAGTTTTTCCCTCCTCTAAAAGAGTTCATGACATCTGGTCCTATTATGGTTCAGGTATTGGAAGGCGAAAATGCGATTGCACGTTACCGCGAGCTAATGGGTAAAACCAACCCAGAGGACGCGGCATGTGGCACTTTGCGTGCTGATTACGCACTCAGCATGCGTCACAATTCAGTTCATGGTTCAGATAGCCCTGAGTCTGCCGCTCGTGAAATTGAGTTTTTCTTCCCTGAATCAGAAGTTTTCTCTCGCTAACTCGTTCATGCATCACTTTTGCGTGATGATCTAGTACGTAATAACCTCGGAATTGTCCGAGGTTTTTTATTCCGCATTCTCCATTTCACCGGCGAGTTCATTCGTAATTATTCGCGAAGATATTGGCTAATCTGAGCATTTTACAGAGGTGAAAGCTTAGTTACGTGTGTTTGTTCTCACTGTTTTCTCTGTACCACTTCTACGCTTTTGTTGTCGGTTGTCTAATCATTATTCTCACCGTAAAGTCTGATTAAAATTTAATCGTTTTTATTTTAATGCCTTAGCAAACTCAGGGTCTTACACCCCTTGTTGTAGCTGCATAAAGGCTGTACAATTCGCGCCCTTATTCTTGTTTCAGTCATTGAGAGGCAACATGACCACTGAAAAAATCAATCTACTCGACTTTGATCGCAAAGGCATGCGTCAGTTTTTCGCGGAAGAACTTGGCGAGAAAGCGTTTCGTGCCGATCAGGTTATGAAGTGGATCTACCATTTCGGTGTAGATGACTTCGAAAAAATGACAAACATCAACAAGAAGCTGCGCGAAAAGCTTTTACACAAGTGTGAAATTAAAGCACCAACTGTAGCAGAAGCTCAGCATTCTTCAGACGGCACGATCAAGTGGGCAATGAAGGTTGGTGATCAGGATGTAGAAACGGTTTACATTCCAGAAGATGATCGCGCAACGCTTTGTGTATCTTCTCAAGTAGGTTGTGCATTGGAATGTAAGTTCTGCTCAACAGCACAGCAGGGCTTTAACCGTAACTTGAAAGTTTCAGAGATCATCGGTCAGGTGTGGCGTGCTGCACGTGAAATTGGTCTTGAGAAAGAAACAGGCCGTCGCCCAATTACGAACGTCGTGATGATGGGTATGGGTGAGCCGCTTCTTAATATGAAGAACTTGATTCCAGCACTGGAGTTAATGTTGGATGACCTTGGCTTTGGTTTGTCGAAGCGTCGCGTAACCGTATCAACATCAGGTGTGGTTTCTGGTCTTGATCAGATGACGGGCAAAATCGACGTTGCGTTGGCGATCTCTCTTCATGCGCCAAACGATAAGCTGCGTAGTGAAATCATGCCAATTAACGATCGTTGGGATATTCAAGATTTCCTAGCATCCGTTCGTCGTTACATTGCTTCATCGAATGCAAACCGTGGCAAGGTAACAGTCGAGTACGTGTTGCTTGATCATGTGAACGATGACATGGACCATGCTCGTGAACTGGCTGAGCTGATGAAAGACACACCATGTAAGATTAACTTGATTCCGTTTAACCCGTACCCAGGTTCACCTTACAAGAAACCAAGTAACTCACGTATTGATCGCTTCCAAAAAACATTGATGCAATACGAGCACACAGTTACGGTTCGTAAAACACGTGGTGATGACATTGATGCCGCATGTGGTCAGTTGGTCGGTGATGTAATTGACCGAACTAAACGTACGGCAATGCTGAAAGCGTCACGCGGTGCCGATACCATTGAAGTGAAAGCTGTATAAACGACCGGAATTCAAAAATAGCCAGAGCCATTCGCTCTGGCTATTTTGTTTATTGTTTAGGACATTTTCGCCAAGATTTGGGACTATCACTCTTCAACCTAAGGTTATTTGGGTATAATTTCGAATTCCTTTGTCAAAGTTTGGACAAAAGCTTGAGCTATCTGTTAGTTTGAGTGTAAAGAGTTTTTGTCTTCGTTGCGCATTCGCTTATCATGATATGTAACACTAACGATGACACCGATAATTCTCAGCACTTTCTCACATACGTTTTGCTGATTTTTGCAAAACGGGTATTCGCACTCAGATCGCTGAGAGTTTCTTAAAATTATTATTTTTGGTTAACGCGTTTAGGCTAGCTATCTTTAAAGAGGCTTAAGAACAATAACGAAAATACATGACCACGTTAGCCACTAAAACAGATTAAATACCGCCATTATGACAGAACACGAAAATACGAATGAAGTGCCACTCTCTATTGAAGCTGGCACATTACTGAAAAACAAACGTGAATCCTTGGGAATGAGCCAAAAGCAAGTTGCCGATCGCCTGAGGCTTCGCATTTCTGTGATTGAAGATATTGAAAATAACCGATTTGAATCTCAACAAGTCGCGACATTTACGCGTGGTTACTTACGCTCTTACGCTAAATTCGTAGGTCTTGATGAGAAGGTGGTTTTGACGGCGTTAGAGCAGACTGCCGATGCTCAGCCTCAAGAGCAAGAAATTGAAATGCAAAGCTTCTCTCGTAAAACAAAAGACGAGAAGCACAATAGCCGTATTATGCTCCTTACTTGGGTTATCGGGCTGGTCATTATTGGCATTTCAGCGGCATGGTGGTGGCAAAACCAACAAGAGAATAGCCTAACTAAGGAAGTAACGGATTCAAGTGTTGAAGCGCCGCAGCCCACTGCTCAAGAATTAGCTGATATCGATTTGATGACGGCTGAAGAGTTAATCGCAAGCACTCCTGAAGAAGTTGCTTCAACTAATGAAGGCGTTGCTGAATCGACTGAAGCACCCGTTGAGCAAGGGGCGGATCCTTTGCTGACTGAAACTGAAAATACAACAAGCGTAGATTCTGAAGAACCTGTTGCCGTGATTGAAGCGGCGGAAGAGGAACAGCCTGCGCCAGTAGTACCTGAAGGCATGACACTTCTTACTATGAAGTTTAAAGCGGACTGTTGGATTCAAGTGAAAGACACCAATGGTAAAACGCTGGTAAGTGGTACTCATAAGCCAGGACAAGATGTAGAACTTACCGGAAAAGCGCCATTTAAAGTGATATTAGGCGCACCGGAAGGGGTTACAATGACATTTGCAAGTGAACCTGTCGACCTTTCTGGGTATACTTCAGGCAAAGTAGCTAGATTCACTCTACCGTTATAAAAAATTATGCAACACGAATCTCCAATTATTCGTCGTAAATCGACGCGTATTTATGTGGGTGATGTGCCAATTGGTGATGGTGCGCCAATTGCAGTACAGTCAATGACTAACACTCGCACGACTGACGTAGAAGCGACAGTCGCTCAAATCCGAGCACTAGAAAAAGTCGGCGCAGATATCGTTCGAGTTTCTGTACCTACGATGGACGCAGCAGAAGCTTTCAAACTGATTAAACAGCAAGTTTCTGTACCATTAGTGGCTGATATTCATTTCGACTATCGTATCGCGCTGAAAGTGGCGGAGTACGGAGTTGACTGTTTACGTATCAACCCTGGTAACATCGGCAATGAAGAGCGCATTCGCGCTGTTGTTGATTGCGCTCGCGATAAAAACATCCCGATCCGTATTGGTGTCAATGGTGGATCTTTGGAAAAAGACCTACAGATGAAATACGGTGAGCCAACGCCAGAAGCCTTGGTTGAATCGGCGATGCGTCACGTAGACCATCTCGATCGTCTTAACTTTGACCAATTTAAAGTTAGCGTGAAAGCTTCAGACGTTTTTCTTGCGGTGGATTCATATCGTCTGCTGGCGAAGAAAATCGATCAGCCTCTTCATTTAGGTATCACAGAGGCGGGTGGTGCTCGAGCTGGCGCTGTTAAGTCATCTGTTGGCTTAGGTATGCTGTTATCTGAAGGGATAGGCGATACGCTGCGTATCTCTTTGGCTGCCGATCCAGTTGAAGAAATCAAAGTCGGTTTCGACATCCTTAAATCTCTGCGCATTCGCTCTCGAGGCATCAACTTTATTGCGTGCCCAAGCTGCTCACGCCAAGAATTCGATGTGATTGGTACGGTGAATGCACTGGAGCAACGTTTAGAAGACATCATCACGCCAATGGATGTGTCTATCATCGGTTGTGTGGTAAACGGCCCTGGTGAAGCAGAAGTTTCTCACTTAGGTCTAGCAGGTAGTAACAAGAAGAGCGCATTCTACGAAGATGGTAAACGCCAGAAAGAGCGCTTTGATAACGATGACCTTGTGAATAAGCTAGAAGCTAAGATCCGTGCGAAAGCAGCTATGATGAATGGCGAAAACCGCATCGAAGTTAAAGTACAAGATTAATCTCAACGAGAATTACGGTAAGTATTGTGGCAAAAACAATTCAAGCAATTCGAGGCATGAACGATTGCCTCCCAACTCAGTCGCCACTGTGGCAAAAACTAGAAAACACAGTGAAAAATGTAATTAGCGCATACGGTTATAACGAAGTGCGCATGCCAATCGTTGAAGAAACAAACCTATTCAGCCGCGCTGTTGGTGAAGAAACAGACGTCGTTTCAAAAGAAATGTACACTTTTGATGACCGTAACGGCGACAGTCTAACACTTCGCCCTGAAGGTACGGCGGGTTGTGTACGTTCATGTATCCAAAACAGCCTGATCAACCGTGATGAACAGCGTCTGTGGTACATGGGACCTATGTTCCGCCATGAACGTCCGCAGAAAGGTCGTTACCGTCAATTCCACCAGTGTGGTGTTGAGGTGTTTGGTCTAAATGGTCCAGATGTTGATGCAGAGCTTATCATGATGACGGCGCGTCTATGGCGTGAGCTAGGTATCAATGAACATGTTCGTCTTGAGCTGAACTCTATCGGTTCTCAAGAAGACCGCGCAGACTACCGTACTGCACTGGTTGCATTCCTTGAGCAACATATTGATGTGCTAGATGAAGATTGTAAGCGTCGCATGCACACGAACCCACTGCGTGTTCTGGATACGAAGAACCCAGACGTTCAAGCTATTTTAGGTGATGCGCCTCGCCTTTCAGATTACTTGGGTGAAGAATCTAAAGCACACTTCGTAGGTCTATGTGAACTTTTAGACGCCGCAGGTATCAAATACACAGTTAACGAACGTCTAGTTCGTGGTCTGGATTACTACAATCGCACGGTATTTGAGTGGATCACTGAGAGCCTAGGTGCTCAAGGCACTGTATGTGGCGGTGGTCGTTACGATGGCCTTGTAGAGCAATTAGGTGGTAAACCAACACCAGCGGTTGGCTTTGCAATGGGCCTAGAGCGTCTAGTACTGATGCTAGAAACGTTGGAACTGACAGACGTTCGTCGCAGTGTTGACGTGTACGTAGTCACAGCGGGTGAAGGCACCATGATGGCAGGAATGAAGCTAGCAGAACAGCTTCGCGAGTCTGTTCCAGGCGTTCGTGTGATGAATCACTTCGGTGGCGGTAACTTCAAGAAACAGTTTAAACGCGCAGACAAAGTTGGTGCTGTTGTAGCATTGGTTCTGGGCGAAAACGAAGTTGCGGATAATACCGTAGTACTGAAAGACTTAGCTGGTGGTGAGCAAGAGACTTACAACCAAGCAGAAGTTGCAGAAAAGATCGCAGCACTGATTTAAGTCTTTTAGTAATCTAACAAAATTACATCCTAGTTCGTAAGCTAAGGCTCCCAAATGTGGAGCCTTTAAACGAAATAGGAACAATGGCAGCTAAGCTGCCATTTACATGTTTTAAGAGGACAGGAAGTGGAACTTTACGATACTGAAGAACAACAAGTTGAAGCCATTAAAGACTGGTGGAAGGAAAACGGCAAAGCCGTCATCATCGGTGCGGTTGTTGGTTTAGGTGGTCTATTTGGCTGGCGTTACTACCAGGATTCTGTGATTCAGGCGAGTGAAGCAGCTTCTCAAAGCTACACGACAGCAATGAATGCTTTGCAAGACAAAGGCACTGATGCTCAAGCTGACGTGAAAGCTTTCATTGAGTCAAATGAAGTAAAAGAATATTCAGTATTGGCTGCACTACAACTTGCTAAAGCACAAGTTGAAGCTCAAGACCTTTCTGCTGCATTGGAGCAACTGAAGTGGGCGCAAAGCAACACTCAAGATGCTGCGTTGTTACCATTGATTAGTTACCGCATTGCGCGTATTGAGACGGAAATGGGTAACTTCGACGCTGCAACGGCAGAGCTAAGTAACGTCACTGATACAGCATGGACAGGCCGTATTGCTGAACTTCGTGGCGATATTGCGATTCGCCAAGGTGACAAAGATGCTGCGTACGCTGCGTATACTGAAGCTCAGCAAGCGGCAGATGCAAGCCCGACACTACAAATGAAATTGGACGATCTGGCGAAATAAGGACCGCATTGGATGAAAAGAGTCTTTAAGAAAGCCTTGCTAGGGGCGTTAACAATGGGAGTACTTGCCGGTTGTGCAGGTGAGAAAGACACCATTGTAATGGCGCCACTACCTCAGGTAGACAGTCAGTTTACAACCAGTAGTGAGTGGAGCACATCGGTTGGCGATGGTGTCGGTCATTACTTTTCAAAGCTATCCCCTGTATTTGCGAATGATACATTGTTCGTGGCAAGTCGTGATGGCTTAGTAAAAGCGCTGGATCCTGAGAATGGTAAACAACGTTGGCAAACGGACCTAGAAGAAGATGTCATTGCTCGTCTCTCTGGTGGTATCACAGCGGCATACGGAAACCTTTACATTGGCTCTGAGAATGGTGAAGTCATCTCTCTTGACCAAGAAACAGGTGAAATTGTTTGGCGTGTAAAAGTTGGTGGTGAGGTACTGGCGAAGCCAGTTGCAGATTCAGGCCTTATTATCATCAATACTAGCCGAGGCATGTTGATAGCCCTTAATGAGAGTACAGGTGAGCAACGCTGGGCATTGAGTACAGAAGTGCCGAACTTAACTTTACGTGGCGATAGTACTCCGACTGCAATTGGTGGCGGTGTATTTTGGGGAACGGCAAATGGCCGACTCGCAGCTGCTATCGTTGAGCGTGGCCAGTTGATTTGGCAACAGCCTGTTGGTACGCCAAAAGGCGCGACAGAAATTGATCGTTTGGTTGACGTTGATTCATCGCCAATTGTGCTAGGCGGTACTCTTTTCACCATTGGATACAATGGTCAACTTATCGCCATTGACTTGCGTTCAGCGAACCCGATTTGGAAGCGTAACTACTCATCTGCGACAGACATTTCTACAGATGGTAGTCGCATCTTTGTGATAACGGAAAAAGATCATGTTGTTGCCGTTGATTCACGAAGCGGGACTGAGTTGTGGGAAAACAGCTTGCTTGAGCACCGACAACTTACAGCGCCAGTTATTGTTGGCAATTATCTCGTTGTCGGTGACACGCTTGGTTACCTTCACTGGATGGATCGTTCAACGGGCGAATTTGTTGCGCAGCAGTTTGTCGATGATAGTGGCTTGGCAGTTGGCCCGACGTTATTGTCGGATGGTTATGTGATTACAACTCGCAACGGCGATGTAAAGAAACTAACCATTAACGAATAATATCGTGATATAATTCACATTCGGCTCCTGGCTGGTGACAGCTAGGAGCCGTTTTGTTGTTTGAATTTATTAACCCTGACGTGGTTATAGGTAAAAAGCTGGTTTGATTTGGCATCGAGCAAGTCGTTACCTATAACTACAGAAGAAAGATTATTGTAGAGGTTGTTATGGTACCTGTTGTAGCTCTAGTAGGGCGTCCGAACGTAGGTAAATCTACACTATTTAACCGATTGACTCGCACTCGTGACGCGTTGGTTGCGGACTTTCCAGGCCTAACGCGAGACCGTAAATATGGCCAGGCGAGACTTGGTGAAGAGCACGAATTCATTGTGATTGATACTGGTGGTATCGATGGCACAGAAGAAGGCGTGGAAACAAAGATGGCAGAACAGTCATTAGCCGCGATTGATGAGGCTGATGTTGTGTTGTTCCTTGTTGACGGTCGTGCTGGTCTGACACCTTCAGATGAAGCAATTGCTGCTCATCTGCGTAAAATTGAAAAGCCAGCGATGCTGGTAGTAAACAAAATCGATGGTATTGATGCCGATGCGGCGTGTGCTGACTTTTGGCAGCTCGGCGTGGATGATATGTACCAGATTGCGGCCGCTCATGGCCGTGGTGTGACCGCTTTGCTTGAGCGTGCTTTATCTCCATTCTTTGATGATCTATTAACAAGTGAATCTGAAGACGGTGAGATTGAAGACCTGACTGGATTCGAAGACGAAGAGCCTCTTGTTGAAGATTACACTGAAGAAGACGCAGAAGCTGAATTCAAGCGCCTTCAAGAGCAGCCGATTAAGTTGGCGATCATCGGTCGTCCGAACGTAGGTAAATCGACACTGACTAACCGTATTCTGGGTGAAGAACGTGTAGTTGTATACGATATGCCAGGTACAACGCGCGATTCTATCTACATCCCGATGGAACGTGATGGACGTGAATACGTACTAATTGACACCGCAGGTGTTCGTCGTCGTGGTCGTATCAATGAAACGGTTGAAAAGTTCTCTGTTGTTAAGACGCTGAAAGCGGTAGAAGATGCAAACGTCGTTCTACTGGTGATTGATGCTCGTGAAAATATTTCAGACCAAGACCTAAGCTTGCTTGGTTTTGCACTGAATGCTGGCCGCTCAATTGTCATCGCCGTTAACAAGTGGGATGGTCTAGACAGTGACGTGAAAGAAAGCGTGAAGAAAGAACTGGACCGCCGTCTAGGATTCGTCGACTTCGCGCGTATCCACTTTATCTCTGCGCTGCACGGTACTGGCGTTGGTCACTTGTTTGAATCTATCCAAGAAGCATATAACTCGGCGACAACGCGTGTGGGTACGTCAGTACTGACGCGTATCATGAAGATGGCTGTGGATGATCACCAACCGCCAATGGTTCGTGGTCGTCGTATCAAACTCAAATACGCACACGCAGGTGGTTACAACCCACCGATCGTTGTTATCCACGGTAACATGGTTCGTGAATTGCCAGATTCGTATAAACGTTATCTGATGAACTACTTCCGTAAGTCTCTGGAAATTATGGGAACACCGATTCGCATTAACTTCCACAACAGTGATAACCCATACGAGAACCGTACGAATAAGCTTACGCTATCACAAGAGCGTAAACGTAAGCGTATGATGTCGATGGTGAAAAACCGCAATAAATAATGAAATTCGAATACCCAAGTTTCTACTTGGGTATTTTTTTATCAAAAGTAATCGTAAAAATGACTATCACAGCAACAAAGACTCGTTTTTGTCATCAAACATGGCAATTAGAAGCACAAATACAGCTCGTTCAATATACGGAAGAAGTGACTTACGTTATTACAGATGTCACGCCGTTCCATCCCGTTAGTCACATATGGCCGGATCACCCTGCAGACAAAGGAACGTTGAAGGTGAATGGGGCTGAGCATGACGTAGTAGATTGCCAAGTTGGGGCAGTGGAGCAGGAAAGTGGTGCTCTGTATGTGGGTAGTGACATCCCTGTAAAGCGTGATGCTGAAGGTTGGGTGTTTGTCGTCGTGCATGTTTTATCACGTACGGAATCACTTGTTACTGATGATTTGGTGACATTGGCGGTAGATAAGGATTACCAACGCGCTTTGAGTCGAGGCCACACTGCAGGACACTTAGCGTATTTGGCGTTGAATAAAGTACTAGCGGAAGACTATTGGCGAAAAGACGCAGACCGCAAAGACCCACATGGTTATTATGACTTTAATAGCTATGCACAAGTTACGAGTTATGTTACTCCAGACAAGTGCCTCGATACGTACCGTTTAGGCAAAACACTCCGTAAAAGAGGATTAAACAGTGCAGATATGCTGAATGACCTCCAGGCGATTGCAAAAAAAGTGAATAGCCAACTTGTGGAATGGCTTCGACGAGATGCGATGATCACCATGGAATGCCACGGTGACAGATTAACGGATTCTCGCTATTGGAAGTGCGATTTAGGGGAAGGTCAATTAGCGGTAATCCCTTGTGGTGGAACGCATGCGAGCCATTTAAATGAGTTTGCTTTTATCCAAGTTAAACTCGTTAAGCTCGACGCTCAAACTATCGAAATGCACACCAATGTAAACACTGCTTTTTGAATAAGATCTTTTTATTAAACTCTGATTTTTCGTTTAATTAAATCTCTTTAAGGTTTTTTATTCTCTTTTAAATTGGAATGCAGAATATGTAACTTATGCTTTCGGTGTGTGGTTATATAAATATTCTTTTAAGGGGTGATCGCTGATCAAGGAGTAAATATCAGACGATCAGTATAAGATCCTACGTATCAAGTATGGTTAACGCCTCGTGAAACTTGTTGGGGCGGTGATGAAGATCAACATACTTGTTCGTTATTTTGAGTAGCATGCGTTACTCGAAATTGCTTAGTTTAGAGAGAGGAACGGGATATGCAGCAGAACATTTGCCCGACTTGCAATGTCGAACTGGAATGGACAGGACAATACCATTGTGCACAGTGTGAATCGGATTTTAAAAAAGTAGGTTTTTGCCCTGATTGTGAGGCGGAGCTGGAGAAGCTGCAAGCATGCGGTGCTGCGAGTTACTTTTGTAATGTGTGTAATGAACTCAAATCAAAATCACGTGTCCGATTTGAGTTCCAGAAAGTCAGTTAACCAGAGTTTGTATTCAGTTAACGGTAGAACGAACGTCGCCTTCGGCTAACCGGGTAATCAATACATCTCCCGACTTTACATCTGAAGATTGCGTAATTACTTTACCTTGCTCAGTTTGAGTAATTGAGTAACCTCGTTTCAATGTCGCTAGTGGGCTGACGGTGTCCAACTTTTCTGCGGCAATCGCGAGTTGATGGCGCATAGTCAGTAATTTGCGATCCATTGCATCCATGAGCTTTTGCTCAACACGTTCTAGCTTCGACTTCTGCTCGGCAAGGCGTGTTACAGGAGAATTTAATTGCAGCCGATAATGTTGACGCTCGATTCGCTGTTGACGCAAGGCAATAAAACGACTCATCGCTCGCTGTAAGCGCATGTCCAACTCATCTAACTGTTGCGTCTGACGTTGCAAGCGATAGCTTGGGTGCTGTCTCTCTAGACGGTGCACTAATTGAGCAGATTGCTGCTTTTGTTGTGCTAGGTAGTAACGCATCGCGCTCGCTAACTTATGCTGGCGGGTAACTAAAGCTTGATCTTTGTGGCTGTTATCACGGCTTACTAGCTCAGCGGCTGCTGATGGAGTAGGCGCGCGTACGTCGGCGACAAAATCAGCTATTGTCACGTCAACTTCATGTCCAACGGCGCTAATAATAGGAATTTGGCTTGCTGCAATCGTGCGAGCTAATATCTCGTTGTTAAAGCACCATAAGTCTTCTAATGAACCACCACCTCGGCCCACAATTAGTACATCACATTCATCACGGCTGTTAGCGCGACCAATGGCTTGTGCAATTTGAATGGCTGCGTCCTCACCTTGTACCACTGTCGGATAAATCACAACAGGTAGGGAAGGATCACGACGTTTCAATACGTCTAAGATATCGTAAAGCGCGGCACCAGTTTTCGATGTGATGACGCCAACACGTTTAGGGTGCTCAGGCAAAGATTGCTTATTGATTTGCGCGAACAACCCTTCTGCTGCAAGCTTCATTTTCAGCTCTTCAAACTCTTGTTGAAGACGGCCATCACCTTCCGGTTGCATGCTTTCGATGATCAATTGGTAGTCACCGCGAGGCTCATAAAGAGACAGACGAGCTTTTACTAGGACTTGATTACCGTTAGCGGGTTTGAAAGTAACGCGGCGATTGTTACCACGAAACATGGCACATTTAACTTGAGCGCGAGAGTCTTTAAGAGTGAGGTACCAGTGACCAGAGACAGGAGCTGAAAAGTTGGATATCTCTCCGACGAGCCAAACGATCCCCATTTCGTTTTCAAGGAGTAAACGAACTTCCGCGTTGAGACGAGAAACAGTAAAGATGTTTTGATTGGTCTTGGAGAGCACAGCTAATCTCTTAGACGTGAGTATGGAAATTAGCGGCAATATAATACATAGCAAGGGGGTAATTGCAAGAAAAAAATTAAAAAATTTGTGGTCAAGCGATTGCGTTAACCGTATAATCCCTCCGCAATATCTAATCCAAATGTAGCTAGTTGCTAACGCAGGTTACCCTCATTATGCGAAACGATGAGATTGGATTGTTCTTTTTACTCCTCTAATTGTGAGATATTGCAAATGCTAAGAATTGCCAAAGAAGCGCTGACATTCGATGACGTACTACTTGTGCCAGCACACTCCACCGTTCTCCCAAACACAGCTGATCTTCGCACTCAGCTAACTAAGAACATCACCCTAAACATCCCAATGATTTCAGCGTCTATGGACACTGTTACTGAAGCTCGTCTAGCAATTGCGCTAGCGCAAGAGGGTGGCATTGGCTTTATCCACAAGAACATGTCTATTGAGCAGCAGGCAGCCGAAGTTCGTAAAGTTAAGAAGTTCGAAGCTGGTATGGTAACTGACGCGGTTACTGTAAACCCTGACGCGACCATCGCTGATGTTGTTGCACTCACTGAAAAGCATGGTTTTGCAGGTTTCCCTGTTGTCACTGAGAGCAATGAGCTTGTTGGTATTATCACTGGTCGTGACGTTCGTTTTGTGACGGACCTTTCTAAGAAAGTATCTTCAGTAATGACGCCAAAAGAGAAGTTGGCAGCAGTTAAAGAAGGTGCAACACGAGAAGAAGTGCAAGAGAAAATGCACGAAGCTCGTGTAGAGAAAGTATTGGTTGTGAATGATGAGTTCCAACTAACCGGTATGATTACTGCGAAAGACTTCCACAAAGCAGAACGTAAACCAAACGCATGTAAAGATGAGCGTGGTCGCCTACGTGTTGGCGCAGCCGTTGGTGCTGGCGCTGGTAACGAAGAGCGTGTTGCTGCTCTAGTTGAAGCAGGCGTTGACATTCTACTTATCGACTCTTCACACGGACATTCTGAAGGTGTACTAAACCGCATCCGCGAAACTCGCGCTGCTTACCCAGATCTAGACATCATCGGTGGTAACGTAGCAACAGGTGCTGGTGCTAAAGCACTAATCGAAGCTGGCGTAAGCGCAGTGAAAGTTGGTATCGGCCCTGGTTCTATCTGTACAACTCGTATTGTAACGGGTGTGGGAGTTCCACAAATCACTGCAATCGCAGATGCGGCAGAAGTGGCTAATGATTATGGTATTCCGGTTATTGCTGACGGTGGTATCCGTTTCTCAGGTGATATCTGTAAAGCAATCGTAGCTGGCGCATCATGTGTGATGGTTGGTTCTATGTTTGCTGGTACTGAAGAAGCGCCGGGTGAAGTGATTCTATACAATGGCCGTTCTTACAAGTCTTACCGCGGCATGGGTTCTCTTGGTGCTATGTCTCAAGGTTCTTCTGACCGTTACTTCCAGTCTGACAACGCAGCGGACAAGCTAGTACCAGAAGGCATTGAAGGTCGTATCGCATACAAAGGCCGTCTAAAAGAGATCGTACACCAACAAATGGGTGGTCTACGTTCAAGCATGGGTCTAACTGGTTCTGCAACTATCGAAGATATGCGTACGAAAGCTGAATTTGTACGTATCTCTGGTGCAGGTATGCAAGAGTCTCATGTACACGATGTTCAAATTACTAAGGAAGCGCCGAACTACCGTCTAGGGAACTAATTACCCAACGGAAACGTTTGCTTTTTCCTTGAAGCATTAAGAAGAGGCGAGTACACTCGCCTCGGTTTTAATCACTTAGCCTTAAAAAGACTGCTCAAAATGACTAAAAATATCCATGACCAACGTATTCTGATCTTGGACTTCGGTTCTCAGTACACTCAATTAGTAGCACGCCGCGTACGTGAAATCGGCGTTTACTGTGAACTATGGAGCTGGGATGTAGAAGAAGCGGATATTCGCGAATTCAACCCAGATGGCATTATCCTATCTGGCGGTCCAGAAAGCGTAACGGAAGAGAACTCTCCACGCGCGCCTCAATATGTGTTTGATTCTGGTGTTCCTTTGCTTGGCGTATGTTACGGCATGCAAACCATGGCGGAACAGCTAGGAGGCAAAGTAGCGGGCTCTAACGAACGTGAGTTTGGCTACGCTCAGGTTAAAGTTTCTGGTGAATGTGCTCTATTTAAAGACCTTGAAGCAACTCAAGACGTTTGGATGAGCCATGGCGACAAAGTAGTAGAGATCCCAGCCGATTTCGTAAAAGTTGGTGAGACAGACACTTGTCCTTACGCTGCGATGGCGAATGAAGAGAAGAAATACTACGGTGTTCAGTTCCACCCAGAAGTGACACACACAAAAGGTGGCCTACAAATGCTTGAGAACTTTGTTCTTGGCGTATGTGGCTGTGAGCGTTTATGGACATCGGAATCTATCATCGAAGATGCGGTTGCTCGTATTAAAGAGCAAGTGGGTGACGACGAAGTTATCCTAGGTCTATCTGGTGGTGTTGATTCATCGGTAGTTGCGATGCTGGTTCACCGCGCAATCGGCGACAAGCTAACGTGTGTATTTGTTGATAACGGTCTACTTCGTCTAAACGAAGGTCAACAAGTTATGGATATGTTCGGCGACCAATTTGGTTTGAACATTATCAAAGTTGACGCTGAAGAACGCTTCCTCAAAGCACTTGAAGGCAAGTCTGACCCAGAAGAGAAGCGTAAGACTATCGGTCACGTATTCGTAGATGTATTCGATGAAGAGTCTAAGAAGCTGAAAAACGCGAAATGGCTAGCTCAAGGTACGATTTACCCTGATGTAATCGAGTCAGCTGCATCTAAGACTGGTAAAGCGCACGTGATCAAATCGCACCACAACGTGGGCGGTCTTCCAGATGACATGGAAATGGGTCTTGTTGAGCCACTACGTGAGCTGTTCAAAGATGAAGTACGTAAGATTGGTCTAGAGCTAGGCCTGCCTTATAACATGCTTTACCGCCACCCATTCCCAGGTCCAGGTCTAGGTGTTCGTGTTCTTGGTGAAATCAAGAAAGAATACTGTGACTTGCTACGTCGTGCTGATGCTATCTTTATTGAAGAGCTTCACGCTGCAGACCTATATGACAAAGTATCTCAAGCGTTCACGGTATTCCTACCAGTTCGTTCTGTTGGTGTAATGGGCGATGGCCGTAAGTACGATTGGGTTGTGTCTCTACGTGCGGTAGAAACTATCGACTTCATGACTGCTCATTGGGCACACCTACCATACGACTTCCTAGGTAAGGTTTCTAACCGTATTATCAACGAAGTTGATGGCATTTCTCGTGTTGTTTACGACATTTCTGGTAAGCCACCTGCGACAATCGAGTGGGAATAATGCTCCTTTAAGAAAGGTCTGGCATTAACAAGCACTAAATCATACTTAAGTCCGCGTAATTGCGGACTTTTTTTGTTTTTGGCTTAGTCATTTTTGGCAATGTCTGGCAACGCCAAGCACGGTTTGACCGTGGTATTTTGATGGGTATGATTCATCGGTAATGCCATGGATTACGCCCGATACCATGCTGAGTGTTTTTGATGGGGCATGGTATTGAATTTTCATATCTATCTGTTTTATAAAGATTAATTTCTAGATTTTTAGAGGTTTTTCAGCATGGTATCAAACAAGAATAATAGGTCGAAACATGCTGACTGATACCAAGCTACGCAATCTCAAACCCAAAGATAAACTTTACAAAGTCAATGACCGTGATGGCCTCTATGTTGCTGTCACTACCGCAGGCTCTATCTCTTTTCGCTACAATTACTCGATCAATGGCAGGCAAGAAACTATTACCTTTGGTCGCTACGGAGTAGGAGGCATCACGTTAGCAGAAGCGCGTGAGCGTCTCAATGAAGCGAAGAGAATGGTTACTGATGGAAAGTCACCGGCCAAAGAGAAAGCCCGTGCTAAGGCGAGAACCAAAGATGCTGAAACCTTTGGTGCCTGGGCTCAGAAATGGCTGCGTGGCTATCAGATGGCTGATTCTACCCGGGATATGCGTCGATCAGTCTATGCCCGAGAGTTAGAGGGTAAATTTGGCAATCAGAAGCTGACAGAAATCACTCATGAAGATCTGCGAGCATTGACTGACGCGATAGTAGAGCGGGGAGCACCGGCAACAGCTGTGCATACGCGTGACATTGTACTCCAGGTGTATCGATGGGCGATTGAGAGAGGGCAGAAAGTTGAGAACCCGGCAGACTTGGTGAGGCCCGCCAGTATAGCTCGATTTGAACCAAGAGACCGAACGTTAACACCCGCTGAGATCGGTTTGATGTACCACTACATGGAAAAGGTAGGTACAACCCCTTCGATTCGTGCTTCGGTAAAGCTGCTGTTGCTGACTATGGTACGCAAAAGTGAGTTAACCAACGCAACTTGGAGCGAAATTAACTTTAGCGAAGCGTTATGGACGATTCCTAAAGAGAGGATGAAACGACGTAACCCTCACTTGGTATTTTTGTCACGCCAGGCGATGGATATTCTGATCGCCTTGAAGACATTTGCCGGTGGGTCTGATTACATTCTTCCTTCCCGTTATGACTCTGATGCTCCAATGAGTAGTGCGACGATGAACCGAGTCATGGATTTGACATATAAGGCTGCGCAAAAGGAAGGTCAGTCACTAAGTAAGTTTGGGCCGCATGACCTGCGTCGAACAGCGAGCACTTTGCTACATGAAGCCGGATACAACACTGACTGGATAGAGAAGTGCTTGGCACATGAACAAAAGGGAGTGAGAGCGGTATACAACAAAGCCGAGTACCGAGAACAGCGCGCGGCTATGTTGCAGGATTGGGCTGACATGATTGATGAGTGGATAACTTGTCACGCTAAGTAAAATTAGAGTGGGGAGTTGAACCCCACTCATTAAAAGTCTCTTCAAGGGGACTTTTACTGTATTTAACGAAATTAAGTTAAAGGTAGTTATTAATGGTCTCAATATGGTGCATCATACTTAACTTCTTAGGTACACCTAAGGCGTGATACGTCCCGTTTACGTGAATTTTAATATACTCTTGAAACCCAAGTGTGTTTTGATCAAGGCTAGGCGTGACATTAGCAAAATCAATCATTTCCTGCAGAGCCTCCTTGAACTTACCGGCAGGGTCACTTTGATCATTCGGGTTTTTGGTCGATAGGCTATGTTTAACGTACATATTACTATTTGATTGTTCTATATACGTAATATGAAGTGCAATAACAAAAGCAGGCCCTCCAGATGTGGACCAAGCATCGTCAATTGTTAAGAAATCTCCAAACCCGATCTGATGTTGGATCATTGGGGTTACGTACGATACATGGGCGTCTGAGAAAAACTGCGGTGCTCGACTGTAGTCTGCATTTCTTGGTTTGGATGGGAAAGAGCTATCAACAATTACGCTACGTGGTAATGAGTTTCTGAAAGAGTGAGAGTATCTATTTAAGTTCTGGATAATATTTGCAACAGAATTGCTTGTATAGGGAGTGATATTTGATTGTATATCTTCTTGTAGGTACAGGGAGAATGGAACACTATCGTTGATTAATTGTTGTAGTAAGGTGTTGACGTATATGATGTTTTGATTATGTAGCCTTATGCATGGAATAAAAGATACGGTACGTTTAGATAATTCAACGTTTAGAAAATCCGGAGAGTCACTCGCTAAATCACCTACTTGAGGGTTTACGATAACATGAGGTACAACATTATGATTGTTTAGTACTTCAATCGTTGCACAGAGGCGATCGATGTTGTCGTTAATTGGCTCAATTATAGGGCTAACTTTAGTTGAATTAAGTCTCGGAGCTACTTCTTTCAGTGCCGCTAACTCAAACTGCTTTCCTCTCATATATGGAAAATACATCATAATCCTCACTATTAAACTGATTGCATTCAAGTAGAGATGATATGATGTTGTCCTTACCTTTTTTGTGAATGCTGTAGCTTATGCCAAGATTTTTCATCGATTTTGGTAGGTTGCTGATGAATTTGTGATCATTTCGACGGTATGTTTTAAGCACTCGCTTGAAATGTTTATTAGCTTCAGCTTCATTCAACGAACAAAAAATTTCTTTACACTCGCTAAATAACTCGGTTTGCGGGCAATTCGGAACAGCTCCTGTGACTCTGTGTGCAATGTCGGTGTACTCTTCTTTCCTCAAAGTATGAAACATCAATTCCGTATCAAAACTCTTGTTTAAAGGGGCTTCTATTTTCTTACTCAACTGATTTCTCTTGTTTGATAACAAAACACCAAAGCGAGGAATATCCTTTTGAATTTTGAGTAAGGCATTTAAATGCGCTTCGTGAGTAACAACGTATGTTTTATCAAAGGAGGAAGTGTAAGCTGACAACTGCTCAGGAAGACGCTTTAAGGAATCAAATTTAGTTTTTATTTCGTAGCACGTAGAAGATCCATTTATGATCACACAGTCCGCTTTGTTGGTGCCAATACGCAATTCACTGAGCATGCTTGCGGTGTTCATTGAATGAGTTCCTAGCAAAATATTATTAGCAATAATATTTTTGATAACATATTCATTCGGGTAGTGCTTACAAAGGAGTTTGTACGCTTCTTCAAACAATTCAGAAAGACTTTGCACATGGGATAGTGTAGGGAAGTCACTAGCGATATCTTGCACAAGGCTCAGATCTCCTTGAGCAACTTTAGTTATGTTTGTGCTGGTAAACATTTTTGCTAGTTGCTTGTAATTCATGGTTATATCCGATGCGGAGTTACTTAAATACTCTTTAATCTATTGCATATAATAGTCTTAGAAAGGCGATGATTCTAGAGTAAAGGCAATGCGAACTCAACCTGACAACGTTAGTTTGATACGATCTAGAGAAGTGGATAGTACGCTCATGAATTGTATTAGTTCCGACTAGATCTGACACTTCAAGTTGAAAAGAAGAGAGTTACCCACTTTGATTAAAGGTGCTGAATC
>NZ_JAWOQQ010000022.1:0-54184 GCF_033337405.1 Vibrio sp. YT-16
GGTTGAAAGCACCGGTCTTGAAAACCGGCATACGTTAATAGCGTATCTAGGGTTCAAATCCCTATCTCTCCGCCACTATTAAGAAGCCTCGCTAGAAATAGCGAGGCTTTTTTCATTTCCGCACATCTTTATTACTCTATCTGTGCTTGCCAAAAATCAATTCCATATGCGATCTACTTTTGGACTAAGTAATATCGGTATCGGTATTGGTATTGGTTGTGACGTTTTGATTTTTGCTAAGAAGTGCAGTTGCTTCTAAAGCTGTTCATCCTCATCACTGCATGCTGTCCCGATAAGGTTGTTGGAGATGCTTTGTTAAGGTGTTGAACCATCTATTGCCTTATCGTTCTCTTAAAGCACTACCATTGCTTCTCTAGCCCATTTTACCGGATAGACCGAACAAATAAGCATACTCAAATAGCCACTGTTTCACTGATGTATCTTTTTGTTTTACTCAGTCTAGCGACGCGTGTGCTCTATTGCCTAAATCTAGCTACGTCTTAAAACCATACATCAACAGGCTAAAGTTACGTATTCCTGCATCTTTTAAAATTGTTTTGGATTCTGCTGGAATGACAGGATCAGAGTAGTCAAAAGAGAAGAGGAAAGTGAAACGATAGTGAGTTGCTAGGAAGTTGAGAACTACTTGGGAGCCAATGAATTGGATAAACATATTGATGACTAAGGACTGAAGGGTTAATAGCAGGCAATAAAAAAGCCGACAGGTAAGCTGTCGGCTTGGTTAGGTCATCTTAAGTTAGTCATTCTGTACGAGCGTGAGAGCTTTACGAGAGACTTCGTGAGCAGCTTTGGTTAGATTTTGCTTCTCTAGTGTGTCTGCTAGGAATGCATAGTCAGAGACGTCAGAGCGAAGCTTTAAGGCGATCTCAAAGTGATCCTGGGCTTCTTGCCACTTCTCTTGACGGAAATAGAAGTGCGCTAATGCGCTATGGGCAGCGGCGTTATCCGGTTCTTTCTTCACTACTCCCTCTAAGAAGACCACGACAGGGTGGGTATCTGGCAGATTTAGATCTGGCAGTAGTTGATAAAGCTCTGGGGCTGGTTGTTTTTTTAATGCTTCTTTTAGCACGGTAAAGGCTTCTGCATCAGCTTTTCGTGTGATGAGTTCTCGAGCAAAACAGGCAACGAGGTGTGTGTCTTGTTTCACTTTACGTGAGAGGCTATTCCAATGGGAGATTAGCCCTTCGCTACCCTGTTGCTGCGCTACTTCATGGAGTAAGCCGCACTGCGCCTTTTGAATCAGCTCTGCATGTTCTTCGTCCGAGATGAGTTTTGCTTTGGTTAGTTGTGGCAAGAGGTCAATAAGAGGTTGCCACAACTTTAGCTGCATGTACGTTGTTTTCAGCAAGTTCAATACAATAGAGTTACTCGCATACTGACTTTTTAACGATTGCAAGGTATCGAAAGCGGACTCGAACTCGTTGTCGCGGATAAATTGTTTCGCTCGAGTCAGCTCTACTGCGAGATGGGCGTTCTCTTGTTGGCTCGCTAGCTCTAGATAGTGATCTCGTTTTGCTTTATCACCTTGACCTTGTGCGGCTTCAGAGGCAACTAAGTAGCAAAGCAGCGGCATATCGTGATGATTTGCCCAGCGAGTTACTTTTTTCTCAGCACCTTTCCAGTCACCTTCTAGAAGTTTAATAATGCCTTCATTGGTGTATCGGCGGGAATGGCGCATTTTGCGAACACTGAAGTAGTTCCATGTTGTAGAACTAGCATAAACTAACTTCTTAATCAGGTACTCAAGCAGAAAAAGACCTGCGAGTGCTGCGATAACGAAAACCACTAATGTCGTTACGCTCATCTCGATCGTTTTCTCGGCAATGGAGATGAGTACATAGCCTTGCTGACCAGAAAACTGGGTGCCAACAAATAGTCCTGCGCCTAGTACAACAAATAGGAAAATAAGACGAAACATTACTTATCCTCCATGCCTGTCATCGTTGTGACTTCACGACGTAGGCGTTCACGGATGACATCTGATAGTTGAGACTGACTTTGCAGTTTTGTTGGGTATTCCACTTGAATATTTTGCTGACTTAGCAGGTTAACCGTTTTGTTGAACTCTTTAACGGAATTATCGTCTTGGTTGAAGAAAGCTAATGCCCATTTGTCGGCTGTTTTTAGAGATGTGGTGTAAATTTCACCTTGTTCTTGGTACACCGCTTTTATTGCCGTTTCCAATTTGGCTTTGATGTTTTCTTTCAGGTAAAAGTGTTGCTCAGGAGAAAGCAGTGGAATGACGTTACCATCGCGCGTGCGGAAGGTAATGAAGTTTTCTGAAAAGTCCTTCAAAGAGGTCATTAAGTTATCTTGCCAGTTTGCGATATCTTCAGACACTTCAGTGTTTTCTACGGCTTCAGCTTCAGGTAGCAGTGCATTGGCGAGAGGGAGCTTGTCTACTTGCTGTTGCAGGGCAGTTAAGCGTAGTACCAATCCATCACGGTCAATTAGCGGGATAGTGCGAAGTTTGGTGATATCGTTTGCCATTGCTTTACGTAGTTTGACGAGACTAGGGTCATTCAGCGCTGCAATGCGTTGGTCTGCACTTTCCATCAGTTGAGTCGCGCTTTCTACATCGTGCTCTAAGAACAATTTACGGCCGGCTAATTTGACGAGGTAATCGGCTTCCGCCAATAGCCAGTCGTTTGGTCGACGACCTTTCACATCGGCAACGGCGAGCTGTAAGCTTTCAATGCTCTTCTGTTGCTGTCCAAGTACCACTTCAGCTTTGTGTGTCACGGTTGTTGCTTTCTCGATGGTTTCTTCTTGTACCCGGCTGAGCTCTTGCTTCATGGAAGCTTGAGTGCTTTCTAGCTGACTTTTTAGTTGGGCGATCTGCGCTTGGTAATCGGCTTGCTGTTGATGCAGCTTGTACGCGAGGCCACCGCCAAAAATAATCGATAAGATGATAGCGACCGTGCCTAGTTTGACACCGCGTTTACCTTGTTTTTCTTCAAACTCGACTTTGGTTGGCTCTGCTGTTTTTGGGGGCTCGGCCGCTTGTGGTTGCTCTTTTTTAAGGTCCGCATCCTGCTGCGATGTGGTTTTTTCGACTAGCGGTGCCGATGAGGTTTCTTCGGAAAGGTTTTTATCGTTATTTTTTTGGTCGTTATTTTTACTTGTCATGCCTATATCCTGTGTAGCTAGGGCTGGAGAGCCGCCAGTAATTCTTGGTTGGATGCGCTTCCCGTGCATCTCACGCGAGTGAACCCCCTTTGAATTGCGATGTCAGCGATACGCTGACTGGGGATATACAACTCTTGTTGATTAAGCCAAGTCAATTGCTCCGACGTCAATTGGCTGCACAAATAATCCAGTTGTTCACCACTGGTGACAATAATCTGGTTAATTTGTAGGTTTTTCCATAGTGAGACACAGCTTACTGGATCGAATGGGATGAATTCTCTCTTGTAAGTCTCACTATAGTGAACTTTTGCGCCACGCCTCACCAATGCATCTTTGATCAGCTCTCTTCCGCCGTTACCACGAAGAATAAGAACTTGTTGTTGTGCCACATTGTTGAGCTCTGGCAGTCGCAATAAGTGTTCACTATCACTGACTTGGGGATAGTGTACTTTCTGTTGGGTACATTTGCTTAAATAGTGTGCTGTTTTTTGACCAACGGCAAGGTAAATAGCTTGTTTCGGCCATGACATCCCGTTGCTGGCTAAGATTTGCTGTGCACATTGCACTGCATGTCGACTAACAGCGATAACAATTTGAGCTTGATGTAGATGTTTAGAGAGGTGCGTGTCCGTGAGATCGGCGACAATGTCGATCAGAGGATGGTGATATGCGGAAATGCCGTGCCTTTCGAGCAGAGAGCAAAGCGCGTTGCCTTGCTCTCCCGGCCGAGTGACCAACACTGCCATGGTTATTCGTGATCTGCGTACAGCTTAGTTAGGATTTCACGAGCGCCGTTATCTAGCAGCTCATTGGCTAGCTGCACTCCTAATGCTTCGCCATCTTTACGATGGCCACGAATTTCACCACGCACAATTTCGCTGCCATCTGGTTCGCCAACTAATGCGCGTAGCCAAATGTTGTCGCCGTCTAGCAGGGCATAGCTGCCGATAGGTACCTGACAGCCGCCTTCTAGTGTAAGGTTCATTGCGCGCTCACACAAAACGCGGTCTACGGTGTCTTGGTGGTTAAGTGGCTCAAGCAGCTTAAGCAGTCTTTCATCGTCAAGGCGGCACTCAATACCGACAGCACCTTGGCCTACCGCTGGTAGTGATTGCTCTGGTTCGATAAAGCTACGAATGCGCTCTTCAAGCTTCAATCGTTTGAGGCCAGCCGCAGCAAGAATGATTGCATCATACTCACCCGCATCTAACTTACCAAGGCGAGTGCCCACATTACCGCGAAGCTCTTTGATGATGATGTCCGGACGATATTCTTTCAGTTGGCATTGACGGCGCAAACTGCAAGTACCAACCACGGCACCTTGAGGGAGCTCATCAATGTGGCTATAGGTATTAGAGACGAAGGCATCACGAGGATCTTCACGCTCACAAATGGTCACGAGGCCAAGGCCTTCTGGGAAATCGACGGGTACGTCTTTCATTGAGTGAACGGCGAGGTCTGCACGTCCTTCTAGCATCGCGACTTCAAGCTCTTTTACGAACAAGCCTTTGCCGCCAACTTTTGCTAGTGGTGTATCTAAAATCACGTCACCTTTGGTCACCATGGTTACTAACTCGACTTCCAAGCCTGGGTGAGCGGCTTGAAGGGCGTCTTTAACAAAGTAAGCTTGCCATAAAGCAAGAGGGCTTTTTCGAGTTGCAATGCGAATCGGTGTGGATTGTGTCATGATCTTCTCAATGCTGTTTGGATTTGGGTTTATCCTACCATTCTCATCAAGAAATGCTTACTGTTAGTTCGTTATCTCTGAAGGCTATGAATGGAATTACATGACGTTATGAAAATAGTGTGACTGGATTCTCAATTAGACTAAGGACTATTATTAGTAATAGGTAATAAGAGCGACACTACCGCGCGATTAATTTTGTGACTAAAGTATGGTTTTGTATCCAGAGTGATACGCGGGCGTGAAGCTTTACCCGCACCAATAAAAGTGTTAAATTGATCACGTTTTTAAGCCATTTTGGTTTAAAACGTCAGCAGATTTTCGTGATTGTTCAACCAAGGAATTCCCCTTGCAGGCTTACACCCAAAAAATCATCCAGCGACTAGATAATTTGAATCAGCAGCGAGTTGATCGCGCGCTGGCGCTTATGGATTCGCAAAGCCAGCAAGTCTTCCATTTGATTCCTGCCTTGTTGAACTACAACCATCCTGTAATTCCTGGCTATTATGATGCCGATGTCCCGTTTGGTGTACATGGGCTTGAACTAAATAGCATTCAGCAACAATTCATAGATGATATTCAACTTGCCATTGGTCAGCCGCTCAAGACGGTAGAAAAGCCCGCTATATTGGGTTTGTACACCATGGGCAGTACCTCCTCGATTGGTCAAAGTACTTCCAGTGATTTGGATATTTGGGTGTGTATCTCACCAGAGATGGATTGTGACGAACGCGAGTTATTGACCAATAAATGCTTACTCATCACGGATTGGGCACAAAGCAAAGGCGTGGAAGCGAACTTTTTCTTAATGGATAAAGAGCGCTTTAGAAGCAATCATTCTGAGGAGATGACAGGTGATAACTGTGGTTCATCTCAGCACTTACTTTTGCTAGATGAATTCTATCGTAGTGCGGTGCGTATTGCCGGACAGCGTTTGTTATGGCAAATCGTGCCGCCAGAAATGGAAGAGTGTTACGACGAGTACGTTTCTCAACTGTGCAGTGATGGTTACATCGATTGTAGTGAATGGATCGACTTTGGTAAATTGAACTGCATTCCTGCTGAAGAATACTTCGGCTCGAACTTGTGGCAGTTATACAAAAGCATCGACTCTCCCTACAAATCGGTATTAAAAGCCATCTTGCTAGAAGCTTACTCGTGGGAATACCCGCATACTCAATTGTTAAGTATCGACACTAAACGTCGTTTCTTTGCCCATGAGCCTGATCTCTATGGCATGGATGCGTACTACTTAATGTTGGAAAAAGTAACCCGTTACTTAGAGCGAATTCAAGACGATACACGTTTGGATTTGGTGCGTCGCTGTTTCTATCTCAAAACCCATGAAAAATTATCTCGTGAGCCGAATGTTGGCTCAGTAGCTTGGCGCCGTGAAGCGCTGAGCGATATGATTGCAAAATGGAATTGGGATGCCAGTGTCGTTGCAGAGCTCGATGACCGCCGTAATTGGAAGGTTGAACAAGTAAAGGTGGTACATCATGCATTGCTGGATGCGTTGATGCAAAGCTACCGTAACTTGATTCAATTTGCGCGTCGTAACGACATCACTTCTGCTATCAGTCCGCAAGACATCAGTATTTTGGCCCGTAAACTTTACGCAGCTTTTGAAGTATTGCCGGGCAAAGTAACGTTACTAAACCCACAGATTTCACCTGATCTGCACGAGCCTGACTTGAGCTTTATCGAAGTGAAAAAAGGGGGAGTGAACAAGTTTGGTTGGTACCTCTATAAACAACCGCTTATTGCGCACCGCATTTTGGGGCAACCATATCTAGAGCATCATGAATACTTGAGTAAGTTGGTTGCTTGGGCATTCTTCAATGGCTTGATCACTGAATCGACTCGTTTACATGCCGTGGTACGTGAAGCGCAGCTAGATATTGATAAGTTTTACCAAATGGTGAGTGACTTACGAAATACTTTTGCGTTGCGTAAGCGTCGTCCATCTATGCAGGCGCTAGCGAGTCCTTGTGAAATAAGCCAGCTTGCGATGTTCATCAACTTCGAAAATGATCCGACGTCTGAACTTTCTGGTCGTTCGTTGAAAGTGGATGTTAAGAACACCGATATTTTTAGCTTTGGTCCAGAACATAAAAATTTAGTCGGCAGTGTTGACCTTGTTTACCGTAACTCTTGGCATGAAGTGCGTACGCTGCATTTCAAAGGGGAAACGGCGATGCTGGATGCACTGAAAACCATTTTGGGCAAAATGCACCAAGATGCGTTGCCACCAGAATCAGTGGATGTGTTCTGCTATGCGAAGAACATGCGTGGTGTGATGCGTAATATGGTTTACCAGCTTTTAGCTGAATGTATCGACTTACGCTTGAAACCAGTAGAGCAAGAGAAACGCCGCCGCTTTAAAGCGATGCGTCTTGGTAACCAGACTTATGGGTTGTTCTTTGAACGTCGTGGTGTGTCGGTGCAGAAGCTAGAAAATTCCATCGATTTCTACCGCAGCATTTCTACTAACAAACTCAAAGGCTCGCCGCTGTTAATGCTCGATCGTGAGCAAGAATATCAAATGCCGGAAGCGGTGGATGGGTTTGCTAGTGAAGGTCTGGTGCAGTTCTTCTTTGAAGATAACGAGGATGGCTTCAATATTTATGTGTTGGATGAGTCAAATCAAGTAGAAGTGTATCACCAATTTAGTGGCTCCAAAGATGAAATGATTTCGTCTGTAAACAGCTTCTACACGTCGGTAAAAGACGATAGTCGCGTCGCGTCTAAGTTTATTAACTTTAACCTGCCTCAGTACTATCAAATTATTCACCCTGAAGAGGGGAATGCGTATATCATTCCTTACCGTAATGACGGTTGTTCACCGAGTCGCCCGACCAAAACTGTGAATGCGTAATTAAACCCGTATCAATAAACAAAAAGAGCACTTCGGTGCTCTTTTTGTTTTGGTGACGATTGACCAGAATTATGCCCAGTCAATGGCTTCGCCTGCGTGCTTTTCACACTCTTGCTTCACCATTTCAAATAGCTCCATACCCGTTTTTGAGCAGGTCCATTTACCTTCAATAAGCTTGAAGTGGAAACCACCAGATTTGGACGCTAGCCAGATCTCATGCATCGGCTCTTGGCGATTAATGATGATTTGGCTGCGGTCTTCAAATTCCAATGTCATTACGTTGCCAGTGACTTCGTAATCAATGTCTGCGCCTGAATCATCGATGGATTCTTCGATGATTTGCATCTGCGCATCCACCAGTTGATGAAATTCAGTATCGTTCATCCGTCTATCCTATTGCTTTTCCTGAGTGTGGTGCGATTATAGGGGGCATTGATTCAATAATCACGATATGCGAAATGAAAAAATTAGTTACTGTGTTGTTTGTGATGGTTGCCGCGACCTTAGCGGGGTGTGGTCAGTCTGGCTCACTATACATTCCAGATGACACTCAACAGAATGAGCAATCACAATAAATAACCGCACCTTAGGGTGAAATTAGGGTTCAGCAGTCGAATAAAATAAGGGAAGCGAATTTTGGATTACTTCAACTATCAGGATGATGGCCAGCTTTGGGCCGAAGACGTCCCACTTCAAGCTCTTGCAGAGCAATATGGCACTCCTCTTTACGTATATTCTCGAGCCACGCTAGAGCGCCATTGGAAGGCGTTTGATAGTGCTGTGGGTCAGCATCCTCACCTAGTTTGCTACGCGGTGAAAGCCAACTCAAACTTAGGCGTATTGAACACGCTAGCGCGTTTGGGATCGGGTTTTGACATCGTGTCGGGTGGTGAACTTGAGCGTGTGATTGCCGCAGGCGGTGATCCGAAAAAAGTCGTTTTCTCTGGTGTTGGTAAAACATCGGCAGAGATGAAGCGCGCTCTTGAGCTAGGTATCAAATGTTTCAACGTTGAATCTGAGCCAGAGCTAGAACGTTTGAACAAGGTTGCGGGTGAGCTTGGTGTGATTGCACCAATTTCTCTTCGTATCAATCCAGATGTCGACGCGAAAACACACCCTTACATTTCGACTGGTCTTCGCGACAATAAATTCGGCATTGCGTTTGATCGTGCGCCAGATGTTTATAAATTCGCGCAAAGCCTGCCGAACTTGAATGTGCAAGGCATCGACTGCCACATTGGTTCTCAGCTGACCAATATAGACCCATTTATCGACGCGACAGACCGTTTATTAGCCCTGATTGATGATTTAAAAGCGCAAGGCATTAACATTCGTCACCTTGATGTCGGCGGCGGTTTGGGTGTGGTCTATCGTGATGAATTACCACCTCAGCCTTCTGATTACGCCAAAGCGTTACTAGGCCGTCTTGAAAATCACCAAGACTTGGAGCTGATCTTTGAGCCAGGCCGTGCAATTGCTGCGAACGCAGGTATCTTGCTAACGCGTGTTGAGTTTTTAAAACATACTGAGCATAAAAACTTTGCGATTATCGACGCTGCAATGAACGACTTGATGCGTCCTGCGCTATACCAAGCATGGCAAGATATTGTGCCAGTTTCACCGCGAAAGGGTGAAGCTCAGACTTACGACTTGGTTGGTCCTATTTGTGAAACCGGCGACTTCTTGGGTAAAGATCGCGCACTCGTTTTGCAAGAAGGTGATCTACTCGCGGTTCGTTCAGCAGGTGCCTATGGTTTTGTGATGTCTTCGAACTACAATACTCGTACCCGAGCGGCAGAAGTGATGGTGGACGGTAAACAAAGCCACTTAGTTCGCCAGCGTGAGGAGCTGACCAGTTTGTGGCAGCTGGAACAGATTCTACCGGAGTAACACACAACAAATGCATTTCCACTTTTCCAAAATGCACGGTTTGGGCAACGACTTCATGGTCGTCGACTGTATTACCCAGAACGTGTTTTTCTCGCAAGACCTGATCCGCCGCTTGGCGGATCGTCATACTGGCGTTGGTTTTGACCAATTGCTTGTGGTAGAGGCCCCTTACGACCCTGAAACCGACTTCCATTATCGGATTTTTAATGCCGATGGTAGTGAAGTTGAACAGTGTGGTAACGGTGCACGCTGTTTTGCCCGCTTTGTTCGCTTGAAGGGGCTGACCAATAAATACAGCATCAGCGTGAGCACCAAGAAAGGAAAGATGATTCTCAACATCGAAGATGATGGGGAAGTGACGGTCAACATGGGCGTACCAGAGTTTGAACCGAACAAAATTCCTTTCAAAGCGAAGCAAAAAGAGAAAACTTACATCATGCGCGCTGGTGAAAAAACGCTGTTTTGTGGTGCTGTGAGCATGGGTAACCCGCACGTAGTGACCGTGGTCGACGATGTGGATACGGCAGAAGTGGAAACTCTCGGTCCGCTGCTTGAGTCGCATGAGCGTTTCCCAGAGCGCGTCAACGCTGGCTTTATGCAGGTGATGAGTCGTGACCATATTCGTCTTCGAGTTTACGAGCGAGGCGCAGGAGAGACACAAGCTTGTGGTAGTGGTGCATGCGCGGCAGTCGCGGTTGGGATTCTGCAGGGCTTGTTGGATGAAAACGTTAAGGTTTCTCTACCTGGTGGTGAATTGCGAATTGCATGGCAAGGTCCTGGCAAGCCGTTGTTTATGACCGGACCTACAACGCATGTATTTGATGGTCAATTGTCTTGCTAGTTGAAGAAAAAGGAAACGGTTTGTCTCAAGTAGAAGCAGATGCCTTAACGGCTGAAGTAGTGGCCGAGTACCTCAAAGATCATCCAGACTTTTTTGTGCAACGTCCGGAGCTTGTGGATCGTTTATCTTTCCCACACTCAGACTTAGGCGCGGTATCTTTGGTACACATCCAAATGAATCGCCAACGTCAGCGCATTGAAGAGTTAGAGGAAGAGATCACTACACTAATGTCGCTTGCGGCGAACAATGATCGCACCTTTTACGAATTTATGGATTTGCAGGGGCAGATTCTAAAGTGTGGTGACTTTAAACAAGTCATTCATTCTATCGAAGAGAAAGCCAAAGCACTGGGCTTACGTGCGTTTGTTCGATTGTTTAGTCAATGCGACGCATCGATTCAATTGAGTAAGGAAAGTTATCAACGCTTTGCGACCACTCACTTAAATGGCAAAGATGCGTACTTAGGACGTCTTCGCAAAGTAGATCGTGAAGCTTTGTTTGGCAACATGGAAGTGCCGGAAATGGGTTCCTATGTGGTACTGCCGCTCGTGAAACAGCAAACACTGGGCGTGCTTGCTTTTTCTAGTGAAGATGGCGGCCATTTTCAGCCAGATATGGATACCTTGTTTTTGCGTCACCTATCATTAGTAGTGGCACATCTCGCTCAAACACTGGTATGGCAAAGTTACGATGACGACAACTCCCAACACTCCTCTGCCAAATAATCTGCAAAAGCCTCTTGAGCGCTTCTATGAATTCTTACGAAGCGAAAAGGGGCTTAGCCTACATACTCAGCGCAATTACAAACAGCAGCTAGAAACAATGGCGCAGCACCTAGCTGAAATGGGGCTCAAAGATTGGTCTCAAGTGGATGCTGGTTGGGTGCGCCAATTAGCAGGTAAGGGCATGCGAGAAGGCATGAAAGCCAGCAGTTTGGCAACGCGCCTCTCATCGCTGCGTAGCTTTTTCGATTTCCTTATTCTGCGTGGCGAGATGTCGGCTAACCCAGCCAAAGGGGTTTCAGCACCTCGCAAAAAACGCCCGTTGCCCAAAAACCTCGATGTTGACGAAGTGAGCCAATTACTTGAAGTCAACGAGGACGACCCGTTGGCTGTGCGCGATCGCGCCATGATGGAGCTGATGTACGGCGCCGGCTTACGTTTGGCTGAGTTGGTGGGTGTGGATGTACGTGATGTACAACTGCGTAGTGGTGAGCTTCGTGTTATTGGTAAAGGCGATAAAGAACGTAAAGTGCCGTTCTCTGGGATGGCAACCGAGTGGGTCGGGAAGTGGTTACGCGTTCGTGGTGATTTAGCCGCTCCAGGTGAGCCCGCCTTGTTTGTATCTAAGCTTGGAACGCGTATTTCGCATCGTAGCGTGCAAAAGCGCATGGCTGAATGGGGGCAGAAACAGTCTGTCGCAAGCCATATTAGTCCGCATAAATTGCGTCACTCATTTGCGACACATATGCTCGAATCAAGCAATAACTTACGTGCGGTGCAGGAGCTTTTAGGGCACGAGAACATTTCGACGACCCAAATCTACACGCACTTGGATTTCCAACATTTGGCGCAAGCCTACGACCAAGCCCACCCACGCGCACGTAAAAAGAACGGGGAGTGAGCCGAAGTATGAAATTTTATCGCCGTATCGAGCCTATTAAGGCAATGACCTTTGACCTAGATGATACCCTCTATGACAACTATCCTGTGATAGTTCGCATGGAGCGTGAGTTGCTATCTTGGCTCAAGCACCATCATCCAGCGGTTGCTCATATGAACAAAGCGGATTGGTTTGCTCTCAAGCAGCGTGTTGTGCAGCAACAACCCGAGCTGAAGAGCGATGTCACTTTATGGCGTTTAGTGCAACTTCAGCAAGCCTTCTCCCAAGTAGGCTACGACGAAGACGCAGCACATGCCGCCGCGAAAGCCGCAGTAGACGTTGCGTTGGACTGGCGTAACCGTTTTGAAGTGCCGCAGCAAAGCCTCGATGTATTGGAGGAACTCGCGCAGCACATCCCGTTGGTGGCAATCACCAACGGTAATGTGGATTTAGACCGCATCGGTCTTACGCCTTATTTCCAACAGGTACTTAAAGCAGGACCAGATGGATTGGCGAAACCCGCAACCGATATGTTTACTAAAGCGAAGCGATTCTTGGATACTCCTGCGGAGAATATTCTGCATGTCGGTGATCATCTAACCACGGATGTGCATGGTGCAAAGTTGGCTGGTTTTGCAGCCTGTTGGTTTAATGATATGAATAAAAATGTCATTAACCATTCAAAAACACGTACTTTACCTGATATTGAAATCAATAGTTTGCAGCCGTTACTCACACTTTTTTAATTGCTTTCGCATTAATCCATTCTAATCTCATTTTGTGTCTAGAAAAGCAGCGCAAAGCCACGTAAATTATTCTCTATTAAATAAAAATAGTAACGCCACACGTCGTGGTGAAGATAGTGTTACGGCAGTGGTAGGTCCATGCGAGCTTTTTCAAAACTGGTTCACGATGTCAGTCAACTGAATGACTTTTTAGTCACTTTTCCGACTTCCTCAGATAAACAATATTTAGTACAAATATTGTCGACGCAATCGCGCGAAATTACGACCACACTTGCAGACGCAGTTTTGTCGTCGCTGCCGAATGCTCATGTTATGGGGCATAGTACGCGTAATGTGATTCTGGAAGGGGAGATATTTACCTCTGGTTGCCTAGTGAGTGTGATTGAATTTGAGCAAACCACGCTGACTTCTGCGGTACAAACATACTCTTACTCCCCTGATATTGATGGCGGGGAGCTCAAGCGCTCTCTTCTAATGCAGCATAATTCACAGGTGATCCTCAGCTTTGCTGTGCAAATTGAACGACGTGACTATCCCTTGTTTCAAACCTTCGCCAGTGAAGAAGTCGTGATTTCTGGAGGGTTGGCGCAGAGTATTGACGATGGCTGCTGGGTGCTATATCAAAACCGAGTTTACGATAACGCTGTGGTTGCCGTAGCTTTGCACAGTGATACTTTGAAGCTATGGACTGATGCGTATTCGGAATGGAACCCGATTGGCATGCCACACAAAGTCACTCATGCAAAAGGAACGCGCTTGTATTGTTTAGGTGAGAAGAAAGCGCTGGACGTATACAAGCGTTACTTGGCGGATGGCCATGACGTGACGCTGAGTCAACTGCTCAGCTTTCCATTGTATCGAGAAAGCTTAGGGCGAAAGGAAGTTTGTACGGTAACGGAGCTACACGCTGATGGCAGTATGAGCTTCGACAGGCCCTGGTGTCTTGGTGACGAAGTGCAATTTTGCTATAACCATCCCTCGTTAACGCTCGAGCAAGTGCGGCATGGTGTGGTTGAGTTAGCCATGCACCAACCTGAAGTCGTGATGATTTTTAACTGCGCGTCACGGTTAGACTTTATTGACAGCAGCGACGAAGTCCAAGCCTTCAAAGATATTGCGACGACGTTTGGTAGTTACTGTATGGGGGAACTGCATGGTGGTATTGGTCAGCCCGAAATTCTTCATCACAGCCTGACGTATTTAGCGATGCGAGAGGGAGACGAAGTGCAAACATTGAACTTGCCTAAGTCGCCCGTTAGCTCCTCTATTTCACCGTTGTTTAGCTTGATTCGAAATGCGATCGGCGATCTCAACCATATGAACGCGCATATGGGATATCAACTCGATCGCCAAACGCGCAAGTTACAAGAAAGCTATCGACGCGACAGTCGCACGGGGTTACAAAACCGGGTCGCATTGCAAGAGCGGCTGAGTAACATCGATTTGGATGAGCATTTGTTGACTCTAAAGCTACTTAACTTTAGTCATATCAACGAAAAATACGGCTACCGAGTGGGAGATCAATTACTCAAAGATCTCTCAATGCACTTTACGAATCGATTACGAAAGCGTTTCGGCATGCCAACGGCTTTGCAGCTTTATAGTATTGGGGTTGGTGAATGGGCGTTCATATTTAAAGCTGATCAAAGCAGCGAGACCATCAAACAGCACTTTACGCGTTTTGCTGACGCGGTAGAACAAACTAATTTTGAGCCAATTGGCCTACGTGAAATAGATTATCTTTCTATCTCGCTATGCGGCGGCTTAGTGAGTCGTCGAGACTTTCCATCCGCTTCAGTAGATGAGCTCTTACTCAAAGGCATCGAAGCGAGGCGCTCTGGTGTACGCAGTAATACCCATATCTGTAATGCGAAAGATATTGAAGTCAGTGAGGATGTGCGCAAAGAGCAACTTGGATGGCTAAGTTGCGTCAGTAGAGCCATTCTCAAACAGAATATCATCACCTATAGCCAACCGATTGTGCATGCGGGTAGCCACAAATTGGCAAGCCAAGAATGTTTGGTTCGTATTCTGGAAGCCGATGGAACGGTGATTGCGCCAGGGCGTTTTCTGCCAATTATCTCTGATACGCATCTTTACACTCGACTAAGTCGGCACATGATTCATTCTACGTTGCATTACATGCGAGATAAGCAAGGTGACTTTTCTATAAACTTATCGCCGCAAGATTTGCTCAGTGATAAAACTTTAATACTTTTAGAGCATGAAATTAGCCAGCTAAATGACCCAAGGCGAATTGGTTTAGAAGTGCTGGAATCTGAGCAGATCAAAGACTATGGCCGAATGATAGAAGTGTGCAGTCATTTTAGAAGCTTAGGGGCGCGTATCATTGTTGATGACTTTGGGTCCGGCTATTCGAATATCGATGAAATCCTAAAGTTGGAGCCAGAAGTCATAAAGCTCGATGGCAGCTTGATTCGTGATATTGATAAAGACTTAAAACAGCGCAAGATCGCTTCCCAGTTGGTGCGTTTGTGCCAGGTGTTTAACGCGGAGACGGTGGCGGAGTTCGTCCACAATCAGGAGGTGTGTACCATTGCACAAGACATGGGGGTGGATTATTTGCAGGGTTACTATCTTGGCGAGCCGACTCGACTGTTTTAATGATGTTTCACGTGAAACTTCTTGTCGTAAAAAACGCAGCGTAGGCTGCGTTTTTTGTTTGGTTCTTCTACTGAGCTTAATGTTTAACGCTTAAGAGCGTGTCCACTCTTTTCAGCTTGGAACAGAGCGAGGTAATGGGCAAAAAAGCGCTGCATTTGTTGTTGGTTGTTTTGTTCTCCAAGTTGCCCGAGCAAATGTGCAGCGACTTCAAACGTGCACAAGTTACCTTGTTGTTGGTTGCGTCGCAGCTGATATTGTGAGTCCGCCGACGCAGACAATCCCATAGTAGGGATACCTTCTAACCAACGGCTCTTATTGATCATCTTGCGCGCCTCTTGCCAGGTGGCATCCAAAATAATAAACAGCGGAGTTTTGGTTTGTTGCTGGCTTTGGAGTACCACATCTTCGAGTGTGATACTTTCTTCACAGGGGAAGAGCAACACCGGATACCGCGACGGATCAGCTAATAGAGTGAGCAATTCTGCTGGTGGCTGTTTGCGATCCCAGATTACTCGCTCAATGTTGAGTTGGCACTGCTCTAGTAGCTGGCCGGTATTAGTATCACGCTTCAGTTCATTCGGATGCATTAACAGCAGGATGTTGTGCTCACTGGTAAGTTTCGGCATTAGCGAGCACATACAATTGAATTGAAAACCGCAGGTTGGACACGGTTGTGACATTACAGACGAACTCCTTCGCGCACCGGGCTTATCCCATCAGAGAACAGACGCACACCACTGACTTGGTTCGGCGTTGCCGTTGGCGCCATGCTTGGGTTGAGTGGGTAGCTAACCCCAGTGTATTGCATCACGTGTTGAGCCGCTTTAGCTCCGCCACCGCTGACATTAAAAATCAGATCTCGCCAACCATGAGAGGTTTGTTGGCCGAGCATAATCGGGCTTTGCACTAGTGTAATGCGGCTATTAAATCGCCATTCCTTTTCGTGATGTTCAAATATCAGCAATGTACAGCCTCCGGAACCACACCAATCCAACTGTACCAATAGCTCTTCGTTACCATCGCTGTTGAGGTCGTAAGTTAGCCAACGGTATTGGTTATTGTTGGGGGTGGTTTGATGGATAAAGAAGTAGTTGCGCACCGCGGCATCTACTTTTGAATCAAACTCTGCACTAGAAGGTACGTCAGCACTACCGATGGGGTTGTTGGTGCGTTTTTCGGCTGGTTGCATGATGCCTTCATCACGAACGGTGGCAGGATAAAGGACTAAACCACCATCGGCGATTGGGTATACCAAGTTACCGACTTTTTCTTTGGTCGCTTTGAGCTGATTGCCTTCTCGAGTAAACAGTCGCTCTGACATTAGCCTTTGCTGTTGATGATGCGTCATGACAACTTGAACCTGATACGGACTTAACTGTTGCCAGTAACCACGCTCGATTAATGGTGCTTGTCCATTGGCGTAACGGTATTTTGTTGTGGCGCTATGGTCTGGGTTTAAGGTCATTTGTACTTCAAAGCCTTGTGATTGGGTTGAGGTCGCGACATAGGTATTAGCCCAGCCAAGCGTTGCATCGACGTTTGCAGCCATACCACAACCTTGATACGTCTCGCCATCATGTTTTAGTGTTGCTTTCCAGCCATACAAAGAATCGCTCATTGTGTCTGAGCAGAGGTTTTCTGTTAAGCGAAGCTCACCATCTTGTAGTTGATAAGTGCGCTGGCGAGGTTGAAGCTGACTGCTTTTAATCGCTAATTTTGTGGTTTGTTTGCCGATTTGCTGGAATGTTAGTCCATTAGCCTCAAAGCTTGCCGACCAAGAAGGCTCATTACCAAACACGCGAGTTGGTTTGTTTGGTTGCTGACAACGGTTTGGATTTTCCGTTGTGAGGAAGTTCACTTGTTCCACGACAAAGTTAGCATCGAAATCAGCAGAAAACCCATCGATGCCCGGTGGGTTGAGGTGGCCGATAACCTCGCCATACATGGTCTGGTAAGGCTCGTTATTTAACTGAATTGCTCGTTGCATTTGCTGTGGTGACAGTTGCAACCAATATTGCTTGTCGCTGCCACAAGGCATGATGTATTGGCTCTCGTGACCGACGATCACTTTTCCGCGCAGCATAAAAGTTTGAGGTTGAATGGTTTCAGGCTTATCTAAGGTTGCTGGTGGAGAGGTTAGGTCAGCGGCACCAGATTGTGGCGACTGTGAACTACATGCTTGCAGAACCAGCAGGGTGGCAAGCGCCACTGGGTTTTTCAAAGCCTTCATGTTATATCTTCCTCATTATTGTTACTCAATCGGCATCGGATGGCATTATGGCATATTGGTTATTTAAAACTGAACCAGATACCTTTTCTATTGACACGCTTCGAACCCAAAAGGTTTCATGTTGGGAGGGAGTTCGTAATTATCAGGCGCGCAATATGATGCGTGACCAAGTGAAGGTGGGCGATTTAGTCCTGATTTACCACTCTTCTTGTAAACATGTTGGCGTGGCAGGTATTGCTAAAGTTGTGAGAGAAGCCTATCCCGATCATTTCCAATTCGATCCCGAAAGCGATTATTACGATCCAAAGTCAGACCCAGACAACCCGCGTTGGATTATGGTGGATGTAGAGTTTGTACGTAAAACGGCGCGAGTGATTCCGTTGTCGGTGATGAAAGCGATGCCAGAACTTGAGAACATGCCGTTGGTGAAACGTGGAAATCGCTTGTCGATTATGCCCGTGACAGAAGAAGAATGGGACGCGATTCTTGGCAAAGAGAAGCTGCCAAGTCAGCGATAAAAGAAAAGGGCTGCGAATGTGCAGCCCTTCATAATTTGGAGTATTGAAGCTTACAGCAAGTGTTCTTGTAGGTAGTGTGCAACCGCATCTTCTGCATTGCTGCCAATTACTTCATTATTTGGTAGAGCTTTCATCACTTTTTCGTGTGATGTACCCATAACTAGCCCTTTACCTGCCATCGACAGCATTTCTACGTCATTCATGCCATCACCAAATGCTACGCAGTTTTCTAACGTGAGGCCGAGTTTTTTCGCTACCGCTTCAAGAGCATGACCTTTAGACACGCCAGCGCTCATTACTTCCAAACACCAAGGCGTTGAAAATGCGATGTTCAGCTTATCACCAAACTGCTCACGTAGTTTGTTTTCAAATACGACCAAACGTTCGTGGTCTTCTCCAGGATGCGTGAAGAAAACTTTCGCAATACCGTCAGTTGGGGCGCGGTCTTCATCAAATAAGACGTAAGTGAATTCATCGTGGAAGTCACGTAACGTTTCATCATCCTTGTTCATCAACCAGCTATCATTTTGATACATGTGAATAAGTATTTCTTGATCATGTTTGATCGTGTCGATCACGCCTTGTACCAGTTCCGCAGGGACATTCTCGCTGTACATTAGCTGATCTTCCTGGTCATGCACTCGGGCACCATTCGACGTGATCATATAAGCTGGAATGCCAACTTGGCGACGGATGCTCGCAACGTCTACGTGGTGACGGCCGGTTGCAAAGACAAAGGTATAACCCTTTTCATGCAGCGCTTTTAGCGTCTCTTTTGAGTAAGCACTGAGCTGATGGTTAGGTGCGAGTAACGTGCCATCCAGATCAGAGGCAACGATTTTGGTGATCTCTTTGCAAGGTAGCGATGTGCTCATGAAGTCCTCGTAAACGGTTTGGATAGTGTGGAACAGGTGAATTGCAAACGGAGTACAGCAGACTGACTAGATCGTACTGCTCCGAATGCGGGGGAACTTGGGCTCATAGCACTATGCGGTTAAACACAGTGTCAAAGTAGCCAAGTTCAAGCAGTGTACGCCAAAATGAGGATGAAAAAGAGGGTAAATCGATGTGTAGACATTTCCTCTTTAATCTTAGTCGTGAAATGGTCGCCTAGAGTTCTTATTGTGCTTGTTCGTTTGATGGCGATTTAGGGTCATTCATAAAGCGGAAAATCGCATCGAGCGCTTGATTACGATACTTGTCGGTTTCGAACAAGATTTCATGCTGTGCGCCTTCGATAGAAAGCAGCTCCGCGTGCGGGTTGGTTTTCCGCAATTTATCAATAAAACGCTTTTGCGCGAGGTTGCTAACAATCCGATCGTTTCCGGCTTGGATTAGGATTACTGGTATTTTGACTTGGCGAGTTAATAAAAAGCACTGCTTAGCGGCCATGAGCCCTTGCCAAACCCAGCGAGTGCTTGGCCCACCGACTTGCAGTTCCGGTTTTTCCGTATATAGGTTTCGGAACCATTGGTAGCGGCCGTAACTTTGGCTAAGTGGGTTATCTTCAAAGGGCTTAGGGAAGTAGGCCTGATGTCCTGGTGCATAGCGTGGCAAAGTCGATACCGCTGACATAATTTGTGTGACCGGAATCGCTATTGGTGATAGGTACCATGGCAGGTTAATGCCAAACATGGGCGCACTTAGAATCAAACCAGTAAAAGGGTGTTCTGGGTGAGTTTGCAGGTAACGTGTGGCGATCGCGCCGCCCATAGAGTGCGCGATGATGAAGCATTGTTGATATTCGCTAAGGTCGTGTTTTTTTACGACGATGTCCATATCATCAATATAATCAGTAAAGTCATAGACGTGACCCATATCTGAGTCAGATAATAAACGATCTGATAAACCTTGTCCGCGGTGGTCAAAGGAATAGACATCGAAACCTTGGCGGTAGAGATCGTAAAACAGCTCTTGGTATTTCCAGGAAGACTCAATGCGTCCATTTACGATGAGCACGGCTTTTTTATGCTCTGGGTTGGTTAGCTTGCACCAGTAAATGTTCTTTTTCTCAGTCCCTTTAACAAAGCCCTCTTGGCGAGTTTGCCAAAGTGCTGCGATCGGACCACCAATTGCTTGCTCAAATAATGTCTCTTGAGTATAAGTCAAAGGTGAATGGTTAGTCGCCATTAGTTGATTACCTGAAGATACGTTGTTTACGCGATGTATCATCGAAGAATTAGTGAGGAAATGCAATGGATACCCATGTCTGGTTAGCTTATGTAGTAACAGCAATCGTTTTTAGTTTGGCTCCGGGCTCTGGCACGGTGAACTCAATCAGTAATGGTTTGAGTTACGGTACCCGTAAATCACTGGGTGCCATTATTGGCTTACAAATTGGTTTAGTTATCCACATCGCGCTGGTGGGGGCGGGTATTGGTGCGCTTGTCGCGCAGTCAGCAACCGCATTTTCTGTCATTAAATGGGTTGGTGCCGCTTATCTGGTTTGGTTGGGGATTCAGAAATGGCGCGATACATCAAGCTTAGTCGCAGCTGAAAACCACAACGAGATGTCAGGCACGGCGCTGTTGTACAAGGCTGTGTTAATTAACCTCACCAACCCTAAATCGATTGTTTTTCTGGTGGCGTTGTTCCCGCAGTTTATTGACCCGGCAAAAGACCAAATCACGCAACTGTTGGTGCTTGGCGTCACTACGGTCGTGATTGATGCGTGTGTAATGTTGGGTTACACGAGCTTGGCAGCACAAATGGGACGCTTTATTCGCTCCGATAAAATCATGGGAAAAATAAACAAAGTATTCGGTTCAATGTTCATGGGTTGTGGTGCATTATTAGCAGCTGCAAAGTCATAAGCCATTTATAGGTCCTTCTTTAGCATGAATACAACGTATGTCGCTCGCCAGCCGATCTTTAACCGAAAAAGACAGACGCTGGGTTATGAATTGTTGTTTCGAGACGGGGAGAGTAACGCATACCCTTCACATATTGATTCAAATCGAGCGACATACCGACTGATCGTCGAAAACTTCCTATCACTGGGTACTAACCCAGTGATTGCCTCTTCAAGATGCTTTATTAACTTTCCTCATCAAAGTTTGGTGCGACGTTTGCCGCGCAGTTTGCCGAAAAACAAAATTGTCATCGAAGTGTTGGAAACGTGCCAACCTACGGATGAGCTTCTTGATGCGATTCGTGAGTTTTATCGAGAAGGTTACTTGATCGCTTTGGATGACTTCACCCTAACACCAGAATGGCGCCGTTTTTTGCCATATGTGCATATTGTGAAGCTCGACATTATGGCGATGGGGCTCGAAAAGGCCTGTGAACTTGTCACAACACACCTTGCCAAACGCGTCAAATACCACTTTTTAGCAGAACGTGTTGAAACCGCAGAAGAGTTTGAGCAAGCGAAAGCGGCTGGCTTTAAATTTTTCCAAGGTTATTTTTTTAGCAAGCCACTCGTCTCGCAGACTAAATACGTCAGTCCTGAGCAAGTGTTGGCATTGCAACTGTTTCGTGAAGTTTGTGCTCCTGAGCCTGACTTTACTCGTATCGAGTCCATCATTACGCAAGATGTCGCGTTGTCATATAAATTATTGCGTTTTGTAAATACGCAAGCGCCGAATTTGGCTGTCGAAATCAGCTCTTTTCGTCAGGCATTGATTTATCTTGGCCAGGATAACCTTAAGCAGTTTGTCTCTTTGGTTGTGGCATCGTATATCTCCAGTAACAAGCCTCGAGAGCTGTATCACCTTTCATTGCAACGAGCTCAATTTTGCCAATTGATGTCGCGCTATCAGCCCTTCTCTCACCTCAACGAACAAGGTTTTATGGTTGGTTTGCTGTCGATTCTAGATGCGCTGTTGGATCTTTCGGTGGAATCTTTAGTTAGGCAGTTACCGCTTAGTCATTCAGTACAACAAGCGCTATTACATCGCAAAGGGGTTTATGGTGCACTTATTTCCCTCGAAGAGTGCTACGAGCGTGCCGATTGGTCAGGGGTTGAAAAAATCACGATGCAATTGGGGTTGCCTTTAGAGGAAGTGAAGCTCTCCTTAGGTGAAGCGGTTCGCTGGAGTCAAAGCATCGCGACTGCATAATTTCGTGTCTTATCTTTTATCTCTTTGAATCTCTCTCTTTACAATCAAGCTGTTCGTTAGATGTGAAACTTTTATGACGATGGACGGTTTCCTCTTGACGATATATCTTAATTAAATAAACATATACGCATATCCATATATAGGTATGTTCATTATGCTTCCACATCAGTTTTTTAAGCTGTTATCCGATGAAACACGCGTACGTTGTTTAATGCTCGTGGCCCGTGAAGGTGAAACTTGCGTTGGTGATTTGGCGTTTGCTCTGCAAGAGAGCCAGCCGAAAGTTTCTCGTCATCTTGCTCAGTTACGGTCCAGTGGCATCTTGGTGGATAAACGCCAAGGGCAATGGGTGTATTACGAGTTATCACAGCAATTGCCAGGTTGGATGCGAAAGTTAATTGAAGACTTAGTGGCATCAAACTGTTTGAAGCAGGAATACCAAGACGACATCACACGCTTACACGATAAAAGTCGTGAGGCTTGCTGTTAACAGCGAATAGAGATTCAAGGTAGAAGATTAGAGGGTAAAACTATGACAATTAAAGTAGGAATTAATGGCTTTGGCCGAATTGGTCGCTTAGCGCTGCGAGCGGCATTTGATTGGCCAAAATTGGAGTTTGTGTTAATCAACGATGTCGCAGGTGACGCCGCGACGCTTGGTCACTTATTAGAATTCGATTCAGTGCAAGGTCGTTGGCATCATGGAGTTCAGGTCGAAGGCAGTGAGCTCGTCATCAACGGCAAGCGTGTCGCCACGACTCAACAACGCGATATCGATGCGGTGAACTGGTCTGATTGTGATGTTGTGATTGAAGCGACAGGCGTACATCGCAAAACATCATTCCTAAACAAATACCTAGAGCAAGGCGTGAAACGTGTCGTGGTAAGCGCACCTGTGAAAGAAGAAGGTATCGCGAACATTGTGGTGGGCGTGAACGACCATATTTTCGACCCTGAAAAACATCGTATCGTGACAGCAGCTTCGTGTACGACTAACTGTATCGCACCTGTGGTTAAAGTCATTCATGAGAAATTGGGTATCGAACAATCTTCTTTTACGACCATTCACGACCTGACGAATACGCAAACTATTTTGGATGCGCCACACAAAGATCTACGCCGTGCAAGAGCATGCGGCATGAGCCTTATCCCGACTACGACGGGTAGCGCGAAGGCGATTGTCGAAATTTTCCCAGAATTAAAAGACAAAATTAATGGTCATGCGGTTCGCGTACCTCTAGCAAACGCATCGTTAACAGACATCATTTTTGATGTGAAGCGTGATACCACAGCAGAAGAAGTGAATGCACTGTTAAAAGAAGCATCTGAAGGTGATTTGAAAGGCATCCTTGGCTTCGAAGAGCGTCCTTTAGTTTCTATCGATTATAAAGGCGACCAACGTTCAACCATCGTTGATGCGCAATCAACCATGGTTGTGGGTTCTCGTATGGTTAAGATTTATGCTTGGTACGATAACGAAATGGGTTATGCAACGCGCACAGCAGAGCTGGTTCGTAACGTTGGTTTGGCTTAAAAGGGGGTCACAATGTCTCATCCTACATGGCAATTAGATTTGGACTCCGGTGCTTTAATCTTAACACCGTGCCCAGGAACGAAAGGTGTCGATTTGCATGCGTCGTTAGAACAGTTGAAAGAGCAGGGTGTTCAAGCGGTCGTTACTGCATTAGATGATAGTGAATTAGCTGCGAAGAATGTCTCTGCATTGGGTGAAGCCACTCAGCAACTGGGTATGAAATGGTTCCAGATCGAGATTGAAGACGACTGCGCACCAAATGAAGAATTTGCGACGAAGTGGCAACAAGCCAGTCCGGAACTGCACGAGATTCTTGCTCAAGGTGGCAAAATTGCGATGCATTGTATGGGTGGTTCGGGGCGCACAGGTTTGTTCGCTGCTCACCTACTCCTAGAAAAGGAATGGCAGTTAGAAGATATCGTGCGAGAAGTGCAGGCATTGCGCCCTGGTGCATTTACAAAACCTGTGCAAGTTGAGTACATCGAACGCGTGGCTCAAGACGCTTGATCAGCTTAAATAGCTTTTGGTTCATTATGATCCAAAAGCTAAATTCGAGCTTCTTCAGGATACGACTGTTTACAAAAAAAGCCATTAATATTAACTAATGCATTGTTTTTTAAGGTGTATTTTGCTTTTTATTGATGTTGGGGCATTTTTTAAAAATCACAGCAACATTATATTGGTCAATGTTGCTGTACAGGTTAGAAAGTATTTAGAACATGATGATCTAAATGCTTCTATCGCTGTACATATGAGGTCAATATGATTTCTCAATTAAGCAAAAGTATTCGTCAGTACATGTTAGTGACGTTTAACTATTGGAACTTTACGGTGACCGATGGCGCACTGCGTATGCTGGTGGTGCTCTATTTTCATGACTTAGGTTATTCCACGTTAGCTATTGCCTCACTGTTTCTTTTCTATGAATTTTTTGGTGTGGTGACAAACCTGGTTGGTGGTTGGTTGGGCGCAAGGTTAGGCCTAAATAAAACCATGAACATTGGTTTAGCGATGCAAGTGTTTGCGTTGCTGATGCTCGCAGTACCAAATGCATGGCTGACCATTCCTTGGGTGATGGCAGCGCAAGCTCTGTCGGGGATTGCCAAAGATCTGAACAAAATGAGTGCTAAGAGCGCGATTAAAACGCTAGTACCAGACGAACAGCAAGGTGCGCTCTACAAATGGGTAGCGATTTTGACTGGCTCGAAGAATGCACTCAAAGGAGCGGGCTTTTTTGTTGGTGGCTTGCTGCTGTCTTGGGTGGGTTTTCAAAACTCGATGTTTATTATGGCGGGTGTACTTACATTAGTGTTTGTTTGCAGCATGATCTGGCTAGAAGCGGACATGGGTAAAGCAAAGAGTAAACCTAAGTTTCGCCAAATATTCTCCAAGTCTGAATCGATAAACATTTTATCCGCAGCACGCATGTTCTTGTTTGGTGCTCGTGATGTGTGGTTTGTCGTTGCTCTGCCTATTTATCTTGGTAGCGTGTTTGGCTGGGATCACTTGTGGGTTGGTAGCTTTCTCGCAGCGTGGGTCATTGCTTATGGGTTTGTGCAAGGCTTTGCGCCGCGTATTACTGGCAAAGCGCAAGGTCGTGTGCCTGATGGTAGTGCAGCATTGGTGTGGGCAGGAATCCTAGCGTTAATTACGGCTGGTATTGCTTATGGTGTGCAAATCGGTTGGCAGCCTGAATTGGTGATTGTGGTAGGTTTGATGATTTTTGGCGCTGTGTTTGCCATTAACTCTTCGCTGCACTCGTACTTGATAGTGAGCTACGCTAAAGGCGATGGCGTCTCGTTGGATGTCGGTTTTTACTACATGGCCAATGCGATGGGACGTTTGATTGGCACGGTATTATCGGGTTGGATCTACCAAGAGGCTGGTCTTGCAGCGTGCTTATGGGTTTCTTTTGCTTTCTTGGCACTGACGACGCTGATTTCAATTAAGTTGCCAAAAGCTGATGTTGCTACTGCGTAACTATCCCCAGTATCGCTATCTGTAGATGGTATAAATGGCTCCAAATCGGAGCCATTTTTGTTTCTTATGCGCCGTTTGCTGTAATCAGATTGTGTCGGTTTGGCATCGAGAGTGAATACTGATGCTTGGTTTTTGGTTCTCGTTAAGTGATTAGAGTGGTGATGAAATCTCCGTTGTAGGTCATTGTTGAGTTAAAAATAAGCAAAAACAGATTGTTAACCATTTCACTGGTTGAGATTTACCCTATGCTATAAACGATAAGCGACTCAAAGTAGGGAAAGGTATGAGAGAAAGGGTTCTGTTTTTTGATTTATTGCGCTGCTTCGCAGCGGTAGCAGTGATCGCCATTCACGTCTTGGCACCGTATCGAAATGAGTTAGGAGTGATTCCATTTGACCAATGGCTGACAGCGGTAGGCGTGAATAGCGTAACCCGCTGGGCAGTGCCAGTTTTTATTTTGATCACCGGAGCGCTAATGCTCAGTGACACTCGACCATTTGACGGTAAGTATTATATCAAAAGGCGTTTGGGCAAAGTTTTAGTTCCATTTCTTATTTGGTCGATGTTTTATGCATACCTTTCAGGTTGGACTTCTCAAGGCTTTGATTTTGAAACCGTAAAAGAGGTATTAAGCAATAGCCCATTCCACGCAACGTATTACCATCTCGGCTTTTTCTATTACTTTATACCACTGTATTTTGTGATTCCGCTGTTTCAATGGATGGTACGCAACGTGGATGACAACGTCTTGTATACCTATCTCGCATTTTGGCTTTTCACCAGCACACTGTTCTTGTTCAAGATTGATGGCCCGTGGAGTAATCAGATGTGGCTTTATATGGGTTACCTTCCACTGGGGTATGTTTTATTTCAAAAGGTACCTTTGAATCGCTCTATGGTGACCTTATTTGTTGGGCTAGGACTCGTGGCGTTGGCAGTGACCTTTACGATGGTTGTGACAAATAGCTTAGAGGCGGAGAAGTATACGGTTGGGCGCTGGCTCTCTTATAAAACACTGAATGTGATTCTAGCGGCTTCGATGATTTTTATGATCGGGCGTTACTTTGGTGAAGGCTTATCACCAAAAGTACAAAAAGTGGTTAGTGTGATCAGTCAGCACAGCTTAGGGATTTACTTACTTCACCCTATTTTCTTATGGCCGATGAAAGAGTTCGGTTGGTACACAGGACATCCTGCGTGGGTGATTCCAGTCTGGATCGTTCTAAGTGGAGCTGGAGCCTTGGCGATGAGCTATCTCTTTTCTCGTTCTGCCAAGACTCGTTGGTTACTGCCTTAACGTTTGATAGCGAAGTGAAGGAACTTGTTGCCGCGATAGGTCAGTGTTCCCTTATCTCCAGGGTTGAGTGCATGGTAGTAATGCACTCCAATTTGGAATTCACGCTTTGGACCGATAGAACCACGTTGAACGTAAATCCAATACTCTTGATCGTCTTGACCTGGTGGTGCGTTTGGTATGTCTATCGCTTGTTTATCTAAAACCGTTACCTGCGCGCTTTGCTCTGGAGCGTCTTCGCCCACATAGTGCTTACTATAAAAACGGAAAAACACCCACGCGCCCAAGGCAATAAGGGCGAATAGGGCGAAAATAAGTGAGATTGGCATATTAACCTCCAATGTTTTATCGGGTCCCATTCTACAGAACTCGCTGACGAAACGATGAGTTGAGGTAACTTATTCATAATCTAATGAAAGGGACATGAATTTTATTCGGCGCACTTCACGGTTTATCTCAATGGGGACGCGATGAAATTGTTGCTTCATCTGTAAGCTACGTCACTAAAGCTGAACTAAGCAGCTTTCACTTGTCTGGCTATATGAGCTCAAGGGCACAAATTGAAAGTAAAATTGCACTTAACGGCTCGAAAAAGCTCTAAATTTATAGAAGAATAAAAATAATGAACATAGGAAGGGTCTGGTAAGGAGGGTTACGATGTCAGATATTGAAAAAGTAGTCATGCGTACCCGAACGATCGAAAAACTTTTGCGTACTCAGTACCATGCAGAAGGGAAAGGGTTGCACCAACTTATTAATAGTTGTGAAGAACGTTTACCGCATGACGTGATAGCAAAGCTTCGATTCATCGCAACCGTGCGTAACAAAGTGGTGCACGAAGACGATTACAAGCTGGATGATCGTAAAGGCTTTATGGCGGCATGTGATGCTTGTGAAAAAGAGCTGACACCAAGAAGCTCTCGCTTTATTTGGCGTACAGCAATTTTGCTAATGACGTTGATTACGCTGGCCGCTCTTGGTTTCTACTATATGCACTGGGATATTTTGTCTAAGCACATTCAGTAGAGCTATACAGATAAATAAAAAAGGACGCATTTGCGTCCTTTTTTATTTTAAATCATTGGGTTAGTACATCATTGGCAGTGTCATTAAACCCACAACCACTGCAATCATAACCAGCCCTTGTTTTTGAGAAGATGAAATCATAACACTACCCCTTAATCTTTGATGAACTCGATGAATTTAATATAGCACTGTTTTTGGGGTTTGATCAACATATGCTCGTTAATCTTTTCAAAAACCACACTTAACTTGTCTGGTTTTACGTGATTCTGACTAATGAAACTATGTTTTTTGTGCTGTATTTAAAGTGTTCACATTGTTTTATTTCTATACTTTTTTGTTTTAAGTATATGATTTTATAATGTTAAATGGTTTGTGATGTTGGCTTTGTAATTGTTTTTTGTTTCGAATGGTATGTTGGGTGTTTATTTTGTCTGTATTTCTCAAAAATTGAGAAAATTAAAAAATGTGCTATGAGGTTGCATCGTCAAATTGAAAGCATGGAGTGAGATTTTCTTACCTTATGAGAAAATATGGGCTTCAAAAGTGTCTAGTGATTTTATGGTTTATGAAGTCCGCACTTTTATCTGTTATTGAAATTATGGTTTTATTTATCATTGACTTACTTTTCTTTTCTGATGTTTTTTTTACTGAATTAAGGTCGGTTTTCTTAGTTTTTACCCCTAGTCATCAGTGGTTTCTCCTCTCTTAGAGCGCTACTAAGACTATTTTCTATTTTGTGTCTGTTATTTATTCTTGTTGCCTGCATTACATACATCCTGGTGGTTTAATCGTCAGTTTGTGAAATGGCGGCTTACCTGGAGCACTTATCTGTTTTTCAGTTAAATAGTTTTAGAAAGCGTTGGTTATTGTGTCGTGTGATTTGATGGGTTCGGCTGATGAGCAAAGCTTGGCCCCAATGTTTAGTGGCATCATTCAGGCTCATCGGCTTTATTATTACGTAGGCTGAGGGTTACAAAATGTTTCGAATCGCTAGCGAGATCCAACTTTCGTAGATTGTGTCTTTACATCAAAACTGGTCTACCTAGACTAGCGGCGAGTTTAAGTAAAAGGTGTATACTGCATGTGGAGTTGGCTGGCGATAGGGCTATCAGGTGTGTATTCCGTGTTGGGAGCAAAGCAAGCTAACCCGACACAATCCCTCGTGTTTAAAATCTTTACTCTGCTACTTCTTCTTGTGTTGGTGTTAACTCAAGGTGCATCCGCAACATATACCTACTGGATTGCGGGTGGGCTTATTGTGTCTATGGTGGCAGATACGCTGCACTCGTTTAAAACTCGTAAGCTAATCTATTTTACGGCTTATCTGGTTGCCCAGGTATGCTACAGCAAGTCATTTTGGGTGCAGCTTAATGGTGAGATTGTCTGGTGGCTGTTGGCCCTGCTGCTTGCAGCGAGTATCGTGGCGTTCTTTTTGTTGCTACCTCAACTCGACTCTCTGGTATTCCCTGTTGTGATCATGGGGATGATGCTGGTTCAACTTGCTTGGGCAGCCGGTGAAGTTTGGTTACAAGTGCCGAGTTACGCCAATGCTATCGGCTTTAGCGGAACCTTAGTTCTCATCTATTCGGCGCTGGCATACGCGATACACGGTTATCGAAAACCGATGAAACACGCCTATTTGTGGGTGAGTGGCAGTTACTTTTTTGCTCATGCCCTCATTGTTGCCTCAATCATTTACTAATTTAAGTCAAAGCAGCTCTTGAGGATTTCAGTAAACTGAACGCATTGTTCTTAATAACTGGAGTCAATAATGAGTGAAATCCATGCTCACGAGCTGCTAAACCTACTTAGAGAAACACCAATGGATCGCGAAGCCCTCACACAGCACTTTGGTGCTAGCGTTCGCTTTCACACCTGTAAACTGAATGATCTAGACTTAGATGCATTACTAGCATTTTTGCTCAAGCGCGACAAAATTCGTGAGCTTGAAGGTAAGTTTGTGGTCAATATGGCGCGAGTTTGCAATCACTAAACGGCGGCTAAGATCGAGGGTGACTATGGTGTTTTCGCCCTCAGTCATATACTCATGTTGTCAGTTTGCTATACACTGGCCGCCATTTTTTAGGTGAGGCCAGAATATGGACATTCTTTCTGCAGCGACCATGCTGTTTCTAATCATGGACCCTCTCGGTAACTTGCCGATTGTGTTGTCTATTCTCAAACATATCGATCCCAAGCGTCGTCGTAAGGTATTGATTCGTGAACTACTGTTTGCCTTACTGATTTTGATGTTGTTTCTGTTTGCAGGACAAAGCATCTTAAGTTTTTTGCATGTCCAGCCAGAAACGCTCAGCATTTCAGGTGGCATTATTCTCTTCATTATTGCGATTAAGATGATTTTCCCGAGTGCTGGCAGCATCACTGGACTGGCAGCAGGCGAGGAGCCCTTTATTGTTCCGATGGCCATTCCTATGATCGCGGGCCCTTCAGTGATTGCAGCCTTGCTTTTACTGTCTTCGCAACATCCAGAGAAAATGTTGGAAATGTCAGCATCAGTCGTAATTGCGTGGGGCGCAACATTTTTTATACTGATGTTTTATGGCTTCTTTAATCGCTTGTTGGGTGAACGTGGCTTGAAGGCGGTAGAACGCTTAATGGGCTTGTTACTGGTGATGATCTCCACTCAAATGTTCTTGGATGGTGTAAAAAGTTACATTGGGTGACGAACGAAACGCAGAAAAAAAGCCGCTCACAAGAGCGGCTTTTTCGTATCTGAGCGATTACATCATGTGTTTACGACGAATATCGAGTAGGGCAAAAATACCAAAAATCAGGATTGAATATTTTTCCCAACTGCTCATTTTTATTTTGTCGCCAAATGCACCAATGAAGATGGCCATTTGTAAACCGTGCATGATGAACAAAAAAGCGGTCATGATGTATAGCGCAATCGCGGCATTGCCGGGAAAGGGCATAAAAATATTTAGGATTAATACTAACCAAACAAAGGCGATAGCCGCTTTGGCCAGCATAATTAGTGCTTTCATTTAAGTATCCTTTTAAATCGAGGCGTTATGCGGAGGTACGTTCGTACAGACGATAGCTCACTTGGCCTGCTGTTTTTTCTCGATGTAATTGCCAGTTTTCTGGTAAGTCGGCAATATTGAGTTCTTTTTCTGTTTCAATATAAATCATCGCATCTTCCGCGAGCCAGCCATTTTGTTCTAGCAGAGCCACGGTCTCATCCAATAGACCTTTGCGAAACGGTGGGTCAATAAACACCACATGGTGAGCAGAACCCGGTTGCTTCAAAAAACTCAGTGCGTCGGTATTTACCACTTGGATGTTGTTCGCGTTAAGAGAGGCAACATTCTTTTGTAACTGTTGGAAAGCTTGTGGGTTTAGCTCAACCATGGTCACTTGCTCTGCTTGGCGCGAAGCTGACTCAAATCCCAAGCCGCCAGAGCCAGCAAACAAGTCGAGACATTTTGCCTGTGGTACATCTTGAGCTAACCAGTTAAACAGCGTTTCTTTGACGCGATCTGTCGTGGGGCGTAAGCCTTCAGCATCGTGTACAGGAAGTTTTCTGCCTCTCCATAAGCCACTAATAATGCGAACAAAGCCCGTTGTTGGCTTTTTTTGTGATGAGTTTTGCTGGCGACGTCTTACCATAGATTTTTTGACCGCTAATAAAGTGATACTATATCTAATCGCCCAAGCAATGAGCTTGGAGCTTGGATACAGCCCAGAATATTCAAGATGACAGAGTGTAACACTAATAAGATTAGAATTACCTAATCGGAAAGTTTTCAGAACTTTGTCATTAGCCTTTTTTAGACAGATAATAATCTTGTCAAAAAAGAGTCATTAATAGATAAAAGAACAATCTAGGATAGCCCCAGATGACGGAAAAAAAGAAGCGCGGATTACTTTCGTGGCTAGGTTTTGGTGACGAAGAACAAAGCCCAAAACCAAAAACTGAAGAAACAGTAAAAGAAGAAGCAGTGGAAGCGCCTTCTGAAGAGCAGCAAACCGAAGCGGTTGCTGAGCAAGCGGAAGCAACGCCAGAACTTGAAGAAGAAGCGAAACAATCAGAGGCTGCCCCAGCAGAAGCAGAAGCAGAAGCAGAAGCAGAAGCAGAAGCAGAAGCAGAAGAGCCAGAAGTCGTATCGGCCGCGCCTCGTGTTCAAGAACAAGAAAAGCCAACAGAAAGCTTTTTTGCTCGTCTTAAACGCAGCCTAAGCCGAACAAAAGCAAATATTGGTGCTGGCTTCTTCGGTCTGTTCAGCGGTAAGAAAATCGATGAGGACTTATTTGAAGAGCTAGAAGAGCAACTGCTTATTGCTGATGTGGGCATGAATACCACAACAAAAATTATCAACAACCTGACAGAAAAAGCCACACGTGGCGATCTGAAAGACGGCGAAGCCCTTTATGGTTTGTTGAAAGAAGAAATGGCTGAGATTCTTTCTAAAGTCGAACAGCCACTAGAAATCGATAGCAACAAAACGCCTTACGTCATCTTGATGGTGGGTGTAAATGGCGTGGGTAAAACCACGACCATCGGTAAGCTAGCGAAGCAGTTCCAAACTCAAGGCAAAAAAGTGATGCTTGCAGCGGGCGATACTTTCCGTGCCGCAGCGGTTGAGCAGTTACAAGTGTGGGGTGAACGTAATAATGTTCCTGTGATTGCTCAACATACTGGCGCAGACAGTGCCTCTGTTATCTATGATGCGATTGAAGCGGCAAAAGCACGTGGTGTGGATGTGGTGATTGCTGATACAGCAGGTCGTCTACAGAACAAAGCGAACCTAATGGAAGAGCTGCGTAAGATTGTACGTGTGATGAAGAAAATTGATGACTCTGCACCACATGAGATCATGCTAACGCTTGATGCAGGTACAGGACAAAATGCCATTAGCCAAGCGAAACTTTTCAGTGATGTTGCCCCTCTAACCGGGATTACTTTGACTAAGCTGGATGGTACAGCCAAGGGCGGCGTAATTTTCGCTATCGCTGATCAGTTCGGTATTCCAATTCGTTACATTGGTGTGGGTGAAGGTATCGAAGACTTGCGTCCATTTGAAACTCAAGAGTTTATTGACGCACTGTTTAGTCGTGAAGAATAAAAAGAGTTAGAGGAAATCAACGGTGATCAAATTTCAGCAAGTAAGCAAAGCTTACCGAGGTGGTCGACAAGCACTGCAAAAAGTCGATTTTCACCTGAGGCGCGGTGAAATGGCGTTTTTAGGCGGACATTCCGGGGCTGGTAAAAGTACCTTGCTGAAATTGATCTGCGCGATAGAGCGACCAACCGATGGCAAAATCCATTTTAATGGTCACGACATCACGCGTATTCCAAGCAAAGACATCCCTTTTTTGCGCCGCAATATTGGGATTGTTTTTCAAGATCATCGCCTATTGATGGATCGCAGTGTGTACGACAATGTCGCTCTGCCAATGCGTATCGAATCGATTTCTGAAAACGAAATCAAACGCCGTGTTTCTGCGGCGTTAGATAAAACGGGCTTACTCGATAAAGCTCGTTGTCTACCTAGTCAACTTTCTGGTGGTGAGCAACAGCGCGTCGGTATTGCCCGTGCTGTGGTTAATCGACCAACGTTGCTGGTGGCTGATGAGCCTACGGGTAACCTTGACCCAGAATTATCCAACCGTGTGTTGCGTCTATTCGAAGAATTTAACCGTGCGGGCGTGACTATCCTACTTGCCACACACGATGTGGGGTTAGTAAACACTCGCCCACAGTATCGTCATTTTGAATTGAACCAAGGCTTCCTAAGTGAGGTAGAAGACTATGGCAGGTAACAAGCACTCCCAAAAGAAGGGGAAAGGCCGCAGTGCCAAGCGTGCGAATACCGATGGTTTTTTCTCTGTCCATGCAAAACAAGCTAAATCCTCTTTTAGCGCCTTATGGCAACGACCACTAGGCAACATTCTGACCCTAGCGGTCATCTCCATGGCACTTGCCATGCCAGCTTGTTTGTATCTATTGGGGAAAAACGTTGCGGGGGCAGCGGAAGATGTCGCTTCTCCTTCACAAGTTAGTGCTTACTTAGTTGAAGGCATGCCGGATGCACGAGTGATGGTTCTCAAAGATCAAATTGAAACTTGGCCTTTGGTAAAAGAGGTAGAGTATATTTCACCGCAACAAGGTCTATCTGATTTAAGCCAATATGCAGGGTTCGACCAAGCTATCAGCCTCTTAAGTGGCTATGCGCTACCTGGTGTGTTGGTGATTACGCCAGATTCGGAGCTAAAAAGTGATATTCAGTCATTAGCCAAAGACGTTCGAGAGCAACAAGATGTGACCGACGTGAGACTTGACGAAGACTGGCTAGCGCGTCTTGATGCAATCAAAACTCTCGCGAGTATTATTGTCATTACCCTGACAGTGCTGATGCTCGGTGCGGTATTTTTAATCGTTGGCAATACATTGCGATTTAATGTGCTGGCGAATAAAGAAGAGATTCAAACCATGAAACTGATCGGTGCGACGGACAGTTTCATTCTGCGCCCTTACTTGTACACAGGTATGTGGTTTGGCGTGTTAGGTGCCACTATTGCGTGGTTGGTAACGGCTTTAGTGACCATTGTCATGAATAGTGCGGTGGAAGACCTTGCTGCGTTGTACGATAGCCAGTTCCGCCTGATTGGTCTAAGTTGGGATGAATCTTTGTTACTAATCATCATTGGGAGTCTTTTGGGATGTATTGCGGCGCGCTTTTCTGCGCAACGACATTTAAAAGAAATTGAACCAGTTTAAGTGATGGCGGTCTTATTACTTGGATTTCATTAGCACTAGCTAATTTTGAACCCTTGCTTAGACCAAATGTTTATGGATAATTGCTTCCCCTTCTTGAAACTTGTTCATTTTGAGTTCAAGATATCGAAGCTAAATTGCAATGTAATGCTCCAGATCAGAGATTGATGAGGAATTGAATGACAAAAGAAGCGTATCCGATGGCTCTAGTCACGCAAGATAGCCTTGATAGCTATATTCGCTCAGTAAACAGCTACCCAATGCTGACTGCAGACGAAGAGCGTGAGCTGGCAGAACGATTACACTATAAAGGTGAGATTGAGGCTGCAAAAGGTCTAATTCTTTCGCACCTACGATTCGTTGTTCACGTTGCTCGTGGTTACTCTGGCTACGGTTTGCCAATGGCGGATCTTGTGCAAGAGGGTAACATCGGTCTAATGAAAGCCGTTAAGCGTTTTAACCCAGAAGTAGGGGTTCGCTTGGTTTCTTTTGCTGTCCACTGGATCAAAGCAGAGATCCACGAATACGTGCTACGTAACTGGCGTATCGTGAAAATTGCGACCACTAAAGCGCAACGTAAATTGTTCTTCAACCTGCGTAAGTCGAAAAAGCGCTTGGGTTGGTTTAACAACGGTGAAGTGGAAACCGTTGCGCGCGAGTTAGGTGTTGAGCCTTCTGAAGTTCGCGAGATGGAATCACGCTTAGCGGCGGTGGATTCAACCTTTGATATGCCAACTGATGAAGACGACAGTTCAAACGCTTACACAGCGCCGATGCTATACCTAGAAGACAAATCGTCTGATGTGGCCGACAACATTGAAGCCGCCAACTGGGAAATGCACACCAACAATCGCTTGGGTCATGCATTAGCGAGTTTGGATGAGCGTAGTCAGCGCATCGTGCGTTCTCGTTGGTTAGATGATGAGAAAGCAACATTGCAAGACTTAGCTGATGAGTTCGGTGTTTCTGCCGAGCGTATTCGCCAGCTAGAAAAAAATGCAATGAAGAAACTAAAGTTGGCCGTGGGTGAATTTTAATTTCCACTGCTAATTGAAAGTAAGATTTTCATAGAAAGCCGAGATCATGTGATCTCGGCTTTTTTATTGTCGATCGAAAATCGATAGCGTTTGCGATCCGGATTTTATGTGCTACCTGTGTATAACTCTGTGAAGTAATTATTTATCAACTGTTCGAAACCCGGACAAAACAAGGGATTCAAGCACTTTTCCATCTGGGGATAGTTATAGATATACACACAGTTAGATCAGGATCATCACTACATATTGTGGATCAAAAGATCCAAATACACTTTATCAACGCAATTCACAGCTTTATCCACAAATGGTTGGAATGTGTACACTTTTGAAAACCCTGATTATCCATGTGTCTAAGTTTGCCGTTGGATAGGTTACAATAGCGGCAGTATACCCAAGCAGCTTCAAATATGGATTTTATGCTGTACCACGGGTGCTGATTAGTACGTTAGGTTCGAGGTTGCTTGGGTATATTAATAAGACAATGAGAAAGTAAATGGATCAGTTTAAGCATATCGATGTACAAGGTGCGCAAGCGCTGCTCGAGCAGGGTGATGCGAAGCTTGTAGATATCCGTGACCCTCAATCGTTTGCCGTTGCGCATGCGGAGTCCGCGTATCACTTAACTAACGATACGATCGTTGCGTTTATGGATGAAGTGGAGTTCGAACAACCTATTCTAGTGATGTGTTACCACGGCATTAGTAGCCAAGGTGCGGCGCAATATTTAGTTAACCAAGGCTTTGAACAGGTGTACAGTGTAGATGGTGGCTTTGAAGCCTGGCATCGAGCAGAACTACCGATAGTGAGAAGTTAATGAAGAGATTGGTAACGTTAAATAATCCACGTATGGCGCAAGCCTTTATTGATTATATGGCCTCTCGCCAAATTGACATCGAAATGATGCCAGAAGGGGATGGGCAATTTGCGCTGTGGCTGACTGATAGCCAGCATGAAATAGAAGCGGAAGCCGAACTTAAGCAGTTCCTTGCTAACCCGTCTGATTCAAAATACAGCGCCGCCTCGTGGGACGTTGCCGATACTCGTAAGAGCACATTTCATTATTCCAGCCCGAGTATCATAAGCATGGTCAAAGCGAAAGCTGGCCCCATGACTTTGCTGATCATGACAGTCTGTATCATCATCTACTTGTTACAAATGTTTGGCTTTGGCAATGGCGTGTTTAAGTTGTTGCACTTCCCGGCTTTTGAGGGGCAACAATGGCAAGTGTGGCGATGGCTAAGTCATGCGTTACTGCACTTTTCAGTAACTCACATCGTGTTTAACTTACTATGGTGGTGGCAGTTGGGTGGCGACATCGAACGTCGTCTCGGTTCCGGTAAGCTATTGCAACTCTTTGTGGTGTCGGCAGCGCTTTCAGGGGCAGGCCAGTTCTATGTTGAAGGGGCTAACTTCGGCGGCTTGTCTGGCGTGGTCTATGCACTGCTTGGTTATTTGTGGATATTGGGTTACCGCTTGCCACATTTAGGCCTTACGCTACCCAAGCCAATTATCGTCTTTATGTTGGTATGGTTAGTTCTTGGTTTTGTGCAGCCATTTATGGCGATTGCAAACACCGCTCACTTAGTTGGGCTACTGTCGGGGATGGCGATTGCGCTGTTTGATTCAGGCAAGATGAAATACCAACAGCAAGCCTAAAGCAGATGAAATGAAAAGACCGCTTAAGAGCGGTCTTTTTTTATGTTCAAAACGGATTTGGGTTTATTGATAAAGGTATTTTGTAAACAACAAATCGGCAATGATGGTTTTACCTGTTTCAGGCAAAAGCGTTTCGTTGAGGGTCGTCACTAAGGTTTTGCGCAGATCTTCTCGGCCAGACAGGGACTTAATCGTATCTTCTGTTTGCTTACCCAGTAATTCAATCACTGCATCGCGAATCAAAGGTTGGTGATGCTCAACAACTGATAAATCTTGTTGACTCATTACCATGATGTCGATGCGCACTTGCACATAACCTAACTTTTTGCCTTTGGTATAAAAGTTAGTAGTGAGGTCAGGCTCTAGGGTAAAGTATGCCAACTTAGGTCCAGCTTCTTCCGTTTCAGCCCAACTTGGTGCGGCGAATAGTATGGTTAACGCAAAAATAATTTGGGCTATATAACGTTTGTACATATTTCTAACTTTTCTTTCTCTGGATCGCGATATTCGAATCGCTTCAGTCTTGATACAATGGGCCGTCTATAACAAATAACGGAACTTACGGTTACATACATTACTATGGACGGTAAGTTGTTGCTTTATTGTACGCATAAAGCCTCCAATTGAATACTAGTATGAATCAGCCAACATCACTCTATCTTGCTTCTTTATTGGAAGTAGAGTGGCAAAACCCCGAAGAATTCGAATTTCCAAATGAATTTGCCAAGCACTGGCTTGAAGAGCAAGGGTCTTTGTCACGTCGTTTAAAACAGCACTGCCAAGCGTTAACGGTAGAATTGCTACAAAATCAGATCGTCACTGCAGCGACATTAAAACAGGACGAAAGCCAGTTATTGTCCGAACAAGATTGCTTACTGAGAGAGGTAATTTTGTGCGGTGACAATAATAACTGGGTTATTGGGCGGACATTGATTCCTCGTTCAACCTTAGTTGATCAGCAGTATGATTTGGCTCAACAAGGGGATATCCCATTAGGACTAACTGTGTTTAGCGCAGATAACGTTGAGCGGGACTCTTTGCAAATGGGATGGGTAGCCGTACCAGAAGGACGTTTGTTAGCACGACGCTCAAGGTTGTGGATGAATCACAAACCGATGCTAGTCGCCGAGTTATTCTTATCTAATTCACCAGTTTACGCTAAGGAGACAGTGTAAATGTCCGCAGAAAAAGCCAAAGCATATTGGCAACTGATGCGCATGGATCGCCCGATTGGTTCACTGTTACTGATGTGGCCAACGATTTGGGCGCTAATTATCTCAGCCCAAGGGATGCCAAGTTGGGATGTATTCATCGTGTTTGTATTGGGTGTTTTCCTAATGCGTAGTGCGGGGTGCGTGATTAATGATTTTGCAGATCGCAAAGTCGACGGCCATGTAAAGCGTACTAAGCAACGTCCACTGCCATCAGGGAAAGTGACAGCAAAAGAAGCGATTGGATTATTTTTGGTTTTGGGTATCAGCTCGTTTTTGTTAGTGCTGACCATGAACCCGCTGACGATTCAGCTATCCTTCGCTGGCATTGTGTTGGCGTTCATCTATCCATTTATGAAGCGTTACACTCATATTCCACAGCTATTTTTAGGCTTGGCTTTTAGCTGGGCGATTCCAATGGCGTGGGCTGCACAAACTGGGGAATTACCATTGATTGTTTGGTTTTTGTTCCTCATTAACGCTTTGTGGACCATTGCGTACGACACTCAATATGCGATGGTAGACCGAGATGATGATCTAAAGATTGGCATTAAATCGACGGCAATTCTGTTTGGTCGTCATGACAAGCTTATTATTGGTGTGTTGCAACTTATTACACTCGCGATGTTGGTTTGGTTAGGGCAGTTCTACCAATTGGGACAAAGTTACTACTGGACCCTTTTGATTGCAGCGTCGTTGTTTGTTTATCAGCAGCACTTAATTCGTCACCGTGAGCGTGAGTTGTGCTTTAAGGCTTTCCTTAACAACAATTATGTTGGCATGGTGATAGCGATAGGGTTACTGGTCGCATTTTGGTAAGCGAAGAAATAGAAAAAGGCATCCGATTGGATGCCTTTTTTCTTATTGGAAGAAGGTAAAACGGTTACGACCGAAGTTGGTGAATACTCTCTTCGATCGTCAGTTTCACTTCTGGATAAAGCAGAGTGAACAGTAGCCGTGCAAATTGCTGCGTTTTCTTCGTGTCACAGTTACCATCGTTATCGAGGTATTTTTGCTGTTTGAGCGTATTGAACATCGCGGTAAACACACCTTTATCGAAGAATTCTGGCGCATTAATACCGTGCAAACGCCCTAGGCGCTGAGCAATATCTTGGCTCTTCTGCTCTAGGTCCGATTTACCGAGTTCAGGGTAAGCAACAAGCAAGTTCATCGCGATAGAGTAGCGTTGCAGCGTTTCAGTTATCGTTCGACCTAACAGAACCAAAGGCTGGTTGTTCGATTGATTGATCTCTAGCTTATCACCATCAAGACTAATCATTTTCTGATCGGCAAATTCATGCAGTGTTTTAACGACCAATTCATCTAACTCGTCTTCTTGGTAACTTAAGAACAGCTCTTTCTTCAAGAATGGGTAGATTTGCGCGACATTCGCTTGAATCTTGGCTACCGAAAGGTTGCGCTGACGAATGAGCATTTGGGCAATTAATGACGGCAGAGCGAACAAGTGAATGATGTTGTTGCGATAGTAAGTCATCAGGATCGATTGGCTACGGTCCAGCGAAATGATGTCACCCATGCTATCGGTTTCAATCACGAACTTATCAAGCGAAATTGCATGATCGACCAACTCCTCAGCACTTTCGGTAGGGATAGTGGAGGTGCTTGAGTACGGGTTATTTTTGAGTAGCTTTAAGTAACACTCGATCTGATTGATCAGCGAGTCACGAGAAAGTGCACGTTGACGAGAAGCAAGCAGTGCGGTTGCACACAAGGTCAACGCGTTTGCTGCCGCCGCATCATTGATGTGCGTCATCATCTTATTAGCAAGGTCGTTGACCACAGGATTCATCCATTGTGGTTTGTTACCACCCATGCTGTCGATGTCTTTCGTCCACTCAGGAGCATGCTCGTTCAAGTATTGGTTGAGCTGAATTGGCTCACCGAAGTTCACATAGCCCAAACCAAAGTTACGCAGTTTACGCAGAGTACGCAGTACAAGCCCTGCGTTTTCTTTCTCTTTGCGTTTGCCACGCAGCTCTTTCGCGTAAGTGCCTACTTCCATTACGTGCTCGTAACCGATGTAGACCGGCACTAGTGTTACTGGGCGGTTTAGACCACGTAGCATTGCTTGGATGGTCATAGCCAGCATACCCGTTTTCGCTTGCAGTAAGCGACCTGTACGTGAACGACCACCCTCACTGAAGTACTCGACTGAATAGCCTTTGGCAAACAGCTCAGCTAGATACTCACGGAAAATGGTTGAGTACAGTTTGTTGCCTTTAAAACTACGACGAATAAAGAACGCCCCACCACGACGGAAAAGAGGACCGGCCGGGAAGAAGTTCAAGTTAATGCCTGCCGCAATGTGCGGAGGCACCATGCCTTCATGGTATAAAACATAAGACAAAAGCAGGTAGTCCATGTGACTACGGTGACAAGGAACGTACACAATTTCGTGGCCGTCTTGCGCTAAACGACGCACAGTCGAGGCGTTATTGATGTGCAAACCTTGGTATAGTTTTGTCCATAACCAACTCAGGATGCGGTCGCCGTTTTTCACCAGACTATAGGAGAAGTCGGCAGCGATTTCATCCATGATGTCGTGGGCTTCTTTACGTGCCTTATCAATCGAGATGTTTTTGCTCTTGGCTTCGTCAGCAATCGCCAGTTCAATAGCTGGAGACTTTAGTAAACGAGCAAACAACACTTGGCGTTGTGGCAGGTTTGGGCCTGAAGCAGCCAGTTTCTGGCGTGAGAAGTGGATACGCGCCACGCGAGCCAGTTTGTGCGCAATTGCGCTGTCGGTACCGTGGGAGTCTGCCATATAACGCAGAGATACCACGGGACTAAAGCGAACTAAGCAGTCGCGTCCCGCCGCCATTACCGCTTTGGCTTTTTGCGGACCATTCATCGGTTGAAGGTAAGGCTTTTGGTTCTCTTCTTTACCTGGCTTACGACCCCAAAGCACGGTTGCAGGGATCATTTGAACATCCAACTCACTATCCAGCTTGTGCAGTTCCAGTAAGTCAGTGAACAGAGAAACAGAATCGGTTGGGACATCATTATCGTTGTTCATCACAGTTGGACGCGCAGCGATAAAGACGAAACGGTTCAGCGTTTTGCCATTGATTTCCAGCGGGCTGAGCGGGTCGGGTAGACCAAGGCTCATGGCTTGTTTTTGCAGTGTCAGCAAATCCACGTTCGAGCGGAACGGCAGGGCATATACAATCGGTTTAGTTAGGTCGATGTTCAGATCTTCAATCGGGTTCGACGGGATTGCGGTGCCCTTTACCAGTACCGATAAAGGTAGTTTTAGTAATGAACGTGAAAATGATTGTCCAGAAGACATAAAGTTCACAGCCTCAATAGGTATTCAAACAGGCCTAACCTTATTTCAGTTTCCGCTTTGCATGTCTTCTCTATAAAAAGAGATGAGTACGGCAATAGAAATAAGCCTAGGCGATAAAATTTAAGCGCTGCAAGGATACCAGAAACTGGTCAAACCTTTTAATTTTATTGGCTGTAAATTAGTCGAACCCCTAAGTTATTGCTTTGACTTGATTAACTGAAAAGTCGGTGTTTTAAACGAATAAAGAATGAACTTAATTGGTAAGCTGAAAGCTCCCCACAAATAAATTAAAAAACAACCAATTGGGTTTTCATTTGAGCATTTACTGGATATACTCACAGTTAACTGTATAAAAAGACAGGTGAGACATGAAGCCGTTAACGCCACGCCAACAACAAGTCTTCGATTTGATTAAAAGTAAAATCGACGACACCGGAATGCCACCAACTCGTGCAGAGATTGCGCGTGAGCTTGGCTTCCGCTCTGCGAATGCCGCAGAGGAACACCTAAAAGCGCTTGCTCGTAAGCAAGCAATTGAAATTATTCCAGGCGCTTCTCGTGGGATTCGTATCCTGCTTGAAGACGCAGCCAATGATGAGCAGGGTTTGCCTTTGATTGGTCAAGTCGCAGCGGGTGAGCCAATTCTGGCTCAAGAGCACGTAGAGGCGCACTACCAAGTCGATCCTGCGATGTTCAAACCGCAAGCGGATTTCTTACTTCGTGTAAATGGCGAGAGTATGAAAGACATCGGGATTATGGATGGCGATTTGCTCGCGGTGCATAAAACCCAAGATGTGAGAGACGGTCAAGTTGTCGTTGCGCGTGTTGATGATGATGTGACTGTGAAGCGTTTGGAGCGCAAAGGTTCAACCATATTACTGCATGCTGAGAATGAAGAGTTTGCCCCAATCCAAGTGGACTTAACGTCTCAGCACCTTACGATTGAAGGCTTAGCCGTTGGTATTATTCGCAATACCGATTGGATGTAAGTGTGTTTAAGCAGCCCAGTTCATCTGGGCTGTTTTGTCTTTTCTCTTTTTCTACTTCCTCCAAAAGCTTGCTCATCATCTTGACCTTGTTTGTTTTGACCAATTTATAAGCTTGATAATGTAATTGATATTCATTATCATCTTTATTAATGTCTATGTTTTCTCTCTGGCGCAGGAAATGCCCATGTCTCAGTCTAAACATCAAGTTCCTAACCATTTATTAAAGCCACTGTTATTGCGTAGCCGTGAAAGCATGGTCGACAATGGCTTGGTGTACGATCCGATAGCTGCTAAAGCGTGTTTGAGCTGTAAGATGGCGCCGGATTGTTTGAGTGGTGATATTGCGCAGAAGCAATTGCTGCACGTGACGCTGACTCAGCTTTGTGACCAGCAGGTTAGTCACTTCTTACAGCAGTATCCCGATGCTTGGATAATCAATGTCGGAGCGGGGTTGGATACCCGCTTTTATCGTTTGGATAATGGACGTTGCCATTGGATAGAGCTGGATGTGACGGAAAATTTGGTATGGCGTCAGCGTTTGTTCCACAAAAATGAACGTTATGAACATCGCTGTGGCAGTGTGGATGAAATGTCGTGGCTAGAGACGTTAGCCATTCCAGAGCAAGCACCGGTACTCATTTTATGTGAAATGGCACTGCTCGATTGCACAGAGCGTCAAGTCGCGAAATTTATTCAAACCTTAGGTCGACATTTTGTTTCTGCTGAACTGTGTATGGTGCTGGCAGGAGATTTAACGGAAACCAAGTGGGGACAAAAGCTTGGCTCTGATCGTTATGCTCATGGCTTTGAAGCGCCTGCAGCACAGATATTGCAATGGTTACCATGGGCACAGTGGGTGAAAGCTTTCTCGCCATTCGATAGATTCTGTTCTCGTTGGAAAGCTTGGCAGCGTTGGCTTAATAAGATTCCAATGTTGAAGCATCGCCTCACGCCAGTACTCGTTCATATCAAGTGGTAATTGGCTAGTCGTTAAGCGCTCAGGTACACTCGTCGATCTTACTGATGAGGTGCCTGTGACAAATTCAATCTTCTCTCCTTTATCTAACCCAAAAGTTCATCGCCAAGTCTTAGCTTTAGCTATACCTATGGTGCTGTCGAATATTACTGTTCCATTGCTCGGTTTGGTCGATGCTGCGGTGATTGGTCATCTAGACCACGCTTGGTATTTGGGTGGTGTTGCGTTGGGCAGCACCATGATCAGCGTGACGTTTTGGCTGCTTGGTTTTTTGCGTATGTCGACTACTGGGTTGGCGGCGCAGTCCTATGGCGGTGAAGACCGAAAGCAACTTGCCTTGGTGTTTATGCAAGGCTCACTTATGGCGCTGCTGTTTGCGTTAGTCTTCCTTATTGCCCATAACCCGATTGCTGATTTGATCTTTGGCTGGAGTGACGCCAGCGCAGAGGTAAAAAGCTACGGTATGCAATATTTCTCTATCCGTGTGTGGAGTGCCCCCGCTGCACTAATGAACTTTGTGTTGTTGGGATGGTTGCTCGGAACGCAAAATTCCAAAGCACCAATGTGGATGGTGATCATCACTAACGTGACTAATATTGTCCTCGATTTGTTGTTTGTTATCGGTTTGGAGTGGAAAGTAGAAGGCGCTGCGCTGGCATCGGTGATTGCTGACTACTCAGGTATGGGTTTTGGTCTCATGTGTGTCTGGAAAACCTGGCGAGAGAGGCAATTACCATCACCTCAAAAGTTGCTAGCCAGCACTCAACACGGTTTAGGGCGCTTCGTGAAATTGAATCGCGATATTTTCTTGCGCTCTTTGTGTCTGCAAGCGGCTTTTAGCTTTATGACGTTCCAAGGTGCGAGCTTTGGTGATGAGGTTGTCGCTGCAAATGCGGTTCTGATGAGCTTCCTGATGATTATCTCGTATGGCATGGATGGCTTTGCTTACGCAATGGAGGCCATGGTCGGGAAGGCGATTGGTGCCAAAGATAGGCAACAATTGAGTGCATCGCTTGTCGGCACTTTCTTTTGGAGTTTGGTTATTTGCTTAGGACTGACCGCGCTCTTTGGTTTGGCGGGATCGCAGTTGATCGCCATGATCACTTCAATTGAGGCGGTGCAACAGCAAGCAGCGGTGTATCTACCTTGGCTGGTGGTGATGCCACTTGCGTCGATGTGGTGCTTTCTATTGGATGGCATTTTTGTCGGTGCAACCAAAGGCAAAGACATGCGCAATAGTATGTTTGTCGCGACCAGCAGTTTCTTTGTTGTCTTTTACTTGTTCGCCGAGTGGGAAAATCACGCGCTGTGGTTTGCAATGACGAGCTTTATGTTGATGCGGGGTATTGGTTTAGGGGTTATCTTTCTCTACCAATGGCACAAGGATACCTTCCTAACACAATGTTGATATAAAAACAGCTGGTCCAAGCCTGCTGTTTTTCTGTCTGCTATCAAGAAGCATCGATTAGAACAAGCGGTTCAAACCATTCAACGCAGCGACACGATACGCTTCGGCCATTGTTGGATAGTTGAAGGTGGTATTGACGAAATACTCGATGGTATTCGCTGAGCCTTTTTGCTCCATAATGGCTTGACCGATGTGGATAATTTCCGCGGCACGTTCGCCAAAACAGTGAATCCCTAAAATTTCTTTGGTTTCACGATGGAACAATATCTTCAAGCTACCGATGTCTTTCCCTGCGATCTGTGCACGAGCTAGATGCTTGAACGAAGAGCGTCCTACTTCATACGGTACTTTCGCAGCTGTTAGCTCTTGCTCGGTTTTACCCACAGAGCTAATCTCTGGGATGGTGTAGATACCCGTTGGAATATCATCAATCAGGTAGTTTTCTGCCTGACCTTTCGTAATGGCTTGTGCGACAAATCGCCCTTGGTCATAAGCGGCGCTTGCAAGGCTAGGGTAACCGATGACATCGCCTACAGCGTAAATGTGTTCGATATCGGTTTGGTAGTTACGGTTTACTTTTAGTTGTCCGCGAGAGTCCGCTTCCAGACCCACTGCACCCAAATTCAACTTATCGGTGTTACCTGTTCGACCATTCGCATACAACAAGCAGTCTGCCTTCATCTTCTTGCCAGATTGTAGGTGAATAATCACGCCATCTTCTGTGCCTTCGATTTTTTCATAGGTCTCATCATTACGAATTACCACACCGCTGTTCCAGAAGTGGTAAGACAGCGCATCTGACACTTCGTTATCCAAAAACTCCAACAAGCGGTCTCGGGTATTGATAAGGTCGGTTTTCACTCCAAGGCCGCGGAAGATAGAAGCGTATTCACAACCGATAACGCCCGCACCGTAAATGATGATATGGCGAGGGTCGTGTTTCAGGCTCAAAATGGAATCACTGTCGTAGATGCGCTCATGCAAGAAATCTACGTCGTTAGGCTGATACGGACGAGAACCCGTCGCGATGACAAACTTATCCGCAGAATAGATTTCTTCTGTACCGTCGCTTTGCATCACTGCAATTGAGTAGTTATCGATAAATCGCGCGGTTCCGAACAAAAGTGTGCATGAGTTACGGTCATAAAAGCCCTGACGAAGTCGAGTTTGCTTATCAATGACCGATTTAGCATGACCTAAAATGTCAGAAAATGTTGCATGAACGCTGGTGTTGTTTCGACAAAATAGCGGGTTGCTATTAAATTCGATGATGCGGCTAACGGCATGACGCAGTGCTTTTGATGGAATGGTACCCCAGTGAGTACAACCGCCACCGACACTGCTTTCTTTCTCGACAATGGCAACATTCAGTCCCGCTTTGGTTAATCCCATTGCAGCCCCTTCTCCGCCAGGGCCACTACCGATTACGATCACGTCATAGTGATTAACATGCGCCATGATGCCTTCCTTGTTATATTTGCTTAACATTGCTTTAGCGCGATTTTAACTCATTTACTCTATTGGTACACGTCATGCCTGTTAGAGAGTGGAAGTGATCACGCAGAATCGACCAAAAGGGTGATTTGGTATGTTGTATGTCTATAAATTGCATCGAGAACATTGCAATTAGATGCATGCCAATAGTAACGTTCTCGGCGCTCAGAGCGAGCGAAGCAACATATCTTTCTCCGTAGGAGCAAATTGCGTTATATTGAGGCTCTTGTACCCTACAGAAAAAGAGCAAGTTAAGAATGAAATCGATGGGAATCCGCGCACAGCAAAAAGAGAAGACACGTCGATCATTGATCGATGCGGCATTTAGTCAATTAAGTGCGGATCGCAGCTTTTCCAGCCTTAGCTTGCGAGAAGTCGCCCGAGAGGCAGGGATTGCACCGACTTCTTTTTACCGCCACTTCAAAGATATGGATGAGCTAGGCTTAACCATGGTCGATGAAGGCGGTTTGTTACTACGTCAACTGATGCGTCAGGCGCGTCAACGTATTGTGAAAGAAGGTAGCGTAATTCGTACCTCGGTCGAAACCTTTATGGAATTCATTGAAAGTAGTCCGAACGTTTTTCGTTTGTTGTTGCGTGAGCGCTCCGGCACTTCTGCTGAATTTCGTACCGCTGTTGCTCGAGAAATCCAGCATTTTGCGGCAGAATTAACCGAGTATTTAATGAGCACCGGCGTGACCAGAGAAGAGGCGTATACTCAAGCAGAAGCGTCTGTGACTTTGGTTTTCAGTTCGGGGGCTGAAGCTTTAGATTTAGATCGACGTGAGCGCGATGAACTCGCCGAGCGATTGATCATGCAATTGCGAATGATAGCCAAAGGGGCCTATTGGTATCGCAAAGAACGTGAACGTAACCGATTAAAAGGCGGGATAGAATAATGTCGAATGGAAATAAATCTGAAAAGAAAACGCTGATTTTGGCACTGGTTGCAGGTATGTGTGGTGATGCTTTGTTGTCATGGTTGACCATGAGTGAAGTGTCTTTTTCAATCTTCCCATTGATTGCACTCGTACTGGCTGTACAAGCTCTTTACCAAGAGTACCTAAATAATCCGGTATCAGAAGATATCCCATTAGTTGGCTTGGCGTGTTTCTTCGTAGGTGCGTTTGGTCACTCTGCGTTTATTAAAGCGCAATACCCAGAAGCAGGCTCAAACTTCTTCGCGATCATGGTTTCAATGATCTTACTCGCATGGATTGGTAAGAAGCTAGGTTTTGTCAGCAAGAAGACTTCTGCGGAATAAGCAAAACGAATCAAATTAAAAAGCGAGCCATTGAGCTCGCTTTTTTTTGTCTGAAGCTGGTGGACTAAGCTTTACGTTCCAATAGCACGCCAGCTTCCATGTGGTGGGTATAAGGGAATTGGTCAAACAGAGCAAAACGCGTCACGTTGTGTGTTTCGCATAGAATGTCCAAGTTCTCTTTTAGAGTCTCAGGGTTACAAGAGATGTACATGATGCGCTCGTAACCTTGCACCATCTTACAAGTATCGACATCCATCCCAGCACGTGGTGGGTCGACAAAAATCGTGTTGCAGTTATAGCTCTTCAGATCCACACCTGCATCTTGTAGACGACGGAATTCACGCTTACCTTCGATCGCTTGAGTAAATTCCTCTGCCGATAGACGTAAGATTTGTACGTTATCAATCTTATTGGCGGCGATGTTGTACTGTGCAGATACCACAGATGGCTTCGCTAGCTCAGTTGCCAGTACGCGGTCGAAATTCTGTGCCAACGCCAGCGAGAAGTTACCGTTACCACAGTAAAGCTCTAGTAGGTCGCCAGTGCTTTCTTGGGTACAGTCGACCGCCCATTCCAGCATCTTCTCTGCGACTTTGCCGTTCGGCTGAGTGAAGCTGTTCTCTACTTGTTGGTAGATGTAGCTTTGACCATTTACATCGAGCTTCTCGATAACGTAGTCTCGGTCTAGGACAATCTTCATCTTACGAGCGCGACCAATGATGTTTAGGTTAAAGCCTTCATCATTTAAACGCTGTTTAAGGGCTTTCGCGTTTTCAATCCACTCTTCATCAAGTTGGCGATGGTAAAGGAGTGAAACCAGAATCTCACCACTTAGCGTCGATAGGAAATCCACTTGGAACAGTTTACGACGTAGTGAGTCGTTGTCTTTCATCGCTTCAACCAATAGCGGCATCAGGTCGTTGATCAGACGGCTTGCTGCAGGGAATTGGTCAACACGGTACTTCTCACGAGTTTCTTGGTTGAACATGATGTAGTAAAGATCTTCGCCTTCATGCCAAACACGGAACTCAGCACGCATGCGGTAGTGCTGCTCTGGTGATTCAAACACTTCCAGTTCTGGCATGTTGTATGGCGCGAACATATCCGTGAGACGTTCGACTTTTTCAGCCAGTTGTTCTTGGTAGCGTTGTGGGTTGACATCAAGAGTAGCCATGATCTTACCTTTTATGGTGCATTCAATTTAAGAGCGCAGATTTTATTCAATCTCAATAGGATGTCCAGTTTTGTACTGGAATTGATTTAAAGATAGTGCGTACAGGCAGAGTAGAAAGCAAAATCAATCAAAACGTTACAACTTCTAAGGGCAATATTGGCTGGACAAATAATCAATAGCTGAATAATATTTGCCTCAAGTTGGTGCTATCTAGCAATCTAGATGGCTGAAATGGGAATCTGGTGTGAATCCAGAACTGACGCGCAGCGGTAAAAGAGAACGAACGCTCATCAGACACTGCATTAGTTTATGTGGGAAGTCGAGCAAGTAGGCGGTACACCCGTGCTCTTGAGTCCGAATACCTGCCAACAACTGAGCCACAGCACTGGACTGTCATGATGACAGGGCTCGGAAGGAATTACGCGATTTAGGACAATACAATGAGAAAATCCGCACTGGCGATCACTTTAGCATCGCTGCTTTCACCTGTCTCTTATCTACAGGCCCAAGAAACCTCCACTGACGAAACCATCGTTGTTACTGCAAACCGTTTTGAGCAAGCCGAAAGCCGTACGTTGGCAGATGTCGAAGTAGTTACTCGACAAGACATCGATCGCATTCAAGCGAAAACCCTACCAGATGTATTGCGTCGCCTTACCGGAATTCAAGTTTCACAAAATGGTGGTCGTGGTCAGTTAGCGTCTTTATTTGTTCGTGGAACCAGTTCCGACCAAGTTTTAGTACTGGTTGATGGCGTACGTTTTGCACGAGCAGCGAAGGGCGCTGTGGACTTTAACCAAATCCCACTTACTTACGTTCAACGTATTGAGTACGTGCGTGGTGCGCGTGCGTCACTTTACGGCTCAGAAGCGATTGGTGGCGTGATCAATATCATCACCATTGCGCGTGCTGACGAAGAAGGAACGAAGTTAAGTGCGGGTTTAGGCAGCTTAGATTACCAGGAATTGAGTGTGGCATCTGGTATTAAAGTCACAGAGAGCGGCCAGCTAAATATCGCGCTTGGTAGTGAAAGTGATGATGGTTATAACGTTCGTCCTGTACCGGGAGTTAATGACGGCGATCGCCATGGCTTTGATACAAAGAATGGTCTGCTAGGTTACGTGCACAACTTCAATGACCAGTGGTCTGCATTTGGTAACCTACGTGCTTACGAAAATGTTTATCAATATGACAGCAGCTACGGCAGTCGCGGTTACTACGAAGCAGAAAAAGACGATCTTTCTGTCACTCTGGGCGGTAAGTATCAGTCTGATAATGTGATGTCAGAACTACAAGTAACAGCACAGAAACAGAAGTCTTGGAACTATGAGCAAGCAAAAGGCAAACACTCAGGTACTGAAGATGAACTTGAGCAGCAAAATGTCCAGTGGACCAACAGTTACTTGCTAAACAACAATACGACGTTGGCTGGTGGTATTGATTGGCGCAACGAGTCTTATAAAGACAAGAGTGCGAATAAAACGTTTGATCGTACCAATGGCGCTCTGTTTGGTATGGCAACCACCAGTATTGATAAAGCAATGCTTGAGGGCAGTGCTCGCCTTGATGATAACGAAGAATACGGTAGTGAGTTCACTTACAGTTTAGCGGCTGGTTACCAGTTTGTACCAGAGTTTGGGGTTAAAGCCTCTTTTGGTACTGCGTTTAAGGCTCCAAACCTATATCAGCAGTATGACCCAACATACGGTGAGAAAGATCTGAAGCCGGAAGAGTCAGATGCTTGGGAGCTAGCATTCAGCGGTGATGTCCAAGGCGTTTTTTGGTCCGTCACGGGTTATGACTATAAAATCACGAATCTTATCGATTACCATCCAACCACATACAAATATTTGAATGTCGATGGTGAAACACATATCCAAGGTGTGGAGCTTGTTGCTGAGTTTGATACAGGGATTGTGCAGCACCAGTTGAGTGCAGATTACAAAGATGCTGAAGACGATAAAGGGCATCAGTTGCAGCGTCGCGCTAAAGAAATGTATAAGTGGAATACTTTAGTGAGCTTCGATAAAGTGGATTGGTCGGTTAGCTATCAGTACGTCGGTAAGCGTCCAGATGTGGATTACAGCACTTGGCCTTCACAAGATATCACGCTTTCTTCTTACTCGTTGGTTGATACGGCGGTGACTTACTATCCGAATGAGTCGACCTCTATTAGCGCTCGTATCGATAATCTACTTGATGAAGAGTATGAGATGGCAAAAGGTTACCCTGCTGCGGAGCGAGCGTACTATCTCAACGTTGGCTACGAATTCTAATCGTGAATGAGCACAAACCGCCTTCGGGCGGTTTTTAATATTTTGTGGTGGAAAATCGAATGAAGAAACCCAAGCGAGTGGTGATCAGTTGGTCCAGTGGTAAAGATTCGACATTAACGCTTGAGCGCCTTAACGAGAATCCAAATTATCAAGTTGTCGGTTTGTACACGACTTACGTAGGGAAAGAAGTCCCTTTCCAAGCAACTCCGCTTGAAGTCGTACAAATGCAAGCAGACTTACTTGCGCTTCCGCTCATTACTATCGAGCTACCTGAAATCTTTCCAAGTAACGACATTTATCAATCGACCATCGTTAATGCATTACAAAGTAGTGGTCTGAACATAGAAGCTGTCGCATTTGGTGATATGTTTTGTAATGGCATTGCCGATTACCGACGCAGCTATATTGAACCTGTTGGCTGGGAATGCGTCTTTCCTCTATTAGGGGAGAGCAGCGAAAAACTAGCGATGGAAATCATAGAGCGTGGTATTCAAACTATGTTAATCACCATCGACGGAAGAGTTCTCCCTCCAGAATGGTGTGGTCGCTGGTATGACAAAGCCCTAATAGAGTCATTACCAAGTCAAATTGATCCCTGTGGGGAAAATGGTGAATTTCACACATTGGTCACGTCTTCGCCATCTTTTCAAGGACATATCGAGTTGACGAAGCGAGATGTAGAATCTGGAGATAGATTCAGCCATCAAAGATACCATGCTAAAGCATTGCCAAAACAAATCTACGCAGTATGATCGCAACGTTTCTGTTCTTTAGGTAAGGCTCGTGCGAGTAGCAAGTAAGAAAAAAGTCCTAGTTTTTGACTCCGGTGTTGGTGGCCTTTCTGTATTCCAAGAGATACATCGCCTATTGCCCCAGCTAGACTACTTATACTTATTCGATAATCAGGCTTACCCTTATGGTGAACTCGATCAGGCTGTACTCATTTCACGAGTTAACCAACTGGTCTCTTCATTAGTCGAAGAACACCAAGTCGACATTGTCGTCATTGCTTGCAACACGGCGAGCACCATAGTGCTTCCTTCCTTACGCGAAAATTTATCGATTCCCGTTGTTGGTGTTGTCCCTGCGATTAAACCCGCATCGCTTTTAGCATCAAAAGGGGTAGGGCTGATCGCCACTCCGGCGACAGTAACACGCCAATATACTCACGAGTTAATACGGGACTTTGCGCAAGGCAAACCAGTTGAGCTGGTGGGATCAACTCGCTTGGTAGATATGGCCGAAGAGAAGTTGCGAGGCAACAGCGTTTCTCTCGACGAACTGACAAATATCCTGCTTCCCCTTCGCGATAAAGTCGATGTTGCGGTGCTCGGTTGTACTCACTTCCCTTTAATCAAAGAGGAGATTCATCAAGCTTTGGGTGGGGACGTTACTTTAATTGATTCAGGCGCAGCGATTGCACGTCGAGTAAAAGCATTGCTATTAAGTGATGAAATTGAGGATACAGAAGAGGGAAGTAAGTCGATTTATGCCAGTGCAACTCCTTGGCAGGAAGATGCACTGAACATTTGTTTAAAGAAGCTAGGTTTTAATCCTGTTCAGGTTTACCACCATCCGGATGTTTAGGATCGTTCGCAATTCTCACTTTTAGCGTTCTCTCCATATATTCCTTTTCATTAAGTTTAGCGATAGCTGGCTTGGCATCTGCCGCAGCCATCACTACAAAACCAAACCCTCTTCTTTTTCCAGTACGCTTATCTTTCATTAAGCGTACCGCATAGACCTGTCCATATTCAGCAAACAAATCGCGAACATGACTCTCATTGGCCTTATAAGGAAGGTTGCCGACATACAGCGTTTTAGTTGAAGGATCAGGATCCGAAGATTGAAGAACAGGTGTTTTGCTAGAAAATGAAAAAAGAAAAGCAGTAGCGATAACACCAATGAGGAAGCTCAAGGCTGGTGGGATGATGAATTGAGAGAAGATGATTCCCCCAACGATGGCCAGCCCAACACATAAAATCAGATTTTTTTTAGACGTCATTTTAATTACTACACATAGTGATAAAGAGATCGATTGCCCATTAACAGAATAGACACATGAATCTTACGTATATGGTTGGTGTTTTTCCAACCAATTGCTGTGATATGTCTCAAATGTGACGAAGAAATATGCAAATATCGCACTTTTGGCTAATTTGTGACCGGTTGGTTTTTTATTTGCAAAAAACACTTGTACTAATTTCTCAACTCCCTATACTGCGCATCCACCGACACGGAGTGAGACGAAAGTCACACAGCGAGTCGGGAAGAGAGAAAAAAGAATTTGAAAAAATGCTTGACTCTCTCACGGTGTGAAGTAAGATACGCACCCCTAACGACGAGCAACTAAGTTGCTGAAAATGTTAGAAAAGCTCTTTAAAAATAAGAACCTATCAATCTGTGTGGGCACTCGTTGATGATAATCCAATTAGATACTTCGGTATCAAATTAGGTTTCAATGAAACGAAGTGACCATTGAATCGAAAGATTCAGCACAGTCAATTCAAACATTACTTATGTAATGTTCAGTATTCATTGAGCCGAACAAAATCTTAAATTGAAGAGTTTGATCATGGCTCAGATTG
>NZ_JAWOQQ010000023.1:0-51592 GCF_033337405.1 Vibrio sp. YT-16
TGAAACCTAATTTGATACCGAAGTATCGAATTGGATTATCATCAACGAGTGCCCACACAGATTGATAGGTCTATATTGTTAAAGAGCAACTCTTCTTTGTGATTGACATCACTTCGGAAGAGGCGGCCATTCTAGCGAGATAATTTATCGTGTCAAACACTTTCTTCAAATTATTTCGTTTTTCTTTTCAGCCTTATCAACTTCGCTTAAACCCTTCTGAGCCCTTGCCCTGTCGACGAGGAGGCATTATAGAGATCGCGCTCACATTGGCAAGTGTTATTTTTCAAAAATTGCAAAAACAATGGTTAAACGATGAGTTTTCGATCAAACCTTTATTTATTCAACTTTACCCCAAACTCTCACACAACTTATCCACAGAGTTGTGCTTTGAGACGTATTTTTCAAGTACCATAAATAAAGAAAGCTGCTTTATTGCAGCTATCTTTATTAAACTTAACCTAAACTCTATTTAAAGAGTATTATGGCTATATGCCAGACCCATCTTGTTCAGAGCCATCATCTTCGTGTAGGCCACATTCTCGCTTTAAGCCAAAGAATCGAGTTTCTTCCTCTGACATTCCCGGCTCCCATTTACGAGTGGTATGTGTATCACCAACTGAAAGGTAACCTTCATCCCACAATGGGTGGTATTTAAGGCCGTGTTGTTCTAAGTAGTAATGAACGTCTTTATTAGTCCAATCAATTACTGGTAGAAATTTAAACACACCGTTCTGAATTGATAGAATCGGTAAACCTGCACGAGATTTACTTTGCTCTCGACGCAGTCCAGAGAACCACGTTCCAACATTAAGCTCTTTTAACGCTCGACGCATCGGCTCAACTTTATTGAGCTTGTTGTATTTTTCAATTCCCTCTACGCCTTGCTCCCATAATTTTCCATATCGAGCTTCTTGCCAATTCGCACTTTCCTTGGCTCGATAAACTTTTAAATTTAGGTTGAGAGCATCTGTCAGCTCATCGATAAATCGGTACGTCTCAGCAAACAGGTAACCAGTATCGGTTAGAATGACGGGGATGTCCGCTTTGGCGCGAGTAACTAAATGAAGCATAACCGCGGCTTGAATACCAAAACTAGAAGAAACCGCGAACTCGCCTTCTAGATTATCTAAAGCCCACGCTACTCTCTCTTGTGCTGAAAGCTTTTCGAGCTCGACATTAATTTGAGCAAGACGGAGGATTTGCTCCGTCTTTGTTAATGTCAGTAACTCTGTGAGCTCCAGCTTGGATGCTACAGAATCAAGCATGAAAGTCCCTCTTTGATACGAGCACTTCTTGGATAATGCCAGCACGAATAGTGAAATCGCCAAAGGCTTCGCCTTCTTCACGCTCTTTCGACCATCGAGCCACCAGCAGATCAATCTCTTCTAAGATTTGCTTATCCGTGATGTTCTCTTTATACATTTTTGGTACTCGAGTACCGGCACGGTTACCACCTAGGTGCAAGTTGTAACGACCCGGCGCTTTGCCAACTAGACCAATTTCAGCCAACATTGCGCGACCACAACCATTTGGACACCCAGTTACACGCAAAATGATGTTGTCATTTTCTGGTAGGTTGTGCTTCTCCAGAATCCCCTCAACATCAGTAACAAACTGAGGAAGGAAACGTTCAGCTTCTGCCATCGCTAGCGGACAAGTTGGAAAAGCAACACAAGCCATTGAGTTCTTACGCTGTTCACTTACGCCGTCGTCCATTAAGCCATGTTCACGAGCGATCTTTTCAATCTTCGTTTTTTCGTTTTTAGGTACACCCGCAACAATTAGGTTTTGGTTTGCTGTCATGCGGAAATCGCCTTTGTGGATTTTGGCAATTTCAGCAACACCCGTCTTAAGTGGTTTACCTGGAAAGTCTAATAAGCGACCATTTTCGATGAAAAGCGCTAAATGATATTTACCATCAATTCCTTCTACCCAGCCAATACGGTCACCACGTTCTGTGAATTCATATGGACGGCTTTGCTCAAACTTAACACCAGCACGTTTCTCGACTTCCGCTTTAAAGACATCGCTACCTACACGATCCAATGTGTATTTGGTTTTTGCGTTCTTACGGTTTGAACGGTTACCCCAGTCGCGCTGAGTTGTTACTACAGCTGCGGCAACATCAAGTGTCTTGTCCAGCGGAATAAAGCCAAAGTCGTCAGCGCGGCGCGGATAAGTTGATGTATCGCCATGCGTCATCGCTAAGCCGCCGCCGACCAGGACGTTAAAACCAACCAGCTTGCCGTTATCTGCAATCGCTACGAAGTTGAGATCGTTAGCGTGTACATCTACGTCATTTTGCGGTGGGATAACCACTGTGGTTTTAAACTTACGTGGTAAGTAGTTCTTGCCTAGAATCGGTTCGTCTTCTTCTGTGCTTTCTACTTTTTCACCGTCTAGCCAAATCTCTGCATAAGCGCGCGTCTTTGGTAATAGATGCTCACTGATCTTCTTCGCCCATTCGTAAGCTTCTTGGTGTAACTCTGACTCCACTGGGTTAGTGGTACACAACACGTTACGGTTTACATCACCCGCGGTTGCAATCGAATCAATGCCAATACTGTTGAGCGTTTGATGCATCAACTTAATATTCGGTTTTAATACCCCATGAAACTGGAACGTTTGGCGAGTCGTCAGACGAATACTTCCATATAAAGAGTGCTCCGTTGCGAACTTGTCGATCGCTAACCATTGCGTTGGCGTGATGATGCCTCCAGGCATACGAGCACGAAGCATCACATTATGTAATGGTTCCAGTTTTTGCTTTGTGCGTTCATTACGGATATCACGATCGTCTTGTTGATACATACCGTGGAAACGAATTAACTGGAAGTTGTCGGCAGTAAAGCCACCTGTAATAGGGTCCTGTAAATCTTGCTCAATAGTGCCACGTAATAAGTTGCTTTCTCGCTTCAGGCGCTCGTTATCAGATAGCGGCCCTAACTCTTCACCTAATACAACCTGCTTATTATTGTCCGTAGAAAAAGTCATTAGTAAACATCCCTCTGATAACGTTTCGCTTTACGTAGGTCATTAATAAATTGTTCTGCATCGTCACGCGGCATCTTGCCTTCTTGTTCAGCAACGATAACCAATGCGTCGTGCACATCTTTTGCCATACGCGTTGCATCACCGCAGACATAGATATAAGCGCCTTCTTGGATCCACTGCCACACTTGAGCTGCGTTTTCTAAGATGCGATGTTGTACGTAAACCTTTTCTACTTGGTCACGACTAAAGGCAACATCCAATCGGCTTAGTACTCCTGACTTGAGATACTTTTGCCATTCCACTTGGTACAAGAAGTCTTGAGTGAACGTGCGATCACCAAAGAACAACCAGTTTTTGCCTTCAGCATCGCGGTTTTCACGTTCCTGAATAAAGCTACGGAATGGTGCGATCCCTGTGCCAGGACCAACCATGATAATTGGAGTACTATCATCTTCCGGCAGTTTAAAGTTGTTGTTATGCTCAACAAATACTTTAACTTCATCTCCCTCTTCGAGACGCTGAGCTAAGAAACTAGACGCACCACCATATCGTTTTTCGTCGTTTTGTTCGTACTCAACCAAAGCAACCGTTAGGTGTACTTCTTCATCGACCTCTTCTTGGCTTGATGCAATAGAGTAAAGGCGTGGAGTAAGACGACGAAGCAAACCAATCAACTCATCTGCGGTTAACTTGGTTTTCTTTTCTGCCAGTACATCAACGATTTGAGTATTTGCAGAGTACTCGCGAAGCTTATCTTTATCTTCAACTAACTTTTGTAGCTTCTTGCTACCGGATAACTCGGCAAACTTTGTGATGAGCTGCGGGTTAGATGTTGTGATTTCATATTTACTCACGAGAGCACTGTGGATTGACAAGCTTTCACCATCAACGTCAACAGTCTCAACCCCAGACAAACCGACCTTACCAAGAATGGCATTTGCAAGTTCCGAGCTATTTTCAAACCACACACCTAGTGCATCACCTGGCTGATACGTTAAGCCCGAGCCTTCTAAGTCGATTTCTATATGACGAACGTCTTTTCCAGAGTCACGGCCCGTGATTTTTTGACTGGTCAGTAACGTCGCAGTGTACGGATTTTGTTTATTGTAAGGAGAGTGCGCAGTCGCAGCTTGACCCACAGGAAGTTGAACCACATCCGCTTCAGAGCCAGAAGAAAGTGTATCTTTTACCTTGTCTAACGCATTCTTACGCCATTCAGTTGCGGGGGCTTCATAATCCACATCGCAATCAAGACGCTCGATAAATGGAGTCGCGCCTAGCTTTGATAGGTAAGTGTCGAAGTCTTTACCGGTCTGACAGAAGAACTCGTAGCTAGAATCTCCCAATGCAATAACACCATATTGCAGGTTTGGCAGCTTAGGAGCCTTCTTCGATTGCAAAAACTCATGTAGCTCAATGGCATTGTCTGGCGCTTCGCCTTCGCCGTTAGTCGATGCCACAATAATGACATGCGTTTCTTTGGCTAAGTTTTTACCTTTGTAATCGCTTGCATCAAAAAGTTCGACTGCAATTCCTTCTGCTTTTGCTTCCTGTTCCAGAGCTTCAGCAACACCTTTAGCATTGCCCGTTTGGGAAGCAAAAATAATACTCAACTTACCTGCTGGCTTCGCTGATACGGCTGCCGTTGCTTGTGCAATTGGCGTTACCGCTGTGTTTGGTTGATTTTGAGCTAATCCCCAAAAATACCCACTGACCCAAGCAAGTTGCTGTGAAGACAACTCAGAGACAGTTTGTTGGAGTGAGCTAATTTGTTGGTCATTCAGAGGGCTTGCGATTGGAGGATTTCCTCCTTGCCCATTATTATCTTCAGACACATTCTTGTGAGAATACTCATTCTTTTGAAAAGACATTATCACGACATCCCTATTCATTGCGTGACGATAGAGTACCCACTCTCCTTAATAACAAGAAAGAATAGAAGTGAATGTTTTATAACTTTTTGGAAGTAAGAACGGCTTACTTTTTGCTCATCGATCTTCAATGCGGACTTGTTGAAAGCCTACTGCCATTGCCGATTTTGACGCAGTATCCAAATCTTCATAAAGACATTCTTCGCCGTGACTGTCCGTTAGAAAAACAAAACCACCGCGCGCATGTCTGAACTCTACAACCCAACCACCCTCTTGGATTGCAGGCTCAATAATCGCTTCGATAAGCTGATTTTCACGGAATAGATGTCTTAGTTCATTTATTGTCATCGCTATCCCTGCTTTAACTTTCACATTGCTCCTAGGTAAGCATGGTCTAAGTCAGCCAAATAGGGAGAAATTTCGATTAGATATAATGAAGTGATATAAAAAAACGCCGCTTATAAAGCGACGTTTTAAGTAAATCGAATATCTAACATGGCTGAATTTAGAACGCGTATTCCGCACTCACAAAGAAGCCGTTAGCAAAAATAAACTCTTTCCCTAGATCCGACATGAATTTATCGGACTCTAAATCAATCACACGGTAACCTCCACGAAAAGCCAGTCGAGCTTTTTCGAGCGGTACATTGTATTGAACACCTGCCATGAAATCGGTGCTTTTGATACCTTTGTTGTCACCAAAGTTTATCTCACCAATCACATCAAAGTTTGTATCCGGAACTTGAATTTCTGCGTAACCATACCAAGCCCAAATCAGCTCATCAAATTCTTCTACACGCCTGCTTGAGCCAGCATCAATGTATTTAGTGTCACTTAAATTACTGAACGTGAGACCCGCATCAAAGTGCAATAAATCATGCTCTAGAACGTGGTAATACAAGGTTAAATCGAGCTTATCGAACCCCATGTAATCCGCATCAACACTTGAGTAACGAAGGCGCGCATTAGGGACATATTTAACATCATGTTCAATCGCCGCGTAAAAAGTGCCTGCGGTACTGCTATCTCGTCTCACTTCATTAACTTTAGTGTCGGCAGCCCATACCTCTGCGCCGACTTTTGTCGATACAGAGTACTCTGCAAAAACAGGAAAAGATACTGCCAACGATAATGCCGTTAAAGCGATGTTCGCTTTATTTGTCATGTAGTATTTACTCCGAGATAGCTGATATTCACGTAGAGGACGTGAGAGGAAATATACCATATTCTCACGCCTCTCCATCAACTAAATGATGTTACTCATTATTTATAGCGGGGCTGAGCAACGTAATTCTTGAAGAACCAAATACCCAATGCAATCACGATTAACCATGGTAATAGTTTGAGTACCGCTCCAACCATTCCCAGTAAAAACATCACAACTAACGCAATACCAGTTGCTGCGAATACGGTCATCATTGTGATACCCGTAACCAACAAGGTCGCCGCAAATACTAAAATAAAGATTAGCTCCAACATAATCACTTCTCCATTTGTTTTCAATAAACAGAGCAGTTTCCATACCAACTTACAGAAACGAAGTTAAGATTATGATTTTTAATAAAAAACAAAGCCATAGGCATTTCTGCACTCTGGCTTTATCATTCTTTAGTTGGTAATTTTAGCCATTCACTGGCGAATTTTACACATTCAATTCTTTTGGAATCTTAGCTAGCGCGTCTTGCAATACTTCTAGACCAGAACCTGGTTTGTGCGCATTTTCACTGATATGACGACGCCATTGACGAGCACCGGGCATGCTTTGGAACAAACCTAACATGTGACGGGTAATGTGACCAAGGTACGCACCTTTCGCTAATTGCGCTTCAATGTATGGGTACATCTCTTCAACAATTTCGCTGCGTTTCTTCACTGGAGCATTAGAGCCAAACAACTCTTGGTCTACCGATGCCAGTAGATATGGGCTTTGGTATGCTTCACGACCAATCATCACACCGTCAAGATGCTGAAGATGTGCTTTTGCTTCTTCTAATGATTTCACGCCACCGTTAATCGCAATCGTTAGGTGTGAGAAGTCTTGCTTCAATTGGTAAGCGCGTGGGTAATCCAATGGTGGGATCTCGCGGTTTTCTTTTGGGCTTAAACCACTTAACCAAGCTTTACGAGCATGGATAGTGAACTGCTCACAGCCACCCTTTTCTGAAACAATAGAAACGAAATCCGTTAGGAACTCGTAAGAGTCTTGATCATCAATACCAATGCGAGTCTTGACTGTTACAGGGATATCGACCACGTCTTTCATTGCTGCGACACAATCCGCAACTAACTGCGGTTCAGCCATTAGGCAAGCACCAAATCGACCGTTTTGTACGCGGTCAGATGGACACCCCACATTTAGGTTAATCTCATCGTAGCCACGCTCTTGCGCTAGCTTGGCACACGTAGCCAAATCTGCTGGGTTTGAACCACCAAGTTGAAGGGCTAACGGATGCTCTTCTTCGTTATAAGCCAGGAAGTCTCCTTTTCCATGAATGATCGCACCTGTCGTCACCATTTCAGTGTACAGCAGGGTTTCTTTGGTCATTAAGCGATGGAAGTAGCGACAATGACGATCAGTCCAATCTAACATTGGTGCTACGGAGAGCCTGCAAGAATGAGTCATGATATAAACACCCGTTTTTATGTTGCCAAGGTCGAGCGCAGCAGTACGCTCAAAAAATAAGTCGGGTATTGTATACCCAAGCACCTCTGGGTGCTAGTTTCAGCGAGAATGATTTGGTTGGCTGACTAGCCAAGTGCTTAGGAATACGCAGAAGTAATACGAATCTGTCATTCGTTGATTCATTCTGTGATGATTATTCCGCCTTCACACCACCACCGACTTGCTTTAATTCATGATTTTCGTTCTGATAGTGGGTAAAATGAAGCATTTCTAAACGAACTTCGTATAGAAATGATTTATCATAGAGCACGTCCGATAGTTATGGTGAAAGGTTTGAATCCAACAATCATTGAACAAATTGAAAGTATCTGCGCAGAGCGTGGAGTACGACTGACTCCGCAACGCCGACGCGTATTTGAACTCATTTGTTCTAATCGCCGCGCCTCAAGTGCGTATGAGCTATTGGAGCAACTAAAAGAGAGTGAGCCTCAGGCTAAGCCGCCCACTGTTTATCGAGCATTAGATTTTCTCCTAGAACAAGGCTTCATCCACCGAGTGGAATCGACAAATAGCTTTATTACTTGTTGTTCTTTCAATACTCAGCAGCACTTTTTCCAATTACTAATTTGCGATAAATGTGGTGATGTCGTTGAACTCGAAGATGAGACGCTGATATCCTTGTTAGCCGAAAACGCCGAGAAGCATGGATTCAAACTGACCAACCAAGTTATTGAAACTCATGGTGAATGCCAGGCCTGTTCCTCCGAGACGAAAGAAAAAGTATAGAAGAACGTTATGCGCGCTGAATTTGTAAACCCGTTTTTAGCTTCTTTAATGAACGTGCTAAAAACTATGGCTTCTCTTGAGCTGAAGCCACAAAAACCGCGAATCAAAAAAGATGAGATCGCACGAGGTGACGTTTCTGGTCTGATTGGTATGGTAGGCCCACAAACTCGTGGTTCAATGTCGATCACCTTTGATGAAGCACTCGCCCTAGAAATCATGCAGAACATGCTTGGTGAACGTCCAAATGGGCTCAATGAAGAAGTGACCGATATGGTGGGTGAGATCACCAACATGGTTACTGGTGGTGCGAAACGCATTCTGGCGGAAAGTGGTTTTGACTTTGATATGGCAACACCGGTTGTGGTTTCGGGCCGAGGTCATACGATTCGCCACAAGTGTGAAGGCTCAATTATTATCATGCCTTTCTCTTCCCAATGGGGAAATGCCTTTATCGAAATTTGCTTCGAATAAAAGAGAAAAAATAGGTTGGCACTGGCCAACCTATTTTGTTTTTGCCTCAGGCAATAAAAAGGTCAGCATTTGCTGACCTTTTCTTTATCTATTCAAACATTAAGCTTTGAACGCTTTAAATGCGTTGATTAGACCGTTTGTTGAGCTGTCATGCGAGCTGATTTGAGACTCGTCTGCAAGCTCAGGTAGGATTTGGTTAGCCAGTTGTTTACCTAGCTCCACGCCCCACTGGTCAAAGCTGAAGATATTCCAGATAACACCTTGTACGAAAATTTTGTGTTCGTACATTGCGATCAAGTTACCTAGCGTACGAGGCGTGATTTGCTTCACTAGAATAGAGTTTGTTGGACGGTTACCTTCAAACACTTTGAATGGCGCAATCGCTGCCACTTCTTCAGCATTCTTACCTACTTTCACCAACTCTTCTTTCACGGTTTCTTCATTTTTACCAAACGCTAGAGCTTCAGTTTGCGCGAAGAAGTTAGACATCAGTTTTTGGTGATGATCGCTAGCTGGGTTGTGGCTAATTGCAGGTGCAATGAAGTCACATGGGATAAGCTTAGTACCTTGGTGAATTAGCTGGTAGAACGCGTGCTGACCGTTGGTACCTGGTTCACCCCAAATGATTGGGCCTGTTTGGTAAGTTACAGCATTGCCGTCACGGTCAACGTATTTACCGTTTGATTCCATGTTGCCTTGCTGGAAGTACGCCGCGAAACGGTGCATGTACTGATCGTAAGGCAGAATAGCTTCTGATTCCGCACCGTGGAAGTTGTTGTACCAAATACCGATAAGCGCAAGGATCACAGGGATGTTGCTTTCTAGATCTGTTGATACAAAGTGCTTGTCCATCTCGTGAGCGCCATCAAGCAGCTCAACGAAGTTATCGAAACCTACTGCTAGTGCAATTGATAGACCGATCGCAGACCATAGTGAGTAACGGCCACCAACCCAGTCCCAGAATTCAAACATGTTCGCTGTATCGATACCAAATTCAGACACGGCTGTCGCGTTTGTTGAAAGCGCAGCAAAGTGCTTAGCCACATGAGCCTGATCACCCGCCGATTCTAGGAACCAATCACGAGCAGTGTGCGCGTTAGTCATGGTTTCTTGTGTTGTAAACGTCTTAGACGCGATCAAGAATAACGTCGTTTCTGGGTTAACTTTCTTCAACGTTTCAACGATGTGTGTACCATCAACGTTAGATACGAAGTGAAGGTTTAGATGATTTTTGTATGGCGCTAGAGCTTCCGTCACCATGTAAGGGCCAAGGTCAGAACCGCCGATACCGATGTTCACAATATCGGTAATTGCTTTGCCTGTGTAACCTTTCCATTCACCGCCGATAACGCGCTCAGTGAATGATTTCATTTTTTCTAGAACCGCGTTCACTGCTGGCATTACGTCTTCGCCGTCTACCATAACTGGAGTATTAGCGCGGTTACGTAGTGCAGTGTGAAGAACAGCGCGACCTTCTGTTTGGTTGATCGCTTCACCACTGAACATCGCTTCAATTGCAGATTTCAGCTCGGTCTCTTTCGCAAGAGCAAACAGGTGCTTCAGAGTTTCCTCATTGATGAGGTTCTTTGAGTAATCGACTAGGATGTCTGAGCCGAAACGTGCAGAGTATTTGTCGAAACGCGCTGCGTCTTGAGCAAACAGCTCTTTAAGATCCATATCTTGTGCAGATTCGAAATGCGCCGTTAGCGCTTTCCAAGCTTGTGTTTGCGTTGGATTGATATTTTTCAACATGGTCTTTATCCCGATGTTACAGTAGGTTCCATTCCTTACAGTCTAGCGAAAACTGTGGAATCCCCGATTTAGCAAATAGAATATAAATTAGATGTTTGGGCAAATTGCCACAAAACAAGTCTTTGTAATTTTTTTTCAGGCGCCAATTATGACCGAGAGCTTTTACACTCACATTGAGTTAGGTCACGTTCCCTGCCCTGAAATTGAACATTCATTTACGATGACAAGAATCATATCATTTACTAATGACAGGCTCTAATTGGAATAGGATAGACGCCAATTTATAAATTTCCAAAGGAACACGTATGTGGGCACAAAAAACACTGCAATTAAAAGCGAGAAGCCGCGGTTTTCACCTGATAACTGATGAAATTGAACAACAATTACCACAAATAAACGAACTTTCAGTAGGTTTATTACACTTATTTATTCAGCACACCTCCGCCAGTTTGACCTTAAATGAGAATGCTGATCCAACCGTGCGTATGGACATGGAAGCGCACTTCAATAAGTTTGTGCCAGAGCGTGCTCCTTATTATCAGCACACCTATGAAGGTGACGACGACATGCCGGCACATATTAAAGCATCACTGCTTGGCAGTAGTGTGACGGTACCAATCCAAAATGGTCGATTAGCTTTAGGAACATGGCAAGGTATTTACTTGGGTGAGCATCGAGACTTTGGTGGCGGCCGCCGCGTTATTGCTACGATTAACGGTGAGTAGATAAAACAAAGGCTAACCTTGGGTTAGCCTTTCGTTGTTTATTTGGAGTATTCCATCTCGACGCGAGGCGTTAGCTTAGTCACGAGTTCATACGCAATCGTACCAATGTGACCCGCCACTTCTTCTACTGGGAGCTCTTTCCCCCAAAGAATCGCTTCGTCGCTGACTTTATCCGTTGCGTCTGGTCCCAAATCGACCGTCAGCATATCCATGGAAACTCGACCTGCAATAGGTACTTTACGGCCATTAACCCACACCGGCGTACCGTTTGGAGCACTTCTTGGGTAACCGTCGCCATACCCTACAGCGATGACCCCAACTTTTGTATCTCGCTCACTGGTCCAAATACCACCATAGCCAACACTTTCGCCCTTCTTCACTTCACGTACCGCAATAAGGTGGGATTTAAGTGTCATGACAGGCTGATACCCAAGATCTTGCGCCGTTTTGTCATCGAATGGCGACACACCATACATGATAATACCCGGACGAACCCAATCTAAATGGCTTTGAGGCCATGCCAATAACCCCGCAGATGCCGCCAGTGAACGTTCCCCTTGGCAACCAGAAGTCAACGATTTAAACAGCTCAATCTGTTGTGGGGTAATATCGCTATCCAGCTCATCTGCACAGCCAAAGTGGCTCATGTAACGCAACGGTTTCGCTACATTTGGACACTCCTTCAGCCGCGTTACAAAGTCGTCATATTGTTCAGGACGAACCCCAAGGCGGTGCATGCCACTGTCAATCTTCAGCCACACGACAACCGGAGTTTCAAGGTCTGCTTGCTCCAAGGCGATAAGCTGCTCTTCACAGTGCACCACGGTTTGGATGTTGTTCGTCACAAGAACAGGTAAATCACCAGGAGAGTAAAAACCTTCTAGCAATAGAATCGGCTTTACTACTCCACAAGCGCGCAGTTGCAATGCTTCTTCAATGCGAGCCACGCCAAACGCATCCGCATGGTTAGCATGTTTTGCGACATGACGTAATCCGTGACCATAACCATTGGCCTTGACGACAGCCATCACTTTACTTTGTGGCGCTTGAGCTTTTACGCGCTGTAAGTTGTGCTGCAACGCAGACAAATCAATGCACGCCTTGGCCGCTTTCATATAGCTCATGGAATTACTCATCATCAATATCGAATGCAGGACCCGCGTAGTTGTCGAAACGCGAATGTTGACCTTGGAAAGTGAGGCGAACAGAGCCGATAGGACCGTTACGCTGTTTACCAATAATGATTTCGGCCGTACCTTTGTACGGACTATCTGGGTGATAAACCTCATCACGGTAGATGAACATGATCAAGTCGGCATCCTGCTCGATGGAACCGGATTCACGCAAGTCCGAGTTTACTGGTCGTTTATCCGCACGTTGCTCTAGGGAACGGTTTAGCTGCGACAGTGCCACAACAGGCACATTTAGCTCTTTTGCCAGCGCCTTAAGAGAGCGAGAGATCTCAGCAATCTCAAGAGTACGGTTATCGGTTAACGAAGGCACGCGCATCAACTGAAGGTAGTCGACCATGATCATCGATAGACCGCCATGTTCACGAGCGATACGGCGAGCGCGCGAACGCACTTCGGTCGGAGTTAGACCAGAGCTATCATCAATGTACATATTTTTCTTCTGCATCAGGATACCCATAGTAGAAGAAATACGCGCCCAATCTTCGTCATCTAGCTGACCCGTACGGATCTTGGTTTGGTCTACACGAGACAAAGAGGCCAACATACGCATCATCAACTGTTCAGCTGGCATCTCTAACGAGAAAATAAGTACGGGCTTTTCTTGTTGCATGGCCGCATTTTCACACAAGTTCATCGCAAAGGTCGTTTTACCCATCGATGGACGCGCTGCGACAATCACCAAATCAGAGCCTTGCAAACCTGCGGTTTTCTTATTGAGATCTGTGAAACCGGTATCGACCCCCGTAACACCATCTTGTGGCGTTTTATACAACAACTCGATACGTTCTAACGTCTTTTCGAGGATGTTGTCGACGTTTTGTGGTCCTTCGTTTTCACTAGTTCGAGACTCGGCGATAGCAAAAACTTTACTCTCCGCCATGTCTATTAAATCTTCAGAACTGCGACCTTGAGGGTCATAGCCCGCGTCCGCAATTTCATTCGCGACACCAATAAGGCCACGAACAATCGCACGCTCAGCGACAATATCAGCATACGCATTGATGTTAGCTGCACTTGGCGTATTCTTCGCCAAGTCAGCGAGGTAAGCAAAACCGCCTACATCTTCTAACAACTCGTGACGCTCTAGATACTCCGATAAAGTAATAAGATCGAGAGGTTTACCCGCTTCAAGAATGGTTTTTACACCTTCAAAAATCAGGCGGTGTGGACGACTATAGAAATCACTGCTCACAACACGTTCGGCAACGGTGTCCCAACGTTCATTATCCAGTAAAAGACCACCAATTACTGATTGCTCGGCTTCTAGTGAGTGAGGTGGCACTTTGATTGCGTCGACCTGACTGTCTGAAGGTTTGCGATTTCTGTTTTCCGCCATGACTTTGCTCGATAACTACTATTGACCCACGATTATAACCTTAACCTAACTGAGATGCTTCCCCGAAGCGACAATTACTTGTTAAGAAATCATCATGTGAACCACCCAGGTAATAGCCTGGTTCTTCCGCCTAGCTCTAATAAAAATTAACCTACCATTGACCCAACCAAATATCTGTATCAGTATCATGCCCCTCCTTTTTGATTACGTTCGAGGTTGATGTGTCCCGATACTGGTTACTTAGCTTTAGCCTACTGTGCGCTAGTGCATCGTATGCTGACGAATCAGTACAGCCAGAGCAAAATATTGATGTACCCGACCCACTAAAAACCGAGGTGGAGTTCGGCTATCAAGCTCACACAGGTAACACGGACTCTCGTTCCCTGAATGCTCGTTTGAGTGCTGAATATACGTCAGGTCGACACCGTTCTAATGGTGAATGGAAGTACTACAACTTGTACAAAGACGGTGAAGAAGACAAACGCTCATCCACCTACTCCCTACAGAGTGACTACAAGTTAGGCCCTAAGACATATTTGTATGGCAGCTTTAAAGGGGTGGATTCTCGCTACAGTGCTTATTTTAAAGACTATACGTTGTCAGGTGGTTTGGGTTACCAGTTCTCCTACACTGAGAACTTCATTTTAGAGGTAGAGGTAGGCCCTGGTTTTCGCTATCAAGAGCCAAACTTAGACGAAATAGATGATGACGATATTGTCTTTCCCGATATCGTTAGAGAAGGCATTTTTCGAGGAAATATCAACACAACTTGGCATGCGTTGGATAATTTAAGTTTCGCAGCTGATATTACGTTGGTAACAGGTAGAAGTAACACACGTACTGATAGTGAACTCAGTGTAACCAATGATATTACTGAAGATATTGCACTGAAACTGGCGCACTCTCGTCAGTATCACGATAAAGTGCCTGAAGGCTTAAGCAAAGCAGACAGCGTATTTTCCGTTAATTTACTTTTCGCTTTTTAACCCTTTTTCTCTCAGTTTTAGAAATAAAAAAAGCACCTCCAAGGAGGTGCTTTTTAGTATTTCGTCTTGATACTGAATTACTCAGCAGCAACAACTTGTAGGTTCACAGTTGCGAAAACTTCAGAGTGAAGTTGAACGCTGATCTCGAACTCACCAGTTGTACGTAGAGCACCTTCAGGAAGGCGAACTTCGCTCTTAGCAACTTCAACGCCTGCAGCTGTGATAGCGTCAGCGATGTCACGAGTACCGATAGAACCGAATAGTTTGCCTTCGTCACCAGCTTTAGAAGCGATAACTACAGCTTCTAGAGCGTTAACTTTCTCTGCGCGAGCTTCTGCAGCAGCTAGTTGCTCAGCAACTTTAGCTTCTAGTTCAGCACGACGAGCTTCAAACATTTCAACGTTAGCTTTAGTTGCCATAACTGCTTTACCTTGTGGGATAAGGAAGTTACGAGCGTAGCCAGATTTAACGTTTGCAGTATCGCCAAGACCACCTAGGTTACCAATTTTATCAAGTAGAATAACTTGCATTGCTTAATCCTCTTTCTTAATAAAATGAACCGATTACTGATGCTTGTCAGTGTACGGTAGTAGAGCTAGGTAGCGTGAACGCTTGATAGCACGTGCTAGTTGACGCTGGTACTTAGCGCTTGTACCAGTGATACGGCTAGGTACGATTTTACCAGCTTCAGTGATGTAGTTTTTAAGAGTTGCTACGTCTTTGTAATCAATCTCTTGTACGCCTTCTGCAGTGAAACGGCAGAATTTACGACGACGGAAGAAACGAGCCATGGGCTATCTCCTGATCTTAAATTTGAGTAATGTTGTCGGCGTGTAACACTAATTTTCCCACGCCATTTCGGCCGGTTTGATAAGTGACAAAACCACTTACCTTAATGTTACTGCCTTGAACTAAATTCTGAGTTAGTGCTTGTGACCCAAGCCCGCTGACGACTACCGGCATACGACAATAAACTTGTCGAGGTAAGTCAGCTTCGATAATAGTAGAGCGATGCTCCAGCCAAAACCGACAGTGTTCAATGCCACCAGGGCTTTTACTACGAATGGGCGGTTTGGCAATGGTGCCGCTCAGCTCCATTCGATTGGCCATAAGAAAACTTACTCAGCAGCTTCTGACTTAGCTTCAGGCTTAGCTTCAGAACGCTCTTCACGACGTGGAGCACGCTCTTCTTTTTGCTTAAGCATGATAGATTGCTCAGTGATCGCTGCTTTAGTACGCATGATCATGTTACGTAGAACTGCATCGTTGAAACGGAAAGCAGTTTCTAGCTCATCAATTACAGCTTGGTCAGCTTCAACGTTCATAAGAACGTAGTGAGCTTTGTGAAGCTTGTTGATTGGGTAAGCCAGTTGACGACGGCCCCAGTCTTCTAGACGGTGGATTTTACCGCCAGCTTCAGTGATTGAACCAGTGTAACGCTCGATCATGCCAGCAACTTGCTCGCTTTGATCTGGGTGCACCATGAATACGATTTCGTAATGACGCATTGGTTGCTCCTTACGGATTATTCAGCTTCCACAAATGGCTCAGTCGTCCAGAGGAAGCAAGGAACTAAAGATAATTGACTGAGTTTAAGGAGCACGAATAGTACAGAAAGGGCGTAAAATAGGCAAGTGATTATTTGCTCATCGCAGCGGATATTTAATTTCTTCTAATACTAGAAAACACAAAGGCTGCCAACAACATGGCAGCCTTTAAAATCAGTGTGTTATTGCGCTGGCTTATCGGTGCTTATTTAACTTCAGCCAGTTCAGCGCGCATTTGATCGATCACTTGTTTGTAATCTGGCTCACCGAAAATCGCCGAGCCTGCGACAAACATGTCTGCGCCCGCTTCTGCAATTTCACGAATGTTGTCAACCTTTACACCGCCATCGATTTCTAAGCGGATATCACGACCAGACTCGTCAATCATCTTACGAACGGCACGCAGTTTATCTAGTGTATGAGGAATGAATGATTGACCACCAAAACCAGGGTTTACCGACATCAGTAGAATCATGTCGACTTTATCCATAATAAACTCAAGACTTGCAAGTGGCGTTGCTGGGTTTAGTACCACACCAGCCTGACAGCCGTGCTCTTTAATTAACTGCAGTGTACGGTCTACATGATCAGAAGCTTCTACATGGAACGTAATCATCGACGCACCCGCTTTTGCGAAATCAGGAATAATACGGTCAACGGGTTTCACCATTAGGTGAACATCGATTGGCGCCGTGATGCCATAATCGCGTAGTGCTTTACACACAGGCGCACCAAAAGTCAGGTTTGGTACATAGTGGTTATCCATAACGTCGAAATGCACCACATCCGCACCCGCTGCGAGTACTTTTTCTACATCTTCACCGAGACGAGCAAAATCTGCCGATAAAATGGATGGAGCAATAAGAAAATCTTTCATACCTGACCTCAGTAGTAATGAGCAAACAATCTGCGCGCAATTCTACCGAAGCCAGTGGGGAGATCCACTATTTAGATATAATAGTGTGAGAATTAAGAGTTTGATTTATCCATGTCTGGGGCATGAAAAAGCGCAAGTAGCTCATCAACTTTATTACGACCGTTACCATTACGGCTAATGGTACGCTTTACTTTAACCACATTAAGATCCGCACCGTGATACAACCGACGTGTCAAGGTAGTGTCGTGGTTAGAAATCAACACAGGAATGCCACGTTCAGTCGCTGTTCTTTCAGCAATGTCGGCTAATGCAGCTTGGTCGTCCAACGTGAAACCATTACCTGCGTATGAGGTGAAATTTGCCGTATTTGAAAGCGGCGCATAAGGTGGATCGCAATACACGACGCTCCCTTTGCGCGCACGACGAAATGTTTCAGGATAACCTTCACAAACGAACGTAGCTTTTTTGGCTTTTTCTGCAAAAAACTCCAGTTCCGCCTCAGGGAAATACGGCTTTTTGTAAGAGCCAAACGGTACATTGAAGCCACCTTTTTTGTTGTAACGGCATAGGCCATTAAAACCAAAGCGGTTCATATACAAAAACGCTAAAGAGCGGTACATCACGTCATCGGTTTTATTAAATTCAGCGCGAATGTGTAGGTAGGCTTCTTTGCGGTTGTTCTCAGCGACAAACCAACGCTTCGCTTCAGAGATATACTCTTCAGGGCGTTCTTTCAGCAGGTTGTACAGATTGATCAAATCTGGATTGATATCTGCAAGTAGATAATGGTCATAATCGGTATTCAGAAACACTGAGCCCGCACCAACAAAAGGTTCAACTAGCTTTCGAGCCGGCGGCAAATGACGTTGGATGTCTTCAACCAGTCCGTATTTTCCTCCTGCCCATTTAAGAAAGGCTCGTTGCTTTTTCATCTACTGCTCTATCTATCGACCAAAAATTAAGGCTGCGGAATGTAACATATTTTTCAGGGAAGCTCAGGTTTATTTCACTCGTTCAATTTCACGGTGAACCTGACGGAGTGATTTTGCCCAAGGACTCACCGACTTAACCGAATCTGGCAAGCTTGCGACGGCATCACGAGCCATTTGAATTGTCGGATAATCTTGATATGTGATGATATACCACTCGGTGTCATTACGAACGGTAGGATAAATTCGCACTTGATTATTCAGTTGATGCTCATTGAGAAAGGATTGTACATCTTCCATTGAGGTCATAGCTGCGAGTTGTAAAGTGTAAGCTCTTGGCGATAGCGCTTTTAGTTCTTCACGAGCAAATGAAAACTTCACAACAGGTTGGTTTGCGTCACCCTCTTCTGACTGAGCAGGTGCTTGCGTCATATCTTGATTCGGTTTTACGACTTTAATCAAAGGGGAGCTAGTTTCATCGGCGGTTTCTGTCTTCTCAGTACCTACGACATCATCAATCGCTTTTGTGTCTGCTGAATCAGCTTTACCTTCAAGCAATGCATCGACCACATTCGACTCAATCACCACTCTTTGTTGATTGTCATCACTGCCTACGCTCGCTACTTCTTCTGTCACTGCTGGCGGTAATGAATCAGAATCATCAACCGCACCAGACTTATCAGGACTGCTAGAGCCATCGGTTACAGGTTGCAGTGAAGACTGCGCTGCACTGATTCCTGACTCTTCAAAAGTTGGAATAGCCGTTTGCTCTAAACTGCCAGCAATTTGCTGCGCTTTATCATCAGGACTTGGTTGACTAAGCATCCACCAATAGCCACCAGCAGCAAGCAACAGTAAGACTAATACCACCAACGCAATATTCAGGGGTGAACCGACAATCGAGCGGATAATGATCCTTTTTTCCACTTTCATCTCTCCTAACGCCATGATGTCACCCGGTACTGGGTCGACTTTTTTAAATGCATCTCGAACCCGTTTCTCAGACTCATCATCGACGTAGCGCGCAACAAGTGACTCAAAGAAACGACGAGCTTCCACTTCGGACAACATATCAATATCAAGCTCAACAGGCTTTATCTCTTGTCCATAACTGAGACGTGCTAGCAAACCGTCTAAACGTCCAGACTGTGTAAACAGTAAGACATTGATGGTCCAATTTGGCTTATGGTGCGCCTCTAAGACCAGCATCCAAAGCTCAGAGATAAGTGTCTCACTCAATAAATGCGCATCATCTACAACAATTGCAATGTCACACGGCTCATCACCTAAAAGCCTTTCAAGGCTATCAAGTAAAGGCTCTTGCTGATTAAACAATGCGTCTGAAACCAGTTGATTCAAAATAAGGACGCGATGCTGCACATCGTCTTGATTAGAATGACAAAGTAACAAACATTGATTCTTGTTACTGGCACCCACTTCAAGGTATCGCTGCGCTAACCAAGATTTCCCGTACCCATCATGACCATTAATCGCAATGAGATTGGAACCAAAGTTAGTCAGTAGACCTAATCTATCAAGCAACTCGATTTGAGAATCTAATTCCAGTACGTGAGCAACACTCATCTAATAACCTTAATACACTACAAGAATGACGCCCAAAGGCGCCATTACAAGGTTAAATATCGCGACCGAAGTCTATTGCCTGTTTGAGTACGTCTTGTGTCGTATCAGCAATTACCTCGGCAGTGCCAATGCCTGTAGGCAAAACCAATCGTAATTGACCAGAGAGGACTTTCTTATCTCGCATCATGTGCTTGATGAAGTCATCGAAATTCATACTGTCTGGAGTATGCACAGGCAGTTTTGCACGACGCAAAATCGCAACAATACGCTCAAATTGCTCTTCCGAGATCAGACCGCGTAGATGCGACGTTTTGGCCGCCATAACAGTGCCGGAAGATACCGCTTCACCATGCAGCCAATTGCCATAGCCAAGTTCCGCTTCAATCGCATGACCAAAGGTGTGACCTAAGTTAAGCAAAGCACGGATGCCCGATTCTTTCTCATCCTGAGCCACCACTTCCGCTTTTATTTCACAGCAACGTGCGATCGCATAAGTTAGTGCTTCTTCATCCAACGCATACAAGCGCTCAAGATTGTCTTCTAACCATACAAAAAAATCTGCATCGTAAATAATGCCGTACTTAATGACTTCGGCGATACCCGCAGCGAACTCACGTTCAGGCAACGTCGACAGGCAGTTGGTATCAATGATCACGGCTTTAGGTTGGTAAAACGCACCTATCATGTTCTTACCCAACGGATGGTTAACCGCGGTTTTTCCACCAACCGAAGAGTCCACTTGGGATAGTAATGTGGTCGGTATTTGAATAAAATCGACCCCACGCTGGTAACAGGCAGACGCAAAACCCACAAGGTCGCCAATAACACCACCACCTAACGCGATGATCACAACATCACGAGCATAACTCCCTTCCAGTAAGAAGTTCATTACTTGATTAAATACATCCAAGTTTTTGTACTGTTCACCGTCAGGCAATTCTAACAAGGATGCACTACAACCGAGCTGCTCGAGTTGCTTTAAAATTTTGTCTGCATACAAAGGCGCCACTGTGACATTACTGATCACAACAACTTTTTGTTTTGCATTTTTGTTTGAGAGAACTTGAGAGAGGTACGCCGGGTCCTCAAATAACCCGGCGCCAATAGAGATTGGGTAGCTACGCTCAGCTAGGTTGACCGTAATCCGTTCCATCGGTTTGCTCCAATTAAAAAAAAGATAAAGACTTATCTCTCTTCTAGCATTTTTACGATCTGGTTGGCTACCACTTTTGCACTTTGATCGTCAGTGCGAACAGTGTAATCCGCTACTTCTTCATATAAAGGATTACGTTCTTCAGCTAATTGCTCCAGTACTTCGCGAGGGTTATCCGTTTGAAGTAAAGGACGCTTCTTGTCGCGGTTTGTACGCGCAAGTTGCTTTTCAATCGTCGTTTCTAAGTAAACAACAACACCACGTGCCGAAAGACGATTGCGGTTTTCTTTGCTCTTAACAGAGCCACCGCCAGTCGCAAGCACGATGCCTTGCTCTTGTGTTAGGTCTTCAAGTACCGCTTCTTCACGCTTGCGGAAGCCTTCTTCACCTTCTACATCAAAAACCCAAGAGATGTCTGCACCAGTGCGTTCTTCGATCACTGTATCGGAGTCAACAAACTCCATATGCAGTTGCTGTGCTAGATGTCTACCAATTGTACTTTTGCCGGCGCCCATTGGGCCAACAAGGAAAATATTACGTTTCTCAGCCATGTTTAGCAGTAATTTACAACATTGATTCAATAAGATCGCCACAAGAAAACACAGCTAAACTGCTGTTCTACAAGGCTTGTGGCACCAGTTCCTCACAGATAATTCGTGATAAGACCCGAAATTATCCAAGCATGGTGCCACTATTGCAACTTTATTTTTGATTTAATCAGTTTTTCCCGAGACAGAACTACTGAATCACCACCTTAGGCGTGACGAAAATTAACAGCTCACTTTTGCCAACATTCTCATAACTTCGACGAAAAAGAGCACCTAATAGCGGCAGGTCGCCCAACAAAGGTACTTTGTCCACCGAGTTAGTAATGCTGTGCTGAAAAATACCACCAAGAACGACCGTTTCACCGTTATTCACTAACACTTGCGTCCCGATACGTTGAGTATCAATCGCAACAGCTTCACCAGTGCCTGTCTTCACGACTTGTCCAGGTCTATCTTGCGTGACACTTAAATCCAACACTAAGCGGTTATCCGGTGTGATTTGCGGGGTCACTTTCAAACTTAATACCGCCTTTTTGAACGTCACCGTCGTTGCACCACTTGATGATGACTCAAGATAAGGAATCTCTGTACCTTGTTCAATATAGGCAGGCTTCTTATTGGTAGTGATCAAACGTGGGCTCGAGATAATCTCAGCTTTAGACTCTTGTTGCAGAGCAGAAAGCTCAAGATCCAACAAGGTGTCTGAACCTAACTTCGCAACTTGGAAAGCAAGACTGGTCGCATTCGGACTGGTTGCAGCTAAGTTTACATTTAGGAAGTCATCGATCCCTACTCCATCACCGTCACCACCGTCATCACCCCCTTCTCCATTATAGAGACCGATCGTGGCAAGGTTGTTCTCAATAGAACCGCCCACTGTATTACTGCCATTAATAGACGTAAAACCCCAACGAATCCCTAACTCATCCATGTTACCTTCATTGATGGTCACAATACGCGCCTCAATTTGAACCTGTTTAACTGGAATATCCAAAGACTCAATAATTTCTCGAATCACCTCGATGTTTTCAGGTAACTCTCTAATCAATAACGAGTTAGTTCGCTCATCAATGGTCATACTGCCGCGCTCTGACAGCATGCTGATATTTCCTTCTCCATTGATCATCTCCGCAATGTCTGATGCTTTAGCAAAATTAACTTTGATGATTTCAGATGAAAGCTCTCCCATTTCTTCCGTCAGTTTTTGTTTTTCTAACTGCTGCTTCTCACGCAAGTCCAGCTCATCAGTCGGAGCAACTAAAATCACGTTGCCATCAACACGCTTATCTAACCCCTTAACTTGCAAAATAATATCCAGCACTTGCTGCCAAGGGACACCATCAAGACGAAGCGTGAGGTTGCCTTCTACAGAGTCGGAGACAACCAAATTGAATTGGTTGTAATCAGCAATAAGCTGCAAGACGTTTCGCACAGGAATATCTTGGAAGTTAATCGAAATAAGCTTACCTTCTCTTTCTAAAATGCTTTTATCTGGGGCTTTCTCATTGGGTTTGATCTTCGCTACTTTGATTTCCAAAAAACGCCCCGTTAAACGGTAATCATGCATGTATTCTTCATTGATGTGCGCAACCAAGCGCGTCGTCGAGGTGTCGCGAAACACTTCTACGCTCTCAACCACAGTCGAAAAGTCTTTCACGTCTAGGAGATACAATTGCTCGTCTTTTACTGAAGTGTTAAGCAAATCGATACTTAACCCTTCCTGTACACGCTTGATATCTACAATCGCGGCCGGTGACGCCAATTCGACGACAATCACGGCGTCTTTATCTTTATTAGTTCGAAAGTCGATACTTTTTAGGGCATTGGACGAAACTTCTTCTGCTGCAGCTAAAGGGGCTAAAAATACAAACAACCATAAGGAGAAGAGCCCAGTAAGTATCCTTGGTGTACGTGTTAATCCTTGTCTCATTTTCATTACTCAATATCAAAAATAAATGGGGCTATCTCAAAGCCAACTTAACTTTACGTTTTTGCCAACATCCTAAGCCGTCGGGCAACGTTTCATTAATCAACAAATAGGAGTGGCTGACATGGGTCACTTTGCCATTATTGCGTCCAAGGTATTGACCCGGCTTAACTTTATAGACGGTGCCATTGGGAGCCTGAACGAGGCCAGAAACCGTGTTATCCATGCCCATGACCCCTTTCAAACGTAATTGGCTTAATGGGAATCTTTCTAATTTTCCAGTTCGCCTTCTTGAGGGCGGTTGCCAACAATCTTTTCTTGCAACTGGCTGAGTCGCGATGGTGGCTTCTTTGGGTAATTCAAAGGGTGCACGCTGTACTTCCGGTGCGTACGTGACTGCAACATACTTGTCTACGGGCTTAAGCTTCTCGACCTCTCGACGCGCCTGTGTTTCCACTCCTCGAATAAAATCCGTCAATGATTCATCATTCGCCTGGCAACCCATCAATAGAGAACCCATCAGTACCAGCAACAAAGACTTACTTGTCATTTTTCGTCTCCTCCGGCTTAAACTGATAGGTGTTAGCGCGCACCCGAAAGTGCAGGGTTTCGCTTTCTTGGCTGACACGTTGCCAAGTCACATCTTTAAACGTGATGATTCGAGGTAGCGTCGCTATCGCCTGAGAAAAATGGCCGATGTCATGAAAGTCGCCCGTTAACTCTATGTTTAAAGGGAGACGATAAAGGAAGTGCTCTGATTGTTTTTCGCCCCAGTCGATTCGGGTGAAAGTCAGCTTATTGTCGATGCCAAGTTCATTCACTGAAGCGAGCATTGTAGCCAGCTCTTTTTGCGCAGGCAGTTGCTGCAGTAATAACTCGTAACGGGTGGTAAGTTCATCCAATTGAGATTGAAGCTGAGGCAACGCTGCCACTTTGTTCGCTTTGATCTTCAATGCCACCTTGAGTGTCTGCTCCTGCTGGATCAAGTGATTCAACTGTTCGTCTTTCGGTTTAAGGTAAAACCAATAACCTAAGCCTTGAATCACCATGATCAGAAGCGCGATTACTACAATCTGGGGCAACAATGGCCACTCGGCCATTTCATCTATTTCGAGATCCTGCCAATCAACCACGTTGAGCCTCCAATTTCTTCTCCGTTACTTTGAACATGAAAGACACTTTGAATGTTTGAAACTCTTTCCCAAAACGGGCTTTGCCGTGAACGATGGAATGCATTTCTACGTCGTTCAACTTGGCCGAGCGCTCCATGTTGTCCAGCATCGTGGCAAGTTTTGGAGTGCTATCAGAGATCCCAGAGATCTCAATTTCCAGATCATTCATTTTGATCTTGTCGACATATACACCTTCAGGGATAACGGCAGGCATTAAGTTCATGAACTCGGTCGTTTTGTTTCGTCCGTTTTGTAAACCTTCAACGACCTTTAGACGTTCGAGGATTTTGCTGTGCTCTTGCTCTGCAATTTTCATTGCTTCAATACGCTGGTCGAGTTCGGCAATGTAGTGAGTGAGGTAATCGAGCCGCTCCTGTTGTTGATCTTGTTGGTACTCAAAAAACTTTCCAATACCCCACTGGATGCCAACAGCGACCAACATGCCTAATGCGACCAAACTGATGAAACGACGTCGGTGCTCTTCTCTTTGACTCTCTCGCCAAGGAAGTAAATTAATGCGATAAAGCACGGGCGCCTCCTAGCCAATGAATGCCACGAACGGCCAGTCCGGCTGCTGTTGAGAAATGCTGCCAATCCACAGCACGACGCTTACGCTTAGACACCTTCATCTCAAATAGCCCTAGCGGATTTAACAATTCACACTCTAACGACAATTGTTGAGACAACTCCTCTGCGAGCATGGGAGTGGAGGCCCCTTCCCCTGATAACCAGATACCCTTGATGTTTTGTGAGCCATTGATTGAGGTATAGAGCTGCATCTGGCGCTTTACTCGCTCTACGATTTGACGGTTAAACAGCTCTGTTTTCTCCTGAGCATCATCGGACAGAAAATCGACTGGAGAAGCGCTGTTTACTCCGCGTGTGCCGTAAGCAAACTCTTTGTGAAACAGTTCACCTTGTTCGGTAAACATAGTGAAGGAGCTCGATAAGGTGCCAATATCGAGTAAGCAGTATTTGTTTTTGTCAGGAAAGCGATCGGCGGTGAGCTTCCAGATATGACCAAGGCTTTGCGAATGCACGTCCACTAAAACAGGTTTTAGTCCGGACTTTTGTAATGCATCGACTCGGCCTTCTACCACATCTTTTCTTGTCGCAAACACTTGATAGCTATCACTGCCACTCTGCCCGCCCTCAGCGCGAAGACGAACGAAGTCTAAACTCAGCTCTTCGACAGGGAATGGCGATTGATGAGAAAAGGCTTGTATCACTGCAAACTCAACTTCACTCTCTTCAAGATTTTGTTCTATTTGCAGTTTCTTGCTAATTACCGAGTTATCAGGAACTGAAATCGCAACTTTTTTAGCGCCAAAAGGCAGTTCTTTTTTTATCTGCTTGAGGGTCTTTACAATTTCTTGATGATTTATGGTGTTATTTTCAGCGACAATACCTTCCTTTAGTAATATTTCTTTGTAACCCAACAGAGCGTAATTGTTGCCTGTGGGTTTAAGTACTACGGCTTTGAGGCTGTTATGGCCTATATCGATGCCGGTAACGATTAGCTTATCCATCTCTTACTCTCGCTCCGAAATTTCTTCGTGCAAAGGTTGTTATTAGCATCCAAATAAGAGTTAATATCTCTTATGTGCTAAATTTTTGACCTAAGAGTACAAGGGTTTGCCGTTACACAGCCTCAACCAATCAGGGATTCTCCGGTGAAGTTCATAAAGCGTTTATTATTTTTAACATTGATTTGCATAATTCTTGGAGTCACCACAATATTTGGCTTCTATCAGTACGTGAAGCCTGAATTGCCAGATGTTGCAACTCTAAAAGACGTTGAATTACAAACACCTATGAAGGTGTTTAGTCAAGACGGGAAGCTGATCGCACAGTTCGGTGAAAAGCGTCGTATTCCTGTTACTTATGACGAAATTCCTCAAGACTTAATTCACGCGCTCATCGCAACCGAAGATAGCCGTTTCTACGAGCATCCCGGTATCGACCCTATCGGCATCACTCGTGCAGCTGTTGTTGTTGCGGTTTCAGGCTCGGCTAAACAGGGTGCAAGTACGATTACGCAACAGCTAGCTCGTAACTTCTTCTTATCTAATGAGAAGAAGATCATGCGTAAGATTAAAGAGATTTTTATTGCTATCCATATTGAGCAGCTTTTAAGTAAGCAAGAAATCATGGAGCTTTATGTCAATAAAATCTTCCTTGGTTACCGCTCATATGGCTTTGGTGCTGCCGCTCAAGTGTATTTTGGTAAGAGCCTTGATGAATTGACGTTAAGTGAGATTGCAACACTCGCTGGTATGCCAAAAGCGCCATCAACCATGAACCCAATTTACTCTCTTGAGCGCGCAACAAAACGCCGTAACGTTGTATTAATGCGAATGCTTGATGAGAAATACATTACACAAGAGCAGTATGACGAAGCACGCAATGAACCTATCGTGGCGCGTTATCATAGCGCTGAGATTGAGCTTTCCGCACCTTACGTAGCAGAGTTGGCTCGTGCATGGGCAGTAAAAGAGTACGGTGAAGAAGAAGCTTACACCTCTGGCTTGAATATCTACATGACTGTGGATTCTAAACTGCAAGATGCTGCGAATACGTCTGCGGTAAATAACCTCTTGTCATACGATGAACGTCACGGCTACCGTGGTGCAGAAAGTGTGCTTTGGAAAGAAGGGGAAGCGGCCTGGGGCAATGAGCAAATAGAAAAGCACCTGAAGAAACAGCCAACTTATGGTGACCTTTACCCTGCGGTTGTGACGAAAGTCGATGATAAGACGGCGCAAGTATGGGTTAAGAACCATGAAGAGCAAACCATCCCTTGGACTGGAATGCACTGGGCGCGTAAGTACATTACTGATAACCGCCAAGGCTCAACACCAAAGTCAGCGCATGATGTGCTAGCGACAGGTCAACAAGTTTGGGTTCGCGAAGTAAGTGAAACCGATGAAGATGACAACACAACACTGAGCTGGAAACTGAGCCAAGTGCCGACAGCAAACACCGCGTTTGTTGCGATGAACCCAGAAAATGGCGCGATATTGTCGCTGGTTGGTGGTTTCAACTTTGTTCACAGCAAGTTTAACCGTGCAACCATGTCAGTGCGTCAGGTTGGTTCAAGTATCAAGCCTTTCATCTACTCGGCAGCAATTGACAAAGGGCTGACTCTAGCGACTTTGATTAACGATGCGCCAATTAACAAGTGGGATGCAGGTTCTGGTTCAGCTTGGCGACCAAAAAACTCACCACCAACTTATGGTGGCCCAACGCGTCTTCGCCTCGGCTTAGCTCAATCAAAAAACGTCATGGCAGTGCGTACACTCCGTGAAGTTGGCCTCGAGGAGACACGTCAGTACCTTACTCGTTTCGGTTTTGATATTAACCAAGTACCACGCTCTGAGACCATCGCACTCGGAGCTGGCAGCTTAACACCAATGAAAGTGGCACAAGGTTACTCTGTGTTTGCAAACGGTGGTTATTACGTTGAACCATTCTATGTAGAACGCGTGGAAGATGCATTCGGTGAAGTACTGTTTAAAGCCAATCCAAAGAGTGTTTGTCATAAGGATTGTCCGCAAATGAGCGAGCAGCCAGAAAATCGCTACGCTGATGAATTTGGCGAACAAGACGTCGCGATTGATGGCCTAGCAACAGACAATGCCCTTGAAAATGATGAACCTCAATATGCACCGCAAGTTATCTCCGAACAGAATGCATTCTTAATGCGTGAGATGATGTACAGCAACATTTGGGGTGGCGGTAACTGGCGTGAAGGCACAGGTTGGAATGGTACAGGCTGGCGCGCGCAAAAACTTGGTCGTCGTGATATCGGGGGTAAAACGGGTACAACGAATGATTCCAAGGATGCTTGGTACAATGGCTATGGACCTGGTGTCGTTGCGATAGCTTGGGTTGGCTTTGATGATCACTCACGTGCACTTGGCCGCACCACTGTTAACAGCAACCTAGGGCAAGGCCAAATTTCTGGTGCCGAGTCGGGTGCGAAAACCGCAGAGCCTGCTTGGATTGACTTCATGCGTGTTGCGCTAGAAGGGACGCCGGAGCAAGGTAAAAATATTCCAGAGGATATTATTCGAGTTCGTATTGATCGCAACAGCGGTATGCTAACGCATAAGGTAGATAGCACATCAATGTTCGAATACTTTGAAAAAGGCACGGAGCCTACCGAATACGCTGGCGACCGTTTAGAAGATAGTATTTACTCTTCAGGCTCTGGCGCAGAAGAACTGTTCTAAATCACAAAAGCACAAGGGAGAGCATCAAGCTCTCCCTTTTTTATGTCTGCTTCTTATGCTGCAGCATTCAATGATGGATAAGAAGCCAACACCTCTTTAATCTTCGCTGCTAAAGCTTCAAACCTAGCTCGTAATGGTGAGCCCGGACGATATACGAGAACGATATTACGCGAGGGTGTTGGGTTAACAGCTGGTACGTAGCATACGCCATCTTTTTGCTTCTCATTAGGGATAGAAAGCTGAGGCAATAACGTAATCCCCGCACCGGCAGCAACCATATTGCGTAACGTCTCCAAGCTGGTGGCTTTAAAACGCTCATCGTCTTTTGCACCAGCGGCAAAACAAAAACCTAACGCTTGATCTCGCAGACAGTGGCCGTCTCCCAACGCTAAAACGGTTTTACCATTCAGCTCCAACATATCAACATGGTCGAGAGAGGCCCACTCGTGGTCACATGGCACTGCGACACTTAATGGCTCTTGATACACTTCGATCTCTTTAAATGGCGCAGTTTCATCAACCGAAGCTAAAACTAAGCAATCTAGTTTGCCTTCTTCCAATTGACGCACTAATTGATGTGTTTGAGCTTCGTGCAGAAATAGCTCCAGCTCAGGAAATGCTTCTTTTATCTGCGGCAGAATTTTGGGTAGTAGATAAGGCCCAACCGTCGGGATGAAACCAATATGCATCGGTCCAGTCATGGCTCCGCTTTGACCGCTTGCCATATCTCTGAAGGTTTTCACTTCACTTAAGATGCGCTTAGCCTGCTCCACCAGCTGTAACCCTGAATCGGTAAACAAAACACGTCGGCTGCTTCGCTCTAAAAGCGTGGTCCCGAGTTCGTCCTCTAGTTTACGAATTTGCCCACTCAATGTTGGCTGGCTAACAAAACATGCCTCTGCCGCTTTGCGAAAGTGCTTATGTTCCGCAAGTGCAACTAAGTACTCAAAATCTCGAATATTCATACTTCACGCTTCGCTTCTTTAACAATAGCTAATACCTATCAAAACCATAACACCAAACGATTAGAGCTATCAAAGGATTTTTACAATAATGGGCTCAACAAAACGAAACAGAGCGACGAAAAACGCTAAGCTCTATACGCATAATTTAAAATAGTTAAAGGAAATCATTATGTTTGTATCTAAAGAAGGTCAACAAGTCCCTCAAGTTACTTTTCCAGTTCGTCAAGGTGACTCTTGGGTGAATGTAACGACCGATGAGCTATTTAAAGGTAAGACCGTTATCGTATTTAGCTTACCGGGTGCATTTACTCCAACCTGTTCATCAAGCCATCTACCTCGTTACAACGAATTGTTCCCTGTATTTAAAGAGCACGGAGTGGATGAGATTATTTGTGTCTCGGTCAATGATACGTTCGTGATGAATGCATGGAAACAAGACCAAGAAGCAGAAAACATTACCTTCATCCCGGATGGTAATGGTGAATTCACCGATGGCATGGGTATGTTAGTGGATAAAAACGACATCGGCTTTGGCAAACGTTCATGGCGTTACAGCATGCTAGTAAAAGATGGCGTAGTGGAAAAAATGTTCATTGAGCCAAACGAACCAGGCGACCCATTCAAGGTGTCAGACGCAGATACGATGCTGAACTACATAGCGCCTGACTACAAAACGCAAGAATCCATCACGGTGTTCACTAAACCAGGCTGCCCTTTCTGTATGAAAGCGAAACAAAATCTGATTGACCACGGTCTTCAATATGAAGAAGTGATTCTGGGTAAAGACGCAACAACAGTTAGTCTACGAGCTATATCTGGTCGCACGACTGTTCCACAAGTCTTTATCGGTGGCAAGCATATCGGCGGTAGCGAAGAGCTAGAAGCGTATCTAGGCTAAGCTGTCCATAGCCTACACCCTCGGTCTCCGGTGCCTTTTGGCTCGGAGGCCAACCCTAAACCACTTCTTCTACTAGTCTAGATAAGTAGTCATCTGCCAATAAGGTGACTACTTATCCAGATTCAACTATCCAATTCACTCTCCAAGCTCAATGTAGCTAGCTTGGCTTAAAACAAAAGCGAGAGTTCACGATGAAACAAGTTAATGTCGACGTAGCGATTATTGGTGGCGGGACGGCTGGTCTTGGTGCTTATCGAGCAGCAAAAGCTCATACCAACAGCGTGGTAATCATTGAGGGCGGTCCCTACGGAACAACCTGTGCTCGTGTCGGATGCATGCCGTCTAAGCTGTTAATTGCGGCAGCAGAAAGTGTTCATCAAATCGAAAAAGCACCTGGATTTGGGATACACCCGCAAGGTGAAGTACGAATTAACGGACGAGAAGTTATGGATCGTGTAAAGCGCGAACGCGATCGTTTTGTTGGCTTTGTGCTTGAAAGTGTCGATGATATTCCCGCTGAAGACAAACTATCGGGCTACGCGAAGTTTGCCGATGACCACACTCTCATCATAGATGATCATACTCAGGTCACCGCACAGCGCATTGTTATTGCGACAGGATCTCGTCCAGCATATCCGGCAGCTTGGAATGAACTGGGTGATCGCCTAGTGATTAACGATGATGTATTTGACTGGGATGACTTACCAGAGTCCGTTGCAGTATTTGGCCCAGGAGTCATCGGCCTTGAATTGGGTCAGGCTTTACACCGCCTAGGAGTAAACGTGAAGCTCTTTGGCCTTGGAGGACAAGTGGGCCCACTGACAGACCCAGAGGTGATGGCGTATGCAGATAAAGCCTTTAAGGAAGAGTTCTACCTAGATGCAGATGTAAAAGTCGAAAGCATGAAACGCATTGCTTCGTCAGACAATGACGGCGAAGACAAGGTCGAAATCCAATTCATCAACCATGATGGTGAATTAGAAACTTTCGTTGTCGATTACGTATTGGCCGCAACGGGTCGTCGTCCAAACGTCGATAAGCTGGCGATCGAGAACACCAATGTGGCTCTCGATGAACGTGGCGTACCAACGGCGGATCACTACACATTGCAAACTTCGGTAGAGAGCATCTTCATCGCAGGTGATGCAAGTAACCAAATTCCACTGCTGCACGAAGCCGCTGACCAAGGCCGTATTGCTGGAGACAACGCAGGCCGTTTCCCAGATATTCGTGCGGGTCTGCGTCGCTCACCAATTTCAGCCGTGTTCTCCGACCCTCAAATTGCTATGGTTGGCGAAACATATAAACAACTAGAAACACGTCTAGGCACATGTGGATGTTTCGCAACCGGTGAAGTCTCGTTTGAAAATCAAGGACGTTCGCGCGTCATGCTTCGTAATAAAGGCATTCTGCATGTCTACGGAGAGCAAGGCACTGGACGTTTTTTAGGTGCAGAAATGGTGGCCCCGAATGCAGAGCATCTTGCGCACCTTTTAGCGTGGGCGCACCAAAATAGGATGACGATTTCTGAGATGTTAGATATGCCCTTCTATCACCCAGTGATTGAAGAAGGCGTCCGCACCGCTCTACGTGATTTGAATGCAAAACTACACTTAGGGCCAGAAATGGTGAAACATTGTCTTGACTGCGGCCCTGGCTGCTAACGCTTTCAGGCTTCTATCTAAATATAAGCAAAGCCTCGTCATCAACGAGGCTTTGCTTTACTACTTTGGCGCAATGAAATCTCTCTTACGCTGCCATCATTGCATAGCGGCTGACCATACAAATCGCGACAACACCGATCATAAAGAACCCACCAGCGATACTCAGCGCAAGTTTCAACTCTGTCGACATCATTATATTTCCTGTTAAAGACTGACAGCGCACCATACATCAATTACGTGCCACAAAGCTTTTACAAAGCTAACTTTCCATTTTTGGTTGTGTCATGGCGATCTAAGCCCGTGTAAGAAACGCTTTCCACCATTTAGTTAGATATATAATCTGAAGCAACACTAATGGTTTGGAAAACACTATGACTTGTCGCCGCTGCGAGGAACATTGGTTTTGGAAAAAACTTGGACGTTGCCAACGATGCTTGGATCAATTGACGGTGCTTTCTGTACTGTGTTGGATTGTGTGGTGGTTTACGCTCAAAGATGATCCACAAAGCATCGAGTCGATCGCTTTGATCTTTGCCGGCTTCGCTTTCAACGTTTTGTTGTTTCTACACTTATGGATGCGTTTTGTCATCTTGCCTTGGCAGCGTCGAAAGGGACAAAAAAAGGCGAATAAAAAAGAGAAAAGTGACAGATAGAAAAAAGCCCCAAAACCAATGTCAGTTCTGGGGCTCTCTTAGATTCTTCTAAGAAAAAGCAGTGGTACTTTAATAGACCGGGCTTCCTCTCAAAGGTTCCAAATTTTTTCGATTTTTTTAGCGAATACTGATGTAAGTAAACAGGAAAATGACTATGTCATTGAATGCTAATAAAATCACTCCACAACTTCAGTTCATGCCACATGCGTTTTTTGGATCACTTGCTCCATTAAATTGATCTCAAGCGCTACCTCATCACATGCATGTTGACGTGGGCACTGATCGCAATCTTTCAGAACTTTCTCCGGCAGTAATGACTTCGATGTCGGTAAAAAGCTTTGCTTCATAAAGAACTCAGGCGTTCGCGTTAGAACAAAGACTTTCTTGATCGCCATCTGGCGCGCTTTCTCAACCAAATAGTTCACAATCGCACTGCCCTGCCCTTGGCCTTGCCAGCCCGCTTCGATACCAAGAGAGCGTATTTCAGCCAACCCTGAGTCATACACATATAGAGAAGCGCAACCCGTCACTTCACCATGATGCTCAGCCACCGCGAAAGAGCCAATATCTCTCACGAGCTCATTACGAGAGCGCGGAAGATTCTCACCAAGGTTCGCCCAGTAAGCAACCATACCTTCCAATGTTTCAATGTCCGTCAAACGTGCAGGACGCACTTTCACCGCAGAGCTATCACGTTGGCTCAGGCGCTTATCCGCTTGTTCTACCGCGTAAGCGACCTGGTGAGGCGAAACACCACCCAAAGCACAACGCTTTTCCAAACACGAATCGATAGTCAGGATGTCATACACATCCGCTTCAATGACCTCTGAGAAGGCTTTTAACTCTTCGATAGACAGTTCTTCTAGCGCACAACCTTTAGCAATAGCACCAACGACCGCGACACCGACGATGTGGTGAGCTTCACGGAATGGGATGCCTTTCGCCACTAAGTAATCAGCTAACTCCGTCGAGTTTGCGTAACCTTGTTTCGCCGCTTCTAGTGTGCGCTCGCCATTCACTTTAATACCGTCAAAACACAGAGCTGCCATTTCCATGCAGTCGTTCCATGTATCTAAAGCGTCAAACAACCCTTCTTTATCTTCCTGCATGTCTTTGTTGTACGCCAATGGCAAGGCTTTAACTGTCATCATCATGCTCGATAATGCGCCATAGACACGCCCTGTCTTACCACGGATCAACTCAAGTGCATCTGGGTTTTTCTTCTGTGGCATTAATGACGAACCAGATGTCACCGTATCCGCTAACTCAATGAAGTTTGACTCGCCTGAATTGTAGAAGATCATATCTTCGGCGAGACGAGAAAGGTGCAGCATAGAAATCGAAGCCACCGACATCAGCTCCATCACATGATCACGATCTGAAACCGAATCGAGTGAATTACGCGTAGCACGGTGGAAACCGAGATTATGTGCTAATTGTTCGCGATCAATCGGATAAGCCGTTCCCGCTAACGCACCCGAGCCAAGTGGACAAGTATCGAGACGCTGTAAGGCATCATTCAGACGAGAGTAGTCACGCTCGAACATTTCAACATAAGCCAAGCACCAGTGAGCAAAGGTTACAGGTTGAGCACGCTGAAGATGAGTATAGCCTGGCAATACGGTGCCTTGGTGCTGTTTAGCAACATGGACCATTTGTGCTTGTAGGCGATCTAAAGCAATCAATAATTGCTGACCTTGCTGACGACACCAAAGTTTCAAGTCTGTGGCGACTTGGTCATTACGAGAACGCCCAGTGTGGAGTTTTTTACCTAAATCTCCCACTTTACTGATTAGCTGCTGTTCAACCCAAGAGTGGATATCTTCTGCATCAGAGCGAAGAATTTGGTGAGGGTCTTCCATCACTTCTAACTTCAGCTCATTTAAAGCAAGTTCCAGTTTTTGCTGTTCTTCTGCCGATAGCACATCAACAGAAAGCAGAGCTTTAGACCATGCGATTGAGCCTACGATGTCTTGCTCAGCCAATCGGTAGTCAAAACGCAACGAATCATTGAACTCTTTAAATCTGGTGTCTGCCGCTTGGGTAAATCTTCCGCCCCATAATGCCATTGCGTCTCTCCTGATGACTATTGCTTACTCTAACGTTCTCGAATGAGTAGTAACCAATTTGATGGTCATTTGCTCACTTTTTCTTATGGGTCAACGTTACGGCAATTTCGATAAAAAATAAAGTATAAATTCAATATTTTTACATATATATTCAAGTCAAATTTAGGTACCCGCTTTTAGAAACCAAAAGACCCGCCTATAAATGGCGGGTCTTTATTCAATCCAAGATGGATGTTAAGGGATTATTTCTTCTGGCTGTTCAATGCACGAATACGGCTTGATAGCGAGTAAAGACGGATGAACCCACCTGCATGGCTTTGGTCGTAAACTTCATCTTCACCAAAAGTCGCGAACTCTTCTGAATACAAGCTGTTGTCAGAACGTTTTTGCGTGACTGTCGCTTGACCTTTGTAAAGCTTAACAACCACTTCACCGTTAACGTCTTGCGCTAGCTCTTCTGAAGCAGCAAGGATCGATTTACATAGTGGCGTAAACCAACGGCCATCGTATACAAGGTGAGACGCTTTTAGACCTAGCTCCTCACGGAATTCGAATGATGATTTGTCTAGCACAAGCTGCTCTACAGCGCGCAGCGCTTCCATCATGATGGTGCCTCCCGGTGTTTCATAGCAACCACGAGACTTCATTCCAACAAGACGGTTTTCCACGATATCGATACGGCCAACACCGTGCTTAGCGCCCTTCTCGTTTAGGTAAACCAGTGCGTTGTATGGTGTCATTACTTCACCATCAACTTCGACCACTTCACCTTTTTCTACTTTCAGCGTGACGTATTCCGCTTCATTTGGCGCTTGCTCTGGGTCGACAGTCCACACCCAGCAGTCTTCGTTTGGTGCGTTCCACGTATCTTCTAAAACGCCGCCTTCCGTCGAAATGTGCCATGCGTTTGCATCACGTGAATAGATCTTAGTAAGAGACGCAGAGCAAGGAATATTACGCTCAGCTAGGTAATCCAAACACTCTTCACGGCTCACTAGGTCCCACTCACGCCAAGGTGCAATCACTTGTAAGTCCGGTGCTAGTGCTGCGAATGCGCCTTCAAAACGTACTTGGTCGTTACCTTTACCTGTACAGCCATGACACAGAGCGTCCGCGCCCACTTTACGTGCCACTTCAACCTGCGCTTTGGCAATGATTGGACGCGCCATTGATGTACCTAGCAGGTACTTACCTTCGTAGTACGCGCCGGTTTTTAGCGTTGGGTAAATGTAGTCTGCGACCATTTCTTCTTTCAGGTCAGCGATGTAGCATTCAGAAGCACCGGAGGCTTTTGCTTTCGCTTCAATGCCTTCTAGCTCTTCGGCACCTTGACCAACATCGGCAACGAAAGCCACTACTTCACAGTCGTAGTTCTCTTTTAGCCACGGGATAATTACTGAAGTATCTAGACCGCCTGAGTATGCGACTACCACTTTATTTACGTTCACTTTGCTCATGTTTTTTCTCCAAACTTAACTGGCGCTGCGCTCGGCGGTCAGTGCCAACTACGACTTCCTAATATTGAATTCTTTTGCTGATGCTTATTGAGGCAAGAATTGAGTACCAATACTTTCACCAGCGAATAACTGTGCTAATTTTTCTGGGTAACGCCAGGTCGCGACTTCAATTGGACGGCCAAGATCATTGGCGGCGTCCAAAGCGGCTTTAACTTTGACGATCATGCCATCGGTGATCACATGTCCATCGATCAACGAGTTAGCTTGCTGCTCTGACAGGGTTTTGATCAAATGGCCTTTTCCATCTAATACACCACTCACGTCTGATAACAGGACTAACTCCGCATCTAATGCGCCCGCAACCGCGACTGCTGCTTGATCAGCATTCACATTCATCATCTGGCCATCTTTGGTTAAACCAATTGAACTGATGATCGGCAGTGCACCTGTGTTTAGCACCGCTTGTAATAGTGCTGAGTCACCCGGTGATGCTTTGCCTACCGCGCCGAGTTCTGGGTCAAGTTCTTCAACAAGACACAAACCACCATCCGCAAGGCTAAGGCCCACAGCGTTAAGACCGTCCGCAATCGCTTGACCTTGAAGTAACTTATTCGCAGTGCCTGCAAGCGCGCCTGCAATCACAGGAATTTGATCGTAAGGCGTTACGCGTAAACCGTTTTTCTTAACGGTTTCAAGCTGAAGCTTTGCCATCAACTCATCAACTAGGTAGCCACCGCCATGAACGATGGCGATTTGTCGCTGTGCCGATTTTTGGTAAGCCGCAATGGCACCAAAAAGTTGGCTTAAGGTTTGAGTGCATGATAGAGCTGCACCACCTAGCTTAATGACTAAAGGAGCTTGATTGGTTTGCGTCATCGCATTTCCCTCTTTCAACGACTACAGCAACGCTGTCAGTTCTGGGTAACCGTAATGAATATTGAGACATTGCATCGCTTGACTCGATGCACCTTTAAGTAGGTTGTCGATAGCTGAAATCACAATGATGTGTTCGCCTTGTACCTTCCAGCCGATATCACAGAAAGGGGTATTTTCGACATCCTGAATACGTGGAATACCGTCGCCTTTAAGACGCACCGCAGGCTTGCCTTGATAAGCTTGTTCAAACGCCTGTGCCACTTGTGCTTCTGTCACACCTTGCGCAAGCTTCATGGTGATAGTGGCAAGAATGCCGCGTTTAAAGTTGCCGAGGTGCGGAGTAAAAATCACATCGCAACCCAAGTGCTGAGCAATCTCTGGCTGGTGACGATGGTTAAATACACCATAGGGTTGCAAGCTCACTTCACAGAAGCTGTTAACCATGGAGGCTTTACGCCCTGCACCTGATACACCACTGGTTGCGTTGATCACTGGCCATTGGTTGGTATCGAGCAACGCATGTTCTAATAAAGGTTTGATTGCAAGCTGTGAAGCGGTTGGGTAGCAACCTGCTACTGCAATCAAAGGAGTGGTTTTTATTGATTCTTGGTTCCACTCAGCTAAGCCGTATGCTGCTTTATCTAGCCAGTTGTTATGTTGATGTGCGAAGCCATAAAAAGTGTCGTAAAAGCCTTCACTTTTCACACGGAATGCACCCGATAAATCGAATACCTGACAGCCTGCCTCCAAGAAAGTTGGGGCTAAATCATGGCTGACTTCGTGAGCCGTTGCCAAAAACACCACGTCCGATTCTTGAGCGATTTGCAGTGGATCCGTTAGTGGTAAAACTGGCATATCAATGATGCCCGCTAGCTTACCGTGCAGCTGCGCGATGCTCTTTCCCGCATCAACACTGTTGGCGGAAACGTATAAACCTGATAGCGTGAGTTGTGGGTGTTTATTAACCATTAACGCTAACTCTGCGCCGGTGTAACCGCTGGCTCCAATAATCGTGGTTTTTAGCATTGTGTGACATCCATATACTTAAAGGCTCAAATGACTATTCATATTTAATTTTTGCTTTATTTTGATTTTTTATTCATTAAATATGATTTAATATGTTTTTTACATTTTTGTGGTCTGTCTGTCAACAGGAGATTTGAAGAATCCATGCAATTACCAACTTTTCTAGAGGTCTATGAAGGACTCGTCAGCACCTCTTCTATCAGCTCCACGGATCCGAGCTGGGATCAGGGCAATGCAAAAGTCATCGAAAAACTCGCATCTTGGTTTAAAGATCTGGGTTTTAGCGTTGAAGTGATCGAAGTCGAGCCAGGCAAGCACAATATGATCGCACGTATGGGAGAGGGAGAAGGTGGCCTTTTACTTGCTGGCCATAGTGATACCGTGCCATTCGATCAAGGGCGATGGAATTTTGATCCGCATAAACTGACGGAAAAAGACAACCGCTTCTACGGTTTAGGCACAGCAGACATGAAAGGCTTTTTCGCCTTTATTTATGAAGCAGTGAAGAAAGTCGATTGGAGCAAGCAGAGCAAACCACTTTACGTATTAGCCACTTGTGACGAAGAGACCACCATGCTGGGCGCGCGACATTTCACAGCAAACGCCCCATTTAAGCCGGATTACTGCATCATTGGTGAACCCACCAGCCTTGTACCAATTCGAGGTCATAAAGGGCATGTGGCAAATGCCATTCGCGTAACAGGCAAGTCCGGTCACTCATCGGACCCAGCGCTTGGCGTTAACGCTATTGAGATCATGCATGAAGTCATGTTCGCCATGATGCAACTGCGTGACAAATTGATTAAAGAATATCACCATCCGGGTTTTGCCATTCCAAGCCCTACCCTAAATCTTGGACACATTCACGGTGGTGACAGCGCTAACCGTATTTGTGGTTGCTGTGAGCTGCATTACGACGTGCGTCCTCTTCCCGGCATTAGCCTTGATGGTTTAGAGAACATGTTGCGCGGAGCATTAAAAGAAGTCGAAGCGAAATGGCCTGGGAGACTGGAGATTATTCCATTGCATGAGCCTATTCCGGGTTACGAATGCCAACATGACCACCCATTTATTGGTGGTGTTGAAGAGATCTGCCAAACCAGTTCAGAAACCGTGAACTACTGTACTGAAGCACCATTTCTACAGCAGTTGTGTCCAACCTTGGTGCTCGGCCCTGGGTCAATCGACCAAGCCCATCAACCGGATGAGTTTCTATCCTTCGACTTTATCGACCCCACAATTGATGTGCTTTCAAAGGCGATGGTCAAGTACTGCTGTTAATACGCGTTTAAGCTCAAAAGTCTGTGCAGCTCGATTGAGCTGCATCTTTTTATCTTCACAATTTAGCGCTAGTCTTAACACTTATTTAACTTGTTATTTTGTAATTAATTTTCACTTCTTACTCTATGGCTGCCGTAAATTTGCTCTAAATCAGGAGACAGCGGAATAATTGCAAACTTAGTCTGCTTTATTTGACTATAACTGGTGCTTTTCGCTAGATTGGAGTCTTAACAAGGACAATGGATGTAGTTTTTTTACGAGGCAGGACGACAATGAACGAGAAATACGCCGCACTCAAAAGTAATGTGCGCATGTTAGGCCACTTATTGGGTAACACCATTCGCGATGCCCATGGCGAAGAAATCTTCGAGAAAGTGGAAACCATTCGTAAATTATCCAAATCAGCTCAAGCAGGGAATCAAGCAGACAGGGACAGCTTGATCGAAGAAATCAAACATCTACCTGATGAGCAGCTAACGCCCGTTACTCGCGCGTTTAACCAATTTCTAAACCTCACCAATATCGCTGAGCAATACCACACGATTTCACGCCATTGTGAAGAGCACATTTGTGAACCAGACGCGATTAACTCGCTGTTTTCTAAACTGGTACAAAACGATGTGAGCAAACTGGACACTGCCCAAGCGGTTCGTGATCTAAATATTGAATTGGTATTGACGGCTCACCCAACAGAAATTACGCGCCGTACGATGATCAACAAACTGGTCAAGATAAACGAGTGCTTATCAAAGTTGGAGCTAAGCGATCTTTCTTCTAAAGAGCGCAGAAAAACCGAACGCCGCCTAGAGCAACTGATTGCCCAAGGCTGGCATTCAGACGTGATTCGACAACAACGCCCTACTCCGTTGGATGAAGCAAAGTGGGGCTTTGCGGTCGTTGAAAACTCGCTATGGGAAGCGGTACCGGACTTCCTACGTGAGATGAATGACCGTCTAAAATCTTACCTTGGAGAAGGTTTACCCATTGATGCTCGCCCAGTGCACTTCTCCTCTTGGATGGGCGGTGACCGTGACGGTAACCCGTTTGTTACTCACAACGTTACGCGTGAAGTCTTACTATTGTCTCGTTGGAAAGCCGCCGATCTTTATCTCAATGACATCAACGAGTTGATCAGCGAGCTGTCAATGACAGTTTCAAACGATCAAGTCCGTGAACTTGCTGGCGAAGATCAGCACGAACCATACCGTGCGATCCTGAAGCAATTACGCACTCTGCTCAATGAAACCAAAGATATTCTCGATGCTAAGATCCACGGTCAAAAGCTGGCTGTTAAAGCACCACTGCAAAAAGTCGAGCAACTTTGGGAACCGCTGTATGCCTGCTACCAGTCACTAAACGAATGTGGCATGGGTGTAATAGCCAACGGCTCACTACTGGATACACTACGCCGCGTAAAAGCATTTGGTATCCATCTTGTACGTCTTGATATCCGCCAGGAGAGCACGCGTCACTCAGACGTCTTGTCTGAACTGACTCGCTACTTAGGTATTGGTGATTACGAACAATGGAGTGAGCAAGATAAGATTGCTTTTCTAACTAACGAGCTGGCATCTAAACGTCCGCTTCTCCCTCGTGATTGGGAACCGTCTGAACCCGTCAAAGAGGTTTTGGATACCTGCAAGATTGTTGCAGCACAACCGCGTGAAGCGTTTGGCGCTTACGTTATTTCAATGGCACGTACCGCCTCTGACGTACTAGCCGTTCATCTACTGCTACAAGAAGCTGGTTGCCCTTACCGCATGGATGTGTGTCCTCTGTTCGAAACGCTAGACGATTTGAACAACGCGGAATCGGTCATCAAGCAGCTTATGGGGATTGACCTTTACCGTGGTTTTATCCAAAACCACCAGATGGTCATGATTGGTTACTCTGACTCAGCGAAAGATGCAGGTGTTATGTCTGCAGGTTGGGCTCAGTATCATGCGATGGAATCGTTAGTTAAAGTGGCTGAAGAAGAAGGCGTTGAGCTAACTCTATTCCATGGTCGTGGGGGCACAGTCGGTCGCGGTGGCGCACCTGCGCATGCTGCGCTTTTGTCGCAACCACCAAAAAGCTTGAAAGGCGGTTTACGTGTAACAGAGCAAGGCGAGATGATCCGCTTTAAACTGGGTCTCCCAGATGTCGCAGTAAACAGCTTTAACCTATACGCAAGTGCGATTCTGGAAGCCAACTTGTTACCGCCACCGGAGCCAAAACAAGAATGGCGCGACTTGATGGAAGTGCTATCAGAAGTAAGCTGTGAGTCTTACCGAAATGTGGTTCGTGGCGAGCCAGATTTCGTGCCTTACTTCCGCCAAGCAACACCAGAACTCGAACTCGGTAAGTTGCCACTTGGTTCTCGTCCTGCAAAACGCAACCCTAAGGGCGGAGTAGAAAGCTTACGTGCAATCCCGTGGATCTTCTCATGGAGTCAAAACCGTTTGGTACTTCCTGCATGGCTAGGCGCAGGTGAAGCGATTCAATACTCGATCGATAAAGGCCACCAAGCATTGCTCGAAGAGATGTGCCGCGAATGGCCGTTTTTCTCTACTCGTCTCGGCATGCTAGAGATGGTGTACTCGAAGTGTAATATTGATATCTCTCGCTACTACGATGAGCGATTGGTGGATGAGTCGCTCCGTCCACTCGGTGAAAAACTTCGTGCTCAGCTTCAAGAAGACATCAAAGCGGTACTGAATGTAGAGAACAATGAAAACTTGATGCAGCATGACCCTTGGGGACTCGAGTCGATTCGCTTACGCAATATCTACGTTGAGCCATTGAATATGCTACAGGCAGAGCTACTATACCGCACGCGTCAAACCGAAGAAGCTTCTGCAAACTTGGAAGAAGCGTTGATGGTGACGATTGCTGGTATTGCTGCTGGTATGCGCAACACAGGCTAATCGTTTCATTTTTAATAAAAAGCTGGGCAAATGCTCAGCTTTTTTTTATCACAGGATAATCGCACCAAAACAAAGGCAGTTAAATATACCACTATAGACCCAAAAAATACCAAAATAAAAGAATAAAAAACCACAAGTTAACACTATTGATTATTATGTTAGTTTTTTAGGGTAATTTTGTCCTACTATTCCACTTCATGCTTATTATTTATATACTACTTGCCTGCTGAGAGCTCATAAATCCAATCATACCTGCTCCAGCCTTGATGGGACTCCCCATCTCTCTAGGTGATAAACGGCTTTAAGGTGACAGGACCAACATTGTTGGTGCTACTTATACATTAAAAAACTCAAGTGCCAGTAAGAGCGCAGCTGAAAGTATAAGTAGCTTGTTTACAAGTTTATTGACCATTTGGATTGAAGACATGTCATTACCACACGTAATCTTAACTGTTCTTAGCACTCGCGACGCAACCGGTTACGATATCACTAAAGAATTCTCTGCTAGCATCGGTTACTTCTGGAAAGCAAGCCACCAACAGGTGTACCGTGAACTCAACAAAATGGCTGAGAAAGAACTGGTTACTTGCGTATTAGAACCCCAAGAAGGCAAACCAGACCGCAAGGTTTACTCCATTACAGACGCTGGTCGCAGCGCTTTAGGAGAGTGGTTTGATCAACCAACTGCACACCCAACAGTTCGTGATGAGTTTTCAGCGAAATTGATGGCATGTGCCGTTCAACCAGCGGCTCCATTCCGTGACCAACTCGCCGAGCTAGTTGAAGAGTCTCGCAAACTGGTTTCTCACTACAAAGAAATTGAAGCGGCTTACTACGCAACGCCGTCAACTTTAGATAAACAAGCTCGCCTAGAACGTCTAACGCTTCGCCGTAACCTACTGTTACGTGAAACTTGGATCACTTGGGCAGAAGAAGTTCTAACTGAACTTGAAGTGATTGGTTAAACTCCTTTTGCTTTGATAAAACGAAAAAGGCTTGCCACTTGGCAAGCCTTTTATCTTTTTGAAACTAGGTTTACGCACCGACTACTGCGCGAGGACGAACACCCAACGTATGGCATAACGCGTAAGTCATCTCTGCACGGTTTAGTGTGTAGAAGTGAAAATCCTTAACCCCTTCACGACTCAGTACACGCACCATATCAATAGCTTGGCTAGCTCCTACAAGCTGGCGAGTCACCGGATCATCATCCAAGCCATCGAATTGTTTGCTCATCCATCCTGGTACTTTCACATTGTTCTGTGCCGCAAAGCGAGAAGCTTGCTTAAAGTTCGATACAGGCAAAATTCCTGGCACAATTTCTACGTCAATTCCTGCTGCGACACAACGGTCACGGAATCGCAGGTAAGACTCAACGTCAAAAAAGAACTGAGTAATAGCACGGTTTGCACCTGCATCTACCTTACGTTTTAGGTTCAATAAGTCAGACTGAGCGCTTTTAGCTTCAGGGTGAACCTCAGGGAATGCAGCAACGGAGATATCGAAATCGTGGCGTGATTTCAGCAGCTCAACCAAATCCGAGGCATACATATCAGGCGCACCGCCACCTGGAGGAATATCACCACGCAGAGCGACGATATTTTCAATACCATTGTTCCAATAATCATCGGCAATATTAATCAACTCTTCACGAGTCGCATCAATACAAGTGAGATGGGGAGCGGCAACCAATCCGGTTGTTGCTTTAATTTCTTTAATGATGGAGTGTGTTCTGTCACGCTCGCCGGAGTTCGCACCGTAAGTCACAGAAACAAATTTAGGTTGAAGCGTTTTAAGACGGTGCACTGAATTCCAAAGTGTTTCTTCCATCTTAGCGCTGCTTGGCGGAAAAAACTCAAACGATACATTGATGTTATCTGATAACTCAGCAATATTCTGGTTCAAGGCGTCGATATGGCCTGCGTGCGTATATCCCATCTTACTCTCCCTGCGGCACTCCGCCACGAAAACAAATCCTTAAAATCGACGTTTAGACGTCTATATGTCTACAGAATGTATTGAATACGATTTAATGTCAACCTTGTAATTATGAATTTTTCTCAAGTTAATAATGAAGATAGTTCAAGTTTCTACTTGAGCATCATCTCGCCATTTTGCACGGGTTATGACTTCAGTATGGCACTGATAGGGGAATAAAAAACCCTGGATTAATTCCAGGGTTTTTAGGTCAATCGCAACTTTAAAATAAACCAGCCAATCGGTTGAGGTCGGATTGAATAGCGCCGGCTGTCACTTCTCTGCCTGCGCCTGGTCCTCGAATGACCAGAGGGTTATCTTTGTACCACTTGCTCTCTATGGCAAAAATGTTATCGCATGGCAATAAGTTGGCGAGCGCGTGCTCACGAGATAACGCTTCGACTCCCACCGTTGCTTTACCATTTTTTTCTAAACGCGCCACATAGCGAAGCACTTGATCGTTTCTCTGTGCTTTTGTCAGACGCTCTTGAAGTATTTCACTCAACAACGCTCCATTATCGAAGAAATCATCTAAGCTCAGTTCTCTTAATTCTTCTGGCACCAAAGACTCAACTTTAACGCTGTCTGGTTCAATATCTAGGCCCGATTCTCGAGCCAAGATGACTAACTTACGCATTACATCGGAGCCATCTAAATCAGAACGAGGGTCAGGTTCGGTTAAACCTTGCTGCCAAGCAAGATCGACTAAATCATTAAATGGCACAGAACCATCAAACTGTTGGAACAGCCATGATAACGTCCCCGAGAAAATCCCCGATAGAGCAACGATTTCATCCCCACTTTCACGAAGATCTCGCACGGTATGGTTTATCGGTAACCCAGCACCAACCGTTGCGTTGTATAGCCAATGACGACCAATTTTAGCGAATGCATCTTGAACCTGATGGTAGTACTGACTATCTGCGGAACCGGCCACTTTGTTAGCGGAAATCAAATGAATGCCTTGCTGTGCGATTTCTACGTAGCGCTGAGCTAACTCTTTACTCGCGGTAACATCAAGCACGACGGCTTCATCATAGCTTTTAAGCGCTCCCAAACGTGCCAGCCAATCCCCATTGTTGGCTATGCTTTCATCATCAAATCGTTCAGCAACACTCGCCGCCTCAATACCTTGCTCATCGAACCAATAGGTTTGGCTATCCACAACCGCGACAAGATCAAAGCTCATACCATGACGTTTTTCGAGCTCACTTTTTTGCGTCGCAAATAAATTTAACCAACTAGAACCAATATTACCCTTGCCACATAAAGCCACTGCCACGCGTTTTTGCGCTTGGAACAACTGGCTATGAATCGTTTGAACCAACGCCTCGGTATCAGTACGGCGCAAAACAGCGACTAGGCTCAGCCCTGAGTCTGTTTCAGAGATAAATTCTACCGGAGAGTGCTTTAGCTTCTGATAAAAGCCAAAGCAATGATTGGCGTTTTTCGTAACGCCTGCACCTACCGCAGCTAAGAGCGAGTAACCTTCTTTTAGCTTAATTTCTGCCTCTACCGCAAGCTCTTGCAAGTGTTTCAATGCACCACCGGCGATTTCTGCGGTGTAAGCCAAGCGTAGCGTATGCTGATCGGATTGAGCTTCAAATGCCAGTGGCTCTAATTGCGCGCGCTGCAACGCTTGTAATACATCACTCTGTGTTTTTTCGAAGTCGTGCCCATGCATGAAAGACAACTGCACCAATAAAACATCATCCAGTGAAGTAATAATTTTAGCGCCACGACCAGATGCCAATACACGCTCAATACGAGTAGAACCCGACTCTGGCAGATAGCTACACTTGAGATTAAGGTCCATGGTACTTTGCGCCACAGGCTGAAGCGTACGACTGTGTAGCACTGGGGCAGCTAAGCGAGCAAGTTCACTGGCTTCATCCAATCGAAGTAACGGTAATAAACAAGCGTCAGACACCAAACGTGGATCGGCACTATAGACACCAGCAACATCACTCCAAATCGTGACAGTACTGACTTCAGCAAGCGCGCCTATGACCGTTGCAGAATAGTCAGAGCCGTTACGACCAAGTAGAATGGTTTCTCCTGCCTCGTTCTGAGCCATAAAGCCAGTAATTACCACACGTTTATGGTTATGCTGCGCGAGGATCTCTTTAATTAAAGGGTATGAACGAGCACGATCAACCTCTGGTTGAGTTCCCGCTTCTGCACGTAAAAACGCTCGTGCATCTTGTGCAACCGCAGGGATAGAACGTTGAGATAATAACGCGGCCAATAGGCGAGCAGACCATACTTCTCCGTGCCCCAGTACCGCGGCTTTTTGCGCATTAGTGAGTGGTGCAGTCAGCTCCGAGAGAGTACTGAACTCATCATGTAATAAAGCTAACAGCTCTTCTTTTGTTTCACTCTCCAACAAGCTTTCTATTAGCTCAGTTTGAAACTGTCTTAAGCTTTGAAGCGCTTCATGCGCAATTCGGCCATCTTTATTTAACCCTTCCAAAAACTCAATCAAGCGGTTAGTGGTTTTTCCTGCAGCAGAGACGACCACCAGATCATTTTCTGTCGAATACTCCTTGAGAATACCCACAACGCGTAAGTAGCATTCTGGGTTTGCTAAGCTACTGCCACCAAACTTATGCAGCTGACGTTGTACAGTCATTGTTATCGTCTCCTATTACTGGGTAGCTTTAGCGAACGCTTGTTCTAAATCTGTGATGAGGTCTTGTACATCTTCCAAACCGACAGACAAACGCAATAGTTGATGAGAGACCCCAGCCTCCGCCAGCGCCTCCTCACCCATTGCACGGTGCGTCATGGATGCTGGGTGGCAAATCAAACTTTCTACACCACCTAATGACTCTGCTAATGAAAACAGTTGGAGCTCTTTCACAAACACCTTTAACTGCTCAAACGAACCAGCAAACTCAAAACTCAACATAGAGCCAAAGCCCGTTTGCTGCTTTTTAGCAATGTCGTGACCTGGATGTTCCGGCAGGCTTGGATGATAGATAGTTTTAACTAACGCTTGTTTCTGTAGGTAAGCCAGTACCTGCTGTGAGCTCTCTTCATGTACTCTCATACGAGCAGCAAGCGTACGAATACCTCGCAGTGTCATGTAACTATCGAAAGGTGTGCCCGTTGCACCAATACAATTACCCCACCATGCAAGCTCTTCTGCATGCGCTTCTGTGTTGGTGATGATTACCCCACCAATTACGTCCGAATGACCGTTGATGTACTTTGTTGTGGAGTGGATAACAAAATCCGCACCTAACTCTAAAGGTTTTTGGTACACGGGTGTCAAAAAGGTATTGTCCACCGCAACTAACGCGCCGATTTGTTTCGCTTTTTCACAAGTAGCTGCAATATCCACTACGCGAACCAGAGGGTTTGACGGAGTTTCTAGCAAAATGAGTTTTGGTTTTTGTGCCAATGCAGCATCTAAAGCCTGTTCGTCTGATTGATCGACAAACTGAACCTTAAAATCGCCTTTGTTAGCTCGGGTATTAAAAAGACGATAGGTACCACCATAACAATCGTGAGGAGCAATAATGAGATCATCTGGGCCGAGAAAAGCGGAAACCCATAAATTTAATGCCGACGTACCGCAGTTAGTAACAACCGCTCCTTTTCCAGACTCAAGTTCAGATAGCGCACTTTCCAACAGTCCGCGGTTTGGATTACCAGATCGTGTGTAATCATACTTGGGCACTTCACCAAAAGCAGGAAAACCATAGTTAGTGGAAAGATAAATAGGTGGAACGACAGCATGATATTGGCTGTCTGATTCAATACCAGTGCGTACTGCAATGGTCGCAGGTTTGCGAGTGCTCATGGGTGTATCCTTTCACGGGTAATGACTTCTAAATAGGAATGCGCTATATCTAATGAGTAACATAAAGTGATCAACACGCTTCCTTTGCTGTTATGTTCACTTTACTCGTCAAAAAATGAGACGTCAACACTTCTAGACGTCTATATGTCTTTGCTTATGGCGGTAAATGCAGCTAAAATCAGCACCTAAATTATTTTTAACCGATTACATAAATGAAGGTGTGCAATGGCTGACTGGAATGGCGAATACATTAGCCCATATGCAGAGCACGGCAAAAAAAGCGAACAAGTAAAAAAAATTACCGTCTCTATCCCGCTAAAAGTTTTAAAGGTGCTAACTGATGAGCGTACTCGCCGTCAGATCAATAACTTACGCCATGCAACCAATAGTGAATTGCTATGCGAGGCATTTTTGCACGCGTACACAGGTCAGCCACTTCCGACAGATGAAGACCTTCGTAAAGACCGTCCTGATGATATTCCAACAGAAGTAAAAGCGCTGATGACGGAAATGGGCATCGAATTTGAGTCATTCGACGAAGAATAAAAAAGCCTGATAAGAGGTTTCAGGTAATAACTCTTGCCTCGAGCCAAATGAATGACATAAAAAATGGGACGCAATAGCGTCCCATTTTTGTGTATCACATCTGAAAGATATATTACTCTGCCATGTAGTTTTCAGGCATCTCGATACGAGCTACACCTGAATTAACCGCCGCCTGAGCAACCGCTTTTGCAACACGTGGTAGCAAACGTGAATCCATTGGTTTTGGAATAATATAGTCCGCACCAAACTCTAGCTTATCAACACCTGCAGCCTTCAATACGGCTTCAGGTACAGGCTCTTTTGCTAGCTCACGAATCGCCTCAACGGCTGCAAGTTTCATTTCATCATTGATTTCACTTGCACGCACATCAAGAGCACCGCGGAAAATGAATGGGAAACACAATACGTTGTTAACTTGGTTAGGATAATCACTACGGCCAGTACCCATGATCAAGTCATCACGAACTGCGTGAGCAAGTTCCGGCTTGATTTCAGGATCCGGGTTAGAACATGCGAATACGATTGGCTTATCTGCCATCAACTTCAACGCTTCCGCTGGCAATAGGTTTGGACCAGATACACCTAGGAACAGATCTGCACCTTCAATCACGTCTTCTAGTGTGCGCTTATCTGTATTGTTCGCAAATAGCTGCTTATATTCATTAAGATCATCACGACGAGTGTGAATCACACCTTTGCGATCTAGCATGTAGATTTTTTCGCGCATTGCGCCGCATTTGATCAGAAGCTCCATACACGCTACAGCGGCAGCGCCGGCGCCAAGACAAACAATTGTTGAATCTTCAAGTTTCTTACCTTGAAGTTCGATTGCATTCAGCATACCCGCTGCCGTTACAATAGCAGTACCATGTTGATCATCGTGGAATACTGGTACATCACAACGTTCAATCAGACGCTTTTCAATCTCAAAACAGTCTGGTGCTTTAATATCTTCAAGGTTGATACCGCCAAAAGTGTCTGCAATGCTCGCAACAGTATCAACAAATTCATCGATCGTGCGGTGCTTAACTTCAATATCAATAGAGTCAAGACCTGCAAAACGCTTAAACAGTAACGCTTTACCTTCCATCACTGGCTTAGATGCAAGTGGACCTAGGTTACCTAGACCTAGAATAGCGGTACCGTTAGAAATAACAGCAACCATGTTCCCTTTTGCAGTGTACTTGTACACGTTATCCGGGTTTTGTGCGATTTCACGCACTGGCTCTGCAACACCAGGGCTGTAAGCAAGGGCAAGATCACCCGCCGTTTCCGCAGGCTTTGTCAGTTCGACAGCAATCTTTCCTGGAGTTGGATAAGCATGGTAATCCAATGCTTTTTGGCGATGTTCTTCTTCTGGAGTGGCTGCTTGGTGGTTGTCTTCAGACATGGACGTTTCTCTTTTTTATTTTTAGGTAAGGGGGCATAAATTCTATCGGATAGAAATCAAACTTCATAGGCAAGATTGCGAGCAATATCCTTAAAAAGCCGATAATAAAAGAGATTAGACCAGATAACGGGGTTAAGCACCTGATTTTCGAGTCAGGTGCTCTTTCTTCTTACTATTATTGGAGTATGCAAACTCAGAAAGTATCGTTACTCTTCGTCCACGTATTGCGCTTGGAGATAATTCTCAATACCAGACATTTCAATCAAGCCAAGTTGCGTCTCTAGCCAATCAACATGTTCTTCTTCATCTTCAAGAATATCTTGGAAGAGATCTCGAGACACATAATCTCGAATGTCTTCAGCGTAGGCAATCGCATCTTTTAAATCTGGAATAGCCGCCATTTCAAGCTTTAAATCACACTCGAGCATTTCCTTGGTATCTTCACCAATCATCAACTTACCTAAATCTTGTAGGTTCGGTAGGCCTTCAAGGAACAAAATACGCTCAATTAGATGATCGGCATGCTTCATCTCATCGATAGATTCGTGATATTCCTTGTCTGCTAGGTGCTTTAAGCCCCAGTCTTTATACATTCGGGCGTGAAGAAAATACTGATTAATAGCGACGAGCTCGTTACCGAGCACTTTATTGAGATGTTGAATGATGATTGGATCGCCTTTCATGACAAAACCCTCCTCTTTGGCTTCATTTAAATGTAGAAGCAAATGAGAAGGTGTCAAAATGTAAGGCAAATAATTACTGCATACTTACAGCAATTAGCTGGCTTGTTTAAATTCCGTGTAACTAGTTTCCGCTAAAATTTCCTTGGCCTGTCTGATGCACTTACCACATTGGCTGCCCAATGCCGTGCACTTTTTGATTCCTTTAATATCTGTTACGCCTTCATCTATCGCCAACTTCCTAATTTTTTTGTCGGAGACACCATGGCAAAGACAAACGTACATACTCAAAAAACCTATAAAACTAATCTGTGACAAACAATATAAACAAGAATAGTTCTTGTTACCAGTCGCATTATGGTGTCCGCTCAGAATATTTGGTTATAACGATTTTACCGCTGCAGGAAAAGATCAAAGGGTTAAGAGGGGTGAGTAAAAGCGTTAAGAAAAAAAGCCGGTAAAACTCTGTTTTTAAATCGAAAAAGTGACGTCTTTTATTTCAACACTTATAACTAAATGTAATCTAGAAATGAAAAAGGGAAGCCTAAGCTTCCCTTTTCGATGCGCTTTCTTCAAAAAGAAGAACAGTGCAAGATTTCGTTTAATTCGTTATGAATTAGTCGAAGATCTTAGCAACAACACCAGCACCTACTGTACGGCCACCTTCACGGATCGCGAAACGTAGAC
>NZ_JAWOQQ010000024.1:0-48913 GCF_033337405.1 Vibrio sp. YT-16
TGTTTTACCGTGGTCAACGTGGCCGATAGTACCAACGTTAACGTGCGGTTTCGTACGTTCAAATTTTTCTTTAGACACGATCGTGTTCCTTCCTAGTTATGATTCGTCGTGATCATTATTGATCGACGACGCGCCAGAAATTGTTATTTTATGCGCCAACGCCCGTTAGCGCAATATTTGGACGCCCTGATCTCGCAAAAAGTCGTAAACTTTTTGCAGTTCAATCGTCAATTAGTAACCACGCTCTGCAATAATTTTATCTGCGAAGTTTTTCGGCACTTCAGCGTACTCGTGAAACTCCATAGAGTAAGACGCACGGCCTTGAGTTGCAGAACGTAGATCAGTTGCGTAACCGAACATTTCGGATAGTGGTACTTGAGCACGGATGATCTTAAGACCAGCCACACCTTCGTCCATGCCTTCAATGATACCGCGACGACGGTTTAGGTCACCAACAACGTCACCCATCCAGTCTTCCGGAGTGGTTACTTCGACATTCATCATAGGTTCTAGAATCACAGGTTGTGCTTCTAGTGCACCTTTCTTGAATGCCATCGAGCCAGCGATCTTAAACGCCATCTCGCTTGAGTCTACATCGTGGTAAGAACCATCAAATAGTGTAGCTTTAATATCTAGTACAGGGTAACCCGCTAGAACACCACTATTCATTTGCTCTTCGATACCTTTCGATACCGAGCTGATGTATTCCTTAGGAATCACACCGCCCACGATTTCGTCTACGAATACGAAACCTTCACCAGGCTCAGAAGGCTCAAGTTTGACCCAAACATGACCGTATTGACCACGACCACCTGATTGACGAACAAACTTACCTTCAACTTCCGCTTTACCACGAATGGTTTCACGGTAAGCAACCTGAGGTTTACCAACGTTACAATCAACGCTGAATTCACGCTTCATACGATCAACGATAATGTCTAGGTGAAGTTCACCCATACCTGAGATCAGAGTCTGACCTGATTCGTCGTCCGTTTCCACGCGGAATGATGGATCTTCCGCTGCTAGTTTACCTAGCGCGATAGCCATTTTCTCTTGGTCTGCCTTAGAACGAGGCTCTACAGCAATCTGAATAACTGGTTCAGGGAACTCCATGCGTTCTAGAATCACTTTGTGGTTCTGATCACACAGTGTGTCACCTGTTGTTACGTCTTTCAGACCGATAGCAGCTGCAATATCACCAGCGCGAACTTCTTTCACTTCTTCACGCTTATTCGCATGCATCTGAACGATACGACCGAAACGCTCTTTCTTCTCTTTTACTGAGTTGTAAACAGCGTCACCCGAGTTTACAACACCGGAGTAAACACGCATGAAAGTTAACGTGCCCACGAATGGGTCAGTCGCAATCTTAAACGCTAGCGCAGAGAAAGGTTCGTTGTCGTCAGCATGACGCTCAACTTCATTTTCTCTTTCGTCGACACCTTTAATTGCAGGTACGTCAACTGGCGATGGCAAGAACTCAACTACTGCATCCAGTACCGCTTGAACACCTTTGTTCTTAAACGCACTACCACAAGTAGCCAGTACGATTTCGTTATTTAGTGTGCGAGTACGTAAAGCTTGTTTGAGCTCAGCTTCAGTCAATTCACCTTCTTCAAGGTACTTGTCCATCAGCTCTTCGCTAGCTTCAGCAGCGGATTCAACCATGTGGTTGCGCCACTCTTCAGCAAGTTCAATCATGTCAGCTGGGATGTCTTCGTAAGTAAACGAAGTGCCTTGATCGGCATCATTCCAGTTGATCATTTTCATCTTGATAAGGTCGATGACACCTCTGAACTCATCTTCCGCACCAACGTTCAGCTGGATTGGAACAGGAGTCGCACCAAGACGATTCTTAATTTGGTTCACAACGCGTAGGAAGTCTGCGCCCGCACGGTCCATCTTGTTTACAAATACCAAACGTGGAACGTGGTATTTGTCTGCTTGACGCCATACAGTTTCAGACTGAGGTTCAACACCAGATGAGCCACAGAACACAACCACAGCACCATCAAGTACACGAAGAGAACGCTCTACTTCGATAGTAAAGTCAACGTGTCCAGGGGTATCAATGATGTTTACGCGATGCTCAGGGAACTGTGCTTCCATACCACGCCAGAATGTAGTAGTCGCAGCGGATGTGATAGTGATACCACGCTCCTGCTCCTGCTCCATCCAGTCCATGGTTGCTGCACCATCGTGAACTTCGCCGATTTTGTGAGAAAGGCCAGTGTAGAACAGAATACGCTCAGTTGTGGTTGTTTTTCCTGCATCTACGTGAGCACAGATACCGATATTACGGTATAGCTCAATAGGAGTTTTACGAGCCACGATTGTATCCTCTTACTAAGGTGTACCTTAGAGTATAGAAAAGTGCTGCGAGAGAACCTCGCAGCACAGAAGGTATTACCAACGGTAATGAGCGAACGCTTTGTTTGCGTCAGCCATGCGGTGAACGTCTTCACGTTTCTTAACCGCAGTACCTTTGTTCTCAGACGCGTCTAGCATTTCAGCAGCTAGGCGTTGAGCCATAGATTTTTCACCACGCTTGCGCGCAGCTTCAACCAACCAACGCATAGCAAGTGCGTTACGGCGAACCGGACGTACTTCTACAGGTACTTGGTAAGTTGAACCACCAACACGGCGAGATTTAACCTCTACCGCTGGGCGAACGTTTTCAAGAGCTTCTTCAAAAATAGCTAAGTGGTCTTTACCAGACTTTTCAGCCATAGCATCTAGTGCAGTGTAAACGATTTTCTCTGCAGTAGATTTTTTACCGTCAACCATTAGGATGTTAACGAATTTTGCCAGCAATTCAGATTTGAATTTTGGATCTGGAAGGATCTTACGCTGACCAATGACGCGACGACGTGGCATGGATTTATCTCCGTTGTCTTCTTCAGGTTTTATCCAAAACTTTTCAGTTTTTTCAAAAAATTAAAAATAATTTAGTGTTTGGCCTTACTTAACGGAATCCATTAAGACTTAGGACGCTTCACACCGTACTTAGAACGACCTTGTTTACGGTCATTTACGCCAGCACAGTCTAGTGCGCCGCGAACAGTGTGGTAACGCACACCTGGAAGGTCTTTAACACGACCACCACGGATTAGAACAACTGAGTGCTCTTGAAGGTTGTGACCTTCACCGCCGATGTACGATGTAACTTCGAAGCCGTTTGTCAGACGTACACGACAAACTTTACGAAGTGCTGAGTTAGGTTTTTTAGGTGTAGTAGTGTAAACACGAGTACATACACCACGTTTTTGTGGGCACGCTTCTAGTGCAGGCACGTTGCTTTTAACAACTTGCTTTGCACGTGGCTTACGTACCAACTGGTTAATAGTTGCCATTAACTAGCTCCTGATTTACTTGAAAGTAAGCTTTGTGAAAAATCTATCCCCAACTGCCAATGCAGTTAGGGACGCAAAATTCTATGCAGCAGTGAGAGGTGTGTCAAGAAATATACGGATCTTTTTTGTTCAATTAGAACAATTCATCCGTAAAGCTTTGTCGACAGCAAATCTTGTTCAATCCCAAGTTAGGGATTTATCCTGTTTTGCTGTTAGTTCAACGAAGCCTGAGTAATTCACAATCGTCAGCGATGGACTGATACGATTTGCAATACCGCGAGCTTGCGCATCGCTCTCTAACACAAATACGCTGCGATTTTTTAGATGGGAAAATGCTTTATGTTGCGAGTTAGCAGCGTACACTGCATCTTCTATAAGTAAGATGTCATCCTGTTCACTGCATAAAGGCATAGCGTCTTCTAGAGCAGAGACTGTTTTTATGATGTGTAACATAACTTCCTCAAAAAGACAGTAGCTTGCCAGCGTGTTGTAACTTAGCTTTGAGCTGTTCTGAGCTTAACGCTTGGGCTTCAATGACTAAATCCGCTTGCGCCAAACCTCGCTGGGTTAACGACTCTGAACACACAAAGACTTGTTCGATGTCGTATAAATCGAAAAGCTTTAACATCGGCGCGTAATCTTTACTCAAAATATTGTTGGGGTCTTGCCCGAGTAGAAGCTGGTATACCCCGTCACCCATGAAAATGACGCTGATATCTTCACAGTAAGCCGACGCGGCTAACAGTGCATCCACACCTTCACGACCAGCTGCACAGCCATGTGGCGCACTACGAAATAGATAAGTTAACTGACTCAAAACTGTACCACTCTGTCTTGGGTTAACATCGCTTCAGCTAGGCTACCTAAGCCTGCTTGTTCAAAACCATCGGCTAGATTGTTCTGAACCAAACCATGTTGATTCGCTTCTTCTTCACTTACAATCCCGCGACGCAAAGCGGCCGCGACACAAGTTTCTAGGCGAACACCATGCTCTTTAGCCAAAGACTGCCACGCCTTATTGAGATCAAATTCATCGTTGGCTGGCACACTCAAAGCAGTACCATTAGTCACACCATCTTGATAAAAGAAGACGCTCACTAGCTGATGGCCTTGCTCTATCACCGCTTTGGCGAACTGATAAGCACTGCGCGCTGACTGGCTGCCATAAACGGGACCATTCACCACTAACGTGTAAGTCAGTTTACTCACCTTTCATCATCCTCGGTTTTACGTTGACGAATGTACAAGTAAACGGTGTGTTTTGAAATATTAAGGCGATCCGCGACACGGTTGATGGCATCTTTAATATCGAAGATACCTTTGTCGTACAACTCCATCACGATCTGGCGATTTTTGGTGTTGTTAGACACGGATTTATCCGCATTGATCTCTTCGATGGTGCGTTCAACAGTTTGGTCCACCAGCTCTTCTACGTCACTAGCAAAGTTGACCGAGGAAGCCGCTTCTTTCGCTTCTTGCGTCGGCATGAAAGACTGAAGGACTTGCGAGAAAGGCGCATCCAAGTTGACGTTGATACACAACAAACCAATCACGCGATTTTCGCCATTACGAATGGCGACAGTAATCGACTTCATCAACACGCCACCTTTTGCACGGGTAAAGTACGAACGTGAGAAGTTGCGCTCCGAGCCTTCGATGTCTTTTAGCATCTTAAGCGCTAAATCAGTGATTGGTGAGCCGACTTGGCGCCCCGTGTTTTCACCGTTAGCGATTTTAATTGCAGAGGTATTTAAGTCTTCTAGAGAGTGAAGAACGATTTCACAAAATGGACCTATCAGGCTGGCGATACCATCCACGACCGCCTCATAAGATCTTAAAATGATTTTGTCGTGCTCGGTAAACGGCATCACGTTAACGGATTCCATTTCGAGCAACATCTCCGCGTTTATTGTTTCTGTAGTTGTCATAAGCCTTCGAGCGAAAAATCAACAAATTGGTGTAAGTTTATCAGAAAATTTGAAAAGCAACCTAGCAAACTCACCAACTAGTGACCTAGAACAAAAAAGGCCCGTTAAACGGACCTTTTTCAATAACTTATCGCAGCTTATTGTTATTGCTCTGCGTTGTCGTTCTCAACTTTTAGCAGCTCAACTTCAAATACTAGCGTTGAGTTAGCAGGAATGCTTGGTGTGTCTTGGTCACCGTATGCTAGCTCTGGCGGGATAACGAATTTGAATTTAGAACCCACAGGCATTAGCTGAACACCCTCTGTCCAACCTGGGATTACACGGTTAAGTGGGAACGTTGCAGGTTCACCACGATCGTATGAGCTGTCGAACTGAGTACCGTCGATCAGAGTACCTTTGTAGTGTACTTGAACCGTATCAGTGTCTTTTGGCTTCTCACCTTCAGCTGGTGTCATTACTTGGTATAGAAGACCTGTATCTGTCTTCACTACGCCTTCTTGCTTCTCAAACTCAGCACGGAAATCATCGCCAGCTTTTTTCGCTTCAGCTGCTTTCTCAGCCGCTTGTGCTTGCATCTTTTCTGCAACACGCTTGTCTAGAGATTCTAGTGCTGCACGTGTTTCTTCTTCATTCAATTCAGCATTGCCTTTGAAGACGTCTTCGATACCTTTTAGTACCAAATCTTTGTTAAGATTAATGCCGATTTCGCTTGGCTTGTCGATGCTTGTGCTTAGGTAGTTAGCAAATGAAACACCGATTGCGTATGCCGCTTTGTCGTCGTCGGTTTTAAAGTGAACCGCTTTGCCGGTTTCTGCTTGAACTTGTTCTGCTTGAGGTGCGGTTTCTGTTTTAGTTTCTTCTTTCTGACAACCTACCGCTAGCATAACTGTTGCAGCAAGTAGCGACACTTTTAAAACTGATTTCATTAAATTCTCCCAATAATGGCTCTGCCATTGGTTGTTGTGCACAAATCTTCTATGAGACTAGTGAAGACAATCGTTATACCAATATACTAGCTATATGTCTTAAGACACAAACCGGATTATTAGATGTGATGCAAAGAATTTTTCATTTATTCCTATATTTAATTGTCATCACCACGTTAAATGGTTGCTTTTTCGCCGAGCGTGAAGTGCAGCGTTGGCCGATAGAACCTCAAGGTGCGACGAGCTTCGCACTTAGCAGAGATGGACGGTTTGCTCTGCTCTATTCTCAACAACGTCATTTGATGTTGTGGGACCTAGAGCAAAATGAACAACTAGCCAATCTGGGTGAACTCGATGCCGATGCCAATGTGGTTTCCCATATCCGCATATCTGACAATGGTCGCTACGCAATTACAGCAAGCCAAATGAACTTCGCAGTTTGGGACCTAGGCTGGACGCAATCCGAAGGCCTTTGGTCTATCTCTGATGCGCTCATTCGCGACGTTGATATCACCAGTAATGGTGAACAAGTTCTGCTTGGGTTATCCAACGGTAAAGCAATTTATGTCAACTTAGTCACCGGGCGTCGCATGGAGTTCCTTGCGCATCGTGAAAAAGTCAATTCCGTGGCCATTTCTCCTAATGGGCGCTTCGCCCTAACCGGAGGTAATGACTATAAAGCGTATCTGTGGGACACCGAAACCGGACAAGTACTACGAACCTTCGAACATGAACAACGAATTGTTCGCGTGGCCCTGCAAAGAGATGGAAAATTAGCAATGACATCTGATGGCGGAAACCAAGCGATTGTTTGGGATTTAAAAACTGGACAAGAAGTCACACAGTTGAGCAGTTGGTCACGCCAATTAATTTTCTCTACCGCACGATTTTCTGACGACGGGACTCAACTAGTCACAGGAAGCCCTTCTGGCCGTGTGTCAATATGGGATACTCAAACCGGAAAACGAATGAGTGGATTTGAAGTGGAGCCCAAAAAAGACACTCGCCCTCCCCGTGCGGTCGTGTATGATGCAGCCTTTGATTCAAAACAACGCGTAATTACTGCTACTTCAGCAGGTATTGCCCAAGCTTGGCAGTTAGAGAACGGATCATGACAGAAAAAATCATTCAGCAATTGGAAGCACGCATTAATGACTTAGAATGTCAGCTTGCGTTCCAAGAACAGACTATTGAAGATCTGAACGGCGCTTTATCGCAGCAACAACTGCAAATTACCAAGATGCTCGATCAGATGAAATATGTGGTAGGTAAAGTAAAAAATATGGACTCGTCGAATTTAGCCGATCCGTCAGAAGAAACCCCACCACCGCATTATTAAAATGCAGGCTCAAATAGCATAAAGCCCAGAACATGTTCTGGGCTTTGTTGTATTAATTACTTAAGAAGGTACTCAAGAGGAAGCTATTCGTCGGCGTAGATTTTAACGCTCAGCTCGCCTTGCGTATTAATGCCTGCTCGGTACATGCCAGAACTGTTCATCGCAAAGTGCATCTCACCTTTAGCATCAATGGCAATCAAACCGCCCTCTCCGCCCATCTGTTTGAGATCACCTTGGATAATGTGTTCACAAGCCGTATGAATATCTTCTTGTAAGTAACGCATACGTGCTGCAACGTCTTCCGCAACACGTTTACGAATAAAGAACTCACCGACACCCGTAGTGGAAACTGCCACAACGCCATTTTCGGCCACCGTACCACAACCAATCAGAGCCGAATCTCCGACTCGGTTGTATTTCTTATTCGTCACGCCACCCGTACTGGTGGCAGCGGCTAAGTTGCCTTGTTGGTCCAATGCCACCGCACCAACCGTACCGTGCTTACGGTCATCTGGGTAACGAGATTCCGACAAAGCAAACAGTCCTTTCTCACGCATAGACAGCAACTGCTCATAACGGCGATCAGTAAAGAAGTAATCTTGCTCGGTGTACTCATGGCCTTGCTCAAAAGCAAACGTCTCTGCGCCCTCACCCACCAACAACACATGATTGCTGTTTCGCATCACGTCACGAGCGAGTTCAATTGGGTTTCTGATATGACGAACACCTGCGACCGCACCTGCTGCAAGGTTTCGCCCATCCATCACAGAAGCGTCCATTTCAACCATTTCGTTGTTGGTCAGCACTGAGCCTTTACCCGCATTAAAGTTAGGAGAGTCTTCCAATACTTTCACTGCCGCTACGACTGCATCTAAGGCTTCACCGCCCGTTTCTAGAATTTGATGTCCCGCTTTTACCGCAGCTTCTAAATCCGCCAAGATGGATTGTTGCAGCTCATCGCTCATCTGTTCACGCAAGATGGTGCCTGCACCGCCATGAATGGCAATCGAGAAAGGTTTCGTCATCGCTTTGTCCAACTGTTATTCCTTGTATGGTTGGCACTACACCTTAGATAAACAAAAAGCGCAAGTTGAAACTCAACTTGCGCTTTTCAAAGCTTTGCTAGATAAGATTATCTAGTGAAGGAGCTTATGATTAGTGAGAACCACAGCTACCGCCGCCACAGCAGCCGCCTTCTTCTTCGTGATCGTGGTCATGATCGTGACCACCACAACAGCCACCACCTTGGTGGATGTGACCGTGTTCGATCTCTTCTGCTGTTGCTTCACGTGTAGACATAACTTCTACTTCGAAAGTTAGTGTTTGACCAGCTAACATATGGTTACCGTCAACAACCACTTCGTTGCCGTCAACTTCTGTTACTTCAACAGGGATTGGACCTTGGTCAGTGTCAGCTAGGAAGCGCATGCCCACTTCGATTTGCTCAACGCCTTGGAACACGTCCGCAGGAACGCGCTGTACTAGCGCATCGTTGTGCTCACCGTAAGCTTCTTCAGGAGCTACCGTAACTGAGAACTTGTCGCCAGCCACTTTACCTTCAAGTTCTTTTTCAAGACCTGTGATTAGGTTGTTGTGACCGTGAAGGTAATCTAGGGGTGCTTCTGCTGTTGATTGATCAACAACGACACCGTCTTCCATCATTACTTTGTATGCAAGGCTTGCAACAACGTTCTTTTCAATTTTCATACTAACTCCAGGGAGATTAATTGACTTAACCTGAATGGGGTTAAGTACTGAGATATCTGGGTGTATTATGGGGATCAATTATCGAAGTTCAATTACTCCGGCTTAAAAATTCCGATCATTTCCTGATCTGAGTGTTTATTTTTCTCTACAGATTGTGGTTTACGCTGCTCTGTAAACTCACACTCGACACACTCAACTAATTCGATGTTATTTTCAATCCACCAGCGCAGGGTATCTTGCTGGCTGCAATTTGGGCAGCTAGCGCCGGCAATAAAACGTTTCTTGATTTTCACGCTATTTCCTTAGCTTGAGTCTTGGCTCAAGTACTACTTCCAATGATTAGGTGACTGATGGTCGCTCTCCATTTCACGACCAAATATTTCTTCTAGCTCTTTGCGGGCCTCTTTCGCCCTTTGAGCTAATTTCTTATCTTCATTGTGTTGAGGCAATAAGTCCTTAAGCATAGCATTATCCAACTTGCGAAAATGTGCTTCTGCCCGCTTTGCTTGATAAGGATGCATACCCAGTTCTACGAGCGCTTGGCGACCGAGATCTAGCGCCCCTAAAAATGTTTCACGAGAGTAATTCTCTACACCATGACTCATTAACTGGTAAGCCTCGACACGGCTTCTTGCTCGAGCTAACAACTTAAGTTTCGGGAAGTGCACGCGACAAATGTCCACGATGGCCATCACCTCATCAGGTGAATCAGTACAAATAACCAATGCTTCCGCTTTATCAGCGCCAGCTGCCCTCAATAGGTCAATTTGTGTAGCATCGCCATAAAACACTTTGTAACCATACTTACGTAATAGGTGGATTTGGCTGGCATCACTTTCTAATACTGTCACTTTGATTTTATTGGCATACATTAAACGTCCGACGACCTGACCGAAACGTCCAAAGCCTGCAATGATAACGCGTGGTCGGCGATCCACGACTTTCGTGGTCATGCCCTCTTCTTCTTGATTCAGGGTATGAGCAAACCACTTCTTTTGTCCCATCAGCAAAAGAGGAGTCGTCACCATGGATAGACTGACCACCACCAACAGAAACGCCACTTGCTCTTTGGACAAAATGCCCTCTTGGCTCGCCGCGGTAAATATGACAAAGGCAAACTCACCGCCTTGGCTCAAAATTGCAGCCATACGGCTTCTCGCTTTGGCTCCGACACGGGCAGCTCTCGCCAATGCATACAAAACCAAACCCTTAACCACGACCAAAGCCACCACCGCACCGAGAATCTCTAAAGGGTGTAATGCCAATAACCCCAAGTTTACCGCCATGCCCACCGCAATAAAGAATAACCCCAACAACAGACCTTTAAATGGCTCGATAGCGATTTCCAGCTCATGGCGATACTCACTCTCTGCAAGCAAAACGCCTGCTAAAAAAGTCCCCAATGCCATCGAAAGGCCGAGCTTTTGCATCACGACCGAAATGCCAAGCACGACTAAAAGTGCAGCAACGGTAAAGAGCTCACGAACGCCGCTCATCACGACAAAACGAAATAGCGGACGTAGTAAAAAGTGACCACCAATCAACAGTGCTACCACACTGCCTAAAATAGTGAAGACATCCAACCAACTTCCACCACTATGCCCGCCTGCTAGCAAGGGCAACATCGCCAGCATCGGGATCACTGCAATATCTTGAAAGAGCAGCACCGCAAAACCAGATTGCCCCGTTTCGGTACCATTAAGCCCTTGCTCTTCAATGACTTTAAGCGCAATCGCCGTCGAGGACAGCGCCAACCCCATCCCGATCACCAAACTCACTTGCATGCTTACGCCAAACATACTGACGACACTACCAATCACGGCGGTCGTGACCACAACCTGCGCACCGCCTAAACCTAAAATCGGCCCTCGCATCTGCCACAATTTTTTAGGGTTTAATTCCAGCCCTATCAAAAACAGTAACAACACAACCCCAAGCTCGGCAAAATGCAAAATGGCATCAACGTCGCTAATTAAGCCAAGCCCCCATGGGCCAATCAACACACCAGCGAGTAAATAACCTAAAACCGAGCCAAGCCCAAGGCGCTGAGCAATCGGCACCGCAATAACCGCAGCCGAAAGAAAGACCACACTGCTTTGAAGAAACTCACTGGTGATCGCCATACTGACCTCCTCGATCTGCCGCTTGCCAGTTTTCAAGTGGGTTACTCAGCCATCCACGGTATAACTCGGCATGTTCGTAGCGTTCAATATCCGAAACATTTCTTGACCAATACAACACCAGAGGTTCAATCCAGTGCATTTGGCATAGAGCTGCCGTCAGTTCAAACGGTTGCAAGATTTGCTCAAGTGGGTATTTGTTGTACCCCTTCGCACTGAAGGCTTCTTCTTTACCACCTGTTGTAATGACACTGCGCCAGTATTTTCCTTCTAGCGCCGCACCTCCGCCAAACGCAAAGCCTTTACCTAACACTCGGTCTAGCCACTCTTTTAACAGGGCTGGACATGAATACATATAAAGTGGGTGGTGAAATACAATCACATCGTGAGCGAGTAACAACTCATGTTCGTAATTCACATCAATAAAGAAATCAGGATAAACACCGTAAAGATCGTGCACAGTGACGTGATCAAGCGACTGAGCTTTTTTTATCATCACTTGATTGGCAATCGAGTTATGTGGCTCTGGATGAGCATAAATGACCAGAACTTTTGGGAGAATAGACGGTGCAACAGCCAAATGGTCGTCCTTGTGGTTATTTTTATCCGTTATCAAATTGTTATACTTTTTTGTACAGCATAATGCAATTAAAGCGAATCAATCGACTTTTCCGGCCAATACCCCTACTATTCACCGCTAGATATATACCCAAGTGGCTTTAAAAACGATTGAAACCACTTCGCTATGTAACCAAGCAACGCGCACTGCGCAAAGTGAATGAAAACTTTATGATTACCTTCTCTGATATTCAGTTACTGCGTGGCGGTAAACCTCTTTTAGACCAAGCTTCTGCGACTATTCACCCTGGCGATAAAGTCGGTCTTGTGGGCAAAAACGGCTGCGGTAAATCAACGCTGTTTGCCCTACTGAAAGATGAACTGTCAATTGATGCTGGCTCATTTAGCCAGCCTCAACACTGGGAGTTGGCCTGGGTCGCACAGGAAACGCCTGCGCTAGAGCGCACTGCACTGGAATACGTCATTGATGGTGATCGCGAATACCGCGCTCTCGAAAAGCAGTTAGCAGAAGCAGAAACGCAGGACAACGGAACCCTAGTTGCCGAGATACACGGTAAAATTGAAACCATTGGTGGTTACAGCATTCGCGCTCGCGCGGCAGAACTGCTCGATGGTTTAGGGTTCAGCCAAGAGCAAATGAGTTGGAGTTTGACCCAATTCTCGGGTGGTTGGCGTATGCGTCTTAACTTGGCTCAAGCGCTATTGTGTCGTTCTGATCTACTGCTACTCGACGAACCAACCAACCACTTGGATTTGGACGCGGTAATGTGGTTAGAGCGTTGGCTACAAAACTACCCTGGCACGCTGATTCTGATCTCGCACGACCGAGACTTCCTTGATCCAATTGTTGGTCGCATCATTCACATCGAGAATCAGCAGCTGAACGAATACACGGGTAACTACTCGTCATTCGAAAACCAACGCGCACAAAAGATGGTGTTACAACAAGCGATGTTTGAAAAGCAACAGAAGCAGATGTCGCACATGCAAAGCTACATCGACCGCTTCCGTTATAAAGCATCAAAAGCACGCCAAGCCCAAAGCCGTATCAAAGCTTTGGAGCGCATGGAAAAAGTACTGCCAGCTCAATTCGATAACCCATTTAGCTTCCAATTCCGTGAGCCAGCTGCGCTGCCAAACCCAATCATGATGATGGATGAAGTATCTGCAGGTTACGGTGACAACCTCATCTTAGAGAAGATCCGCTTGAACTTGGTTCCTGGCAGTCGTATTGGTCTACTCGGCCGTAATGGTGCGGGTAAATCGACCTTAATCAAGCTGCTCTCTGGTGAACTTAACGCGCAAGGTGGTGACCTAACTTACTCACAAGGCGTGAAAATTGGTTACTTCGCTCAGCACCAGTTAGAAACGCTTCATCCTGAAGAAACGCCGCTGCAACACATGATGCAAATCGCACCCGATCAAACCGAACAGCAGCTACGTGATTACCTAGGTAGCTTTGGCTTCCAAGGTGACAAAGCACTAGAAAAAGTTGCGCCGTTTTCTGGTGGCGAAAAAGCCCGTTTGGTATTGGCTTTAATTGTGTGGCAAAAGCCAAACCTGTTGCTACTTGATGAACCGACCAACCACTTAGACTTGGACATGCGTCAGGCATTGACGATGGCACTGCAAACATTCGAAGGTGCGATGGTGATTGTTTCGCACGACCGCTATTTACTGCGCGCTACGACCGATGACTTGTATTTAGTGCATGATAGACAAGTTGCTCCGTTCGACGGTGATTTAAATGACTATTATAAATGGTTAACCGAACAACAAAGAGCGGAACGCAAAGAAGCGCAGGCTGCGCAGCCAAGCAAAGATACGGCCAACAGCGCAGCTGCGAAGAAAGAGCAAAAACGTCGCGATGCAGAGTTTCGAAAACAGACAGCGCCAATTCGCAAAACGCTGACACAACTAGAAAATAAAATGGATAAGTTAGGTGCTGCACTGGCCGAAGCTGAAGAACAATTGGCGGACAACTCACTGTATGCGGCCGAAAATAAAGCTAAACTTAACCAAGTGCTGGCACTTCAAGCTTCTAGTAAGGCTGAGCTCGAAGAAATTGAAATGGAATGGATGTCTGCTCAAGAAACATTGGAGCAGATGGAGCTAGAGTTTAATCAATGAGTAATCAACACGCTGAATACACACTCACCCTAGAACACCTTTGGCAGTTTAGTCTGCAATTTTATGGTGTGCGAGAAGTGAAAGAGGCGTGTTTATCATTACAGAACAATTATCACGGTAACGTGAACCTACTCCTGCTGCTCAGATGGCTCGATGAGCAGCAACTCATTTTCCAAGAAAAAGACTGGCCCTTGGTGCAAGACTGTCTAGGTAGAAGCGAAACTTTACTTCACTCCTTTCGCGACCTTCGTCGCCACCTTAAGTCTCAAGTCAATGACGCTTTGTATCGTGAGACCTTGCAGTTTGAGCTGCAACTAGAAAAGCAGCAACAAGCGGATTTGGTGGACTGCATTAACTCACTTGCACTACTCAAAAATGATGGTGACCCACTGACGTTGAGATACTGTCGTCAACTCGGTGGGGAGCATTTGCAGCAAGCCTTTGCTATTCCGGTGCCAAACATTCAACCACCAAAACGCCCATAAATCTGTAGAATACCTATAATCTTTATAAAGGATTATATTAATAAGTTCTTCAACGGACACCGAAGGACCGCATAAGAGCAGTTAGGTATGACACAATTTTTCGCAGCCGCCGGGATCAAAAACCCGCATCTCCAAACGCTTTTGCCGCGTTTTATTCGCAAAAAAGCGTTATTTACGCCGATTTGGCAAACCCTCGATACATCCGATGGCGACTTTCTCGATCTCGCGTGGAGCGAGGACCCAACCCAAGAGCCTGCACAAAAAAAGCCGATTTTTGTTTTATTTCATGGGTTAGAGGGGTGCTTCTATAGCCCTTATGCCAATGGGTTAATGAATGCATTTGCTCAATCTGGATGGCTGTCGGTGATGATGCATTTTCGTGGCTGCAGCGGTAAACCAAACAAAAAAGCACGAGCTTACCACTCGGGTGAAGTGACGGATGCTCGTTACTTCCTAGAGCACCTTGAACAACGTTTTCCTGATAATCCCAAAGTTGCAGTTGGTATTTCTCTTGGCGGTAACATGTTGGCGAATTATTTAGCCCAATATAAAGACCACCCTATTTTGAATGCAGCGACTATTATCTCAGCGCCTTTAGACCTAGCGGCGTGTGCGAACCGTATAGAACAAGGCTTTTCAAAAGTGTATCGCCGTTACCTGCTTTCTTCACTGAAACGTAACGCGTTACAAAAGCATCATCTACTGCATGGTGAGCTTGCGCTGTCCTACAACTCAATAAAACGTGTCACACGGCTGTATGAATTCGATGATTTGATCACGGCACCACTGCACGGTTTTAAAGACGCACAAGATTATTACGATCAATGTTCTGGCTTAAGTAAATTACAACAGATCACGCTACCGACACTGATCATTCACGCCAAAGACGATCCATTCATGACCGACGATGTGATCCCGAAATTTGTTCTGCCAGATAACATTGATTACCGTCTCTTTGAACACGGTGGCCATGTTGGTTTCCTGACAGGAACGGCGTTAAAACCTAAGTTTTGGTTGGAGGAAGCGCTGCCCGCGTATTACGAAAGTATCGCCGCAGATTACCTTTCTGCTGTATCCAAGCAACGAACGCAGTAAACTAGCCGCTCATCATAAAAGTTAGAGGTATTTATGATCATTCCATGGCAAGACATTGCGCCGGAAACATTGGAAAACTTAATTCGTGAATTCGTCTTACGCGAAGGAACGGATTACGGAACCGTCGAGGTTTCTTTGCAAGACAAAATTGATCAAGTTAAAGCTCAATTGGAAAAAGGTGAAGCGGTTATCGTGTTCTCTGAGCTACACGAAACCGTCGATATTCAGCATAAAACAAAATTTTAGACCCTTCACATTTTACCGTATCCCACTCGATGACAAGGTATTGTTACGTGCTATAGTGGGATATCGACCGTGCAGTAGTAACTCTACTGCACATTACAGGTAAGTAATTTTCGACAAGGTTTGTCATGTCAGCTAAACACCCAATTATTGCGGTTACTGGTTCGTCCGGTGCCGGCACGACCACTACATCTGAAGCCTTCCGTAAAATGTTCAATATGATGAACGTTAAACCCGCATGGGTTGAAGGCGATAGCTTCCATCGCTTTACTCGCCCAGAAATGGACATCGAAATTCGCAAAGCCCGCGAGCAAGGTCGACACATTAGCTACTTTGGCCCACAAGCTAATGACTTCCCGGGATTAGAAGAGTTTTTCCGTAAGTTCGGGCATGACGGTACTGGCAGCGTGCGCCGTTATCTGCACACGTTTGACGAAGCGGTTCCCTACAATCAAATGCCAGGCACGTTTACACCGTGGCAAGACTTACCCGAAAACAGCGACGTGCTGTTTTATGAAGGGTTACATGGTGGCGTGGTCGATGGCGATGTTAATGTTGCTCAACATGTGGATTTCTTAATTGGCATGGTGCCGATTGTGAACTTAGAGTGGATCCAAAAATTCGTACGTGACACTCGCGATCGCGGCCATTCGCGTGAAGCGGTAATGGACTCAATCGTGCGATCCATGGACGATTACCTCAACTATATCACTCCGCAGTTTTCTCGTACTCACATCAACTTCCAGCGCGTACCGACCGTTGATACTTCCAACCCACTTAATGCAAAAGGCATCCCTAGTTTGGATGAGAGTTTTGTGGTGATTCGCCTACGCGGTATCAAGAATGTCGACTTCCCATATCTGCTGGCCATGATTGATGGCTCATTCATGTCACGCCACAACACGATTGTCGTACCCGGCGGTAAGATGAGCTTTGCAATGGAGCTCATAGTTCGGCCTATCCTACAACAGCTCATCGAAACAGGGAAAATTGGCTAAAAACCTGCCTGCGAAGATGTTTACTTTTCATACCGTGATCATGTGCACAGTTTTGCTTACAAAATCTCAATCATGGCACGATTAAAATCAAGAAATCGTTTTCGAAAAAGGATACTATTTCTTACCGAAACACAAGAGAGCTTGCAGCATATAAAAAGTGCTCTTATTCTAGTAGGCCTAATTCAGGCTTAGCTAAAATATGGATAGCGCAAGCGTACCCTGCAGAGGAAGTGAGATATTATGGTTCTAGGTAAACCTCAAACCGACCCAACATTAGAGTGGTTTCTTTCACACTGTCATATTCATAAGTACCCTTCAAAGAGCACGCTAATTCACGCGGGCGAAAAGGCAGAAACTTTGTACTACATCGTTAAAGGTTCTGTTGCGGTTCTTATCAAAGACGAAGAAGGTAAGGAGATGATCCTTTCTTACCTAAACCAAGGAGACTTTATTGGTGAACTTGGTCTATTCGAGGAAGACCAAGAGCGCACAGCTTGGGTTCGTGCTAAATCTCCTTGTGAAGTTGCTGAAATTTCTTTCAAGAAGTTCCGTCAGCTTATCCAAGTAAACCCAGACATCCTAATGCGTCTTTCTGCGCAGATGGCTCGTCGTCTTCAAGTAACTAGCCAAAAAGTGGGTGACCTGGCGTTCCTAGACGTAACTGGTCGTATCGCTCAGACGCTTCTGAACCTTGCAAAACAACCAGACGCAATGACTCACCCAGACGGCATGCAAATCAAGATCACTCGTCAAGAAATCGGTCAAATTGTTGGCTGTTCTCGTGAGACAGTAGGTCGTATCTTGAAGATGCTAGAAGAGCAGAACCTAATCTCTGCTCACGGTAAAACCATCGTGGTTTACGGTACTCGTTAATCTCAAACTAGAGTGACACGAACAAAATTATAAAAGCCACCAATGGCAACATTGGTGGCTTTTTATTTGCTCATGACCAAATGAGATAGGGTGCAGCGAACACTAATGAGTAAGCTTAACAGGTTAACCCTAAAACTTAGCCATTCGTACTTTCAAAGATTTTGTCAGCTGAAGCGGCCACGAAACCTGGGTACAAATCACCATTTTCCATCGGATAGCGCTTAGCAAATTCATAAAACCCGCCAGGGATAATTTCAGTGCCTTCGCTAAAACGAACCGCTACTTTATCTGCCATGGTCGATGACTGCTCTAGCAACACCTCAGGAGTGCCCTTCACTTCACCACCATTTTCATTAATGGTAAACCCAGCGGTACGCAGATGATCGTTTACCTGCTTCACTTCTTCATATTCATTGAGCTGGTTAACGCTCACCGTGAAGTGGTTTGCTCCGTAACCATGCGCCGCAAGCCAAGATGCGTACTCACTTTCTTTAGCCAACGTTTGGTAATCAGCAAAGCTTAAATCCCACAAGCGTCCACCATGTAAGAATGCGCTATCGTTCAGCTTGTCAGCATCGACTTGTGCCACCAAATTTTTCACAATCTCTTGTAGCTCAGACGAGCACTCTTCAACTTTTAGCTCACTAATAAAGACTTTAGGTTGCTTCGGATCTGGGTGCTCATAGTGCTTAGCAACCAGCTTTTTGCTTTCGAAAACGTAATCACCACACGCCTTGTAACCAATAGCTACAAATGGCTTAGCTAGAGTTTCAATACCAAGAGGCGCGATATTGAAGGTACGTAAAGCTATATGATCATTAATCAGAGGCTCATCTTCTTGAAGCAGCTGATGCACTTTAGCAGCCGAAGGGCAAAGACGTTGAATGTAATCTTGCCATAGCGATTCAAATAACACATCGGGCGTCATAACGACTCCTTGTTACGAGATGTAGAGTTTAAAGGTAAGCGGAAGTTGGCTGCTCGTTCACAACAAAAGTTGTCCAGAATAATGAACGAGCAACCATCAACCTGTGACGGTAAATGCCAGTCAGTCAACACGCTTTTCCGAGTCTTTGCTCACTTTTCGTGTTCTGCCAACGATCACTACAACCCATACCTAAATGATGCGCCGGCAAGGTGAGCCGCAATGCATAGTTGCGACTCTATTATTAAAACTTATAGCGCTACACCTGGACTCAATGTTGCAGGCAAGACAGTCTCTTGACCTTCCATTGATGCCATTGGGTACGCACAGTAATCTGCTGCGTAGTAAGCGCTTGGGCGCAAGTTACCCGACGCTCCCGGACCACCAAATGGCGCATCACCACTTGCACCAGTGAGCTGGCGGTTACGGTTCACGATACCTGCACGAATGTGGTCAACGAAGTATTCCCATTCTTGGTCGTCGGTTGAGACCAAACCAGCAGATAAGCCAAAGCGCGTATCGTTTGCTAGCGCCACGGCTTTGCCTAACCCTTCGTAACGCACCACTTGCAGAAGTGGGCCGAAGTATTCTTCATCTGGTAACTCAGCAATGTTCGTTACATCAATGATGCCAGGAGAAACAAACGCCGCCTCTCCTGCTTTCGCTTCAATCAAGCTTTCACCGCCAAGAGACTGTAGATTAGCTTGTGCATCAAGAATAAACTTGGCTGCCGCGACCGAAATTTGCGGTCCCATAAATGGCGCAGGTTCTGCAAATGGTTGGTCTACGCGAATATTGCGTGTCGCTTCGACGAGCTTAGTGATAAGCGCATCGCCTTTTTCACCCAATGGCACATACAAACGACGAGCACACGTACAACGCTGCCCAGCACTGATAAACGCTGACTGGATGATGGTGTAAACCGTGGCATCCAAATCACCATATTTATCAGAGATCACCATCGGGTTATTACCACCCATTTCTAGTGCGAGCATCTTGCCCGGTTGACCAGCAAATTGACGGTGTAATACATGCCCCGTATTCGCGCTACCCGTAAACAGTACGCCATCAATGCCTTTAGCGTCAGCGAGGGCGATACCAGTTTCTTTCGCGCCTTGAACAAGGTTAATCACGCCTTTCGGCAGACCGGCTTCTTCCCATAGCTTCATTGCCAATTCACCCGTCCATGGCGTTTGCTCAGACGGTTTGAAGACTACCGTGTTACCAGCCAGTAGCGCTGGCACAATGTGACCATTTGGTAGGTGGCCTGGGAAGTTGTAAGGACCAAACACCGCCATCACGCCCAATGGGCGGTGGCGCAATACGATTTGGTTGCCTGCTGCTTCACGGCTCGCCTCACCAGTACGGTCATGATAAGCGCGAATCGAAATGGCAATTTTACCTGCCATGGCTGCTGCTTCAGTGCGCGTTTCCCAAATTGGCTTACCGGTTTCTTTGGCAATGACTTCGGCGATTTTTTCGCTGTTCTCTTTTACTTTCTCCGCAAAAGCCAACACGATTGCCTCACGCTCTGAAAATGGGCGCTTTTTCCAGTCAATAAACGCTTCACGCGCTGCAGATACCGCCTGGTTCACCTGCTCTGCCGTTGCACCTTTGCCTTGCCAGATCACTTCTTGGTTGTACGGCGACAGAGACGTAAATGCTTCACCCTGACCTTGTACCCATTCACCTGCAATCCAATGTGTCATTGTTTCTATCCTTAAATTCTGTCGTCTGTTACTGCGGAAGAAGGCGAACGAAATCCCCTTCTTCAACCGAAAGTGCATCCGCAACGTCTGGTGCGATCATTACGCTCTGTGTCTCTGCGTCATACGCCGCCTTAGTGACTGTCGCACGGAAGTTCTCGAAAGATGAATTACACATCAAGAAGTCTTGTGTGCTGGAATGTTCAGAGATTTTGACTTGCGCGCGGAATGAATGACGTACCGACTCAATATTACGCAGATCACACTCAACCGTTGGGCCACCATCGAAGATGTCGACGTAGCCTCGGTTGGTAAAACCTTCACGCTCAAGCAGCTTCAGCGCAGGACGCGTGTTGTCATGTACTTGACCAATCACGGCTTGCGCTTCTGGGCTGAGCAGATTGATGTAAATAGGCAGTTTCGGCATCAAGTCGGCGATAAAGCCTTTCTTGCCGATACCTGTCAGGTAATCTGCAAGCGTGAAATCGATAGAGAAGAAATGCTCTTGAAGCCATTGCCAGAATGGTGAATTACCCTCGTCGTCTGAAACGCCACGCATCTCCGCAAAGATCGTTTCAGAGAAGCGCTCTGGGTGCTCTGCCATCATTAGGAAACGACACTTCGACATTAGACGACCATTCAGACCTTGGCGGAATTTCTCACGCAAGAACAAGGTACAAATTTCGCTGTTACCAGTGTAGTTATTACCAAAAGTAAGCAGTTTAACGACGTTGTTAACGCCAAGCTTTGGCGACGAGTGCACAACTTTACTAATGTGATATGAGTAAAATGGGACATCCCAGCCGATAGATGCTTCGATTCCGGTGGTACCCGCAACCTCACCCGTTTCAGAGTCAAAGCCAACCATCAGGTAGCCTTCATCGCCTGGTTCTGCCACATCTGGCTTACCAAAGCTGTACTCTGAATGTTTGATTCGATTGGTTAACAGTTCTTCGTTAACCGGTAGAGATGTAAATCCGTGACCAGACTCCACCGCACAAGTGTGCAGTGCGTCGTAATCCGACATCGCGATAGGGCGAACTACTAGCATCAATACTCCCTCCAGATGCAAGAAGATCCTAACTATATTGTAGGAACAATTCCCCCATCAGAGATCCTTGACGGGGGTGTCTGCGTTGACGTTTAAACTGATATCGCGCTTAAACTAAAGTCGCGATCGCTTTATCCAGTTTCGCCAAGCCTTCTTCAATTTCTTGTTGTGTGATAACGAGTGATGGTGTGAAACGTACGACATTGGCACCCGCAACCAATACCATGAGACCTTGTTTACCTGCAGCAACCAGCACGTCACGCGCACGGCCTTGCCATTCTTCATTTAGTGCAGCGCCAAGTAATAGGCCTTGACCGCGCACTTCTGAGAAGATGTTGTACTTCGCGTTGATCTTCTCTAGACCTTCACGGAACATTGCTTCGCGTTCTAGTACACCAGCCAAAACCTCTGACTTAGTGACTTCATTTACAACCGCTTCTGCAACCGCACACGCTAGTGGGTTACCGCCATATGTAGAACCGTGAGTGCCCACTTTCATGTGCTCTGCCAATTTTGCTGTCGTTAGCATTGCACCGATTGGGAAACCGCCACCAAGTGATTTCGCAGTACTTAGAATATCTGGCGTGATACCTAAACCTTGGTAAGCGTAGAAGTTACCTGTTCGGCCATTACCAGTTTGCACTTCATCGAAGATCAGTAAGGCGTTGTGTTTGTCACACAGCTCGCGAACCGCTTGAGCGAACTCAGGCGTTGGTGGCACGATGCCGCCTTCACCTTGTAGTGGCTCCATCATGACCGCACAAGTACGATCAGACATGTGTGCTTGTAAAGCTTCGATATCGTTGTAAGGAAGGTGTGTCACGTCGCCTGGCTTAGGACCGAAGCCGTCAGAGTATGCCGCTTGGCCACCAACCGTTACGGTAAAGAATGTACGACCGTGGAAACCTTGTTTGAATGCAATGATTTCAGATTTCTCAGTGCCATGAACGTCTGCTGCATAACGACGTGCCAGCTTCAAAGCGGCTTCGTTTGCTTCTGCGCCAGAGTTAGCAAAGAACACACGCTCAGCAAAACTCACTTCTGTTAGCTTTTTCGCCAGACGAAGGGCTGGTTCGTTCGTCATAACGTTACTTAAGTGCCAAAGCTTGTTAGCTTGCTCTGTTAGTGCGTTTACCATTACTGGATGACAATGGCCAAGACAGCTCACTGCAATACCACCAGCAAAGTCGATGTATTCATTACCTTCCTGATCCCAAACACGTGAACCTTCACCTTTAACAGGGATCATTTCCATCGGGTTATAGCAAGGTACCATTACCTCATCGAATAAACCGCGCTCTACTTTAATTTCCGTTGTCATTGCACATTCCTTCTTGATACCGCATGCGTAGCAGATAAGCGAATTTAACCGGCTCTCTTTGCCAGCAAATAATGTTTTGCATTTAAGCTATTGCGGCATTGTATTTACATTTAATTAACCATTTCAATAGTGATTTATTCTTTTCGTTCTCGAAAGCAACTTCCATTAATCACTGCTTATGACTATTTATGCATCAAGAAAGTAAAATAGAGAAGTGATTTTTTATAAATGTTATGTAATACAGGGGATAGAAGGTTTAAAAAGACATGAATAGACAAAGAGACTCGAGAGAATCGCATAGTTTTGCAATCCGCTCACCTCAGCAAAAAGATGAATGATTTGTTAAGAAAAGTGATCGCGATCAGATCGCTTTGCGTGCTAAAAAGTTCGCAAGCAACTCGTGACCTTGCTCAGTTTTGATTGATTCTGGGTGGAACTGCACCGCATCAATTGGCAAGGCTTTATGTTGGTAACCCATTATTTCATCCATGCTTCCGTCCGGCAGTTCTGTCCATGCAGTCAGTTCAAACACGTCGGGTAAAGTACCGTTTTTCACCACAAGAGAGTGATAACGGGTTACCGTGAGTGGGTTATTCAGATTTTTAAACACACTACGACCGTTATGACGAATCGGTGAGGTCTTACCGTGCATCACTTGTCGTGCACGTACCACTTCACCCCCAAACACTTGCGCTATCGCTTGATGGCCAAGGCAAACACCCAATATTGGAAGCTTACCAGCGAAGTGTTCTATCGCTTTCAGTGAAATACCTGCTTCGTTCGGCGTACATGGCCCTGGCGAGATCACCAAATGAGTTGGGTTGAGCGCCTCAATGCCTTGGATATCGATTTCATCGTTACGCACCACCTTTACGTCTGCACCAAGCTCGCAGAAGTATTGGTAAAGGTTGTAGGTAAAAGAGTCGTAGTTATCGATGATCAACAACATAAAGGGTCGGTTGCTCCAATCCGTTTTGGCAATGCTTACGTAGTGAATCGCCACGTTCGTGACAATCAAGGGCGGTATTTTGCTATACCAAGCAAGAAAGGCAAGTTTTTGCTGAATAAAAAGGCCAGCATAGGCTGGCCTTTGGTCTTTACAGCTATTTAGGAAAGGTTTATCAGGAAATAAATTCGCTTAGCGGCGACGGCGGAATAAGCCGAGACCTAGCAGCGCAAATAGCGCGCCAAAACCAAACGAACCACCATCTGAATCCTTCGACCCTTCTGTTCCAGTTTCAGTTTGCGTCATTGAAACATCACGAACAGAGCTAAACTTCACGATATTACCTGTCGAGTCAGTCACTTTCTCTTCTAACTGATAATTACCTTGCTCTGGCGTTTGTTCAAACTCAATATTCACGCTACGCGCATCAATATCAGCTTGAACTAAGGTTTGGCTAGCCGAGTAAGCTTTCGTATCGCTGCTTGCCGCAGCCGCTTGTGTGGATGGCGTTAAGTTCACCGTAACAATATCACCTACAACCGCCGTTGGTGGTAAACGGACATCGACGGCTAAGTTGTCACCTGCTTTCGGTAAATCGATGTCATCATCTGGTAAATCAATCGCGATGATCACTGGATCGTGATCAGAGGCAGAGAACGCATCTTTGTACTTCGGCATATCACCGGTGTACTTGCTGCTGTATTCGAACAAGTTACTCTCTAGTGAGTTGATGTGCCAATCTTCAATTGCTACCACTTTTTGCGCTAGGTTACTGCTTGCCAATGCGTGGTCCAAATTACCCAGCTCGCCCGAATAGGTGTAAGAAAACGTATCAGTGCCGTGCAGCAACGTGTTTAAATTGTGCAGACCGTAACCTTTTTCAATTTTGGTCTTCTCTACTTGAAGTTCACCATCACCAATGGTTGTGTAAGCAGCAGTATAAATGTCACGGCCGTATTTCTCTTTCGAGTAATCAGTCAGTGTCAGAAGTGGGTCTTCCATGCCATAAGCATTGAGATCGCCCATGAGCAATACATCGCCTTTCACCTCTTTCAACGCTTCACCCACTGCGTGCGCAGCAGAAACGCGGAAGTTGTTACAGTTGCCTTGCAGATCCGCTGGCTCAGAATCTTCTACACCAGCAATCCACTCTTCAATACACTCAGAGCCTTTCGACTTAAAGTGGTTTACGACAATAGACAAATCTTCACCCGTCTCTTTCACCGTAAAGGTCTGAAGTAGACTGTGTCGTTGGTACTTATCGTAAGCAGGGTTACTTTCTGTGCCCTCTTTACGAGTAATTGTGTTTTCTGCAATGTGCTGCTCTGGCGTGATGATCACTTTTGCAGCGTCTTTTGGCGTTACTGCGTTAGCACGATATAAAATCGCCACCATGATCGCATCACTGCCAAAGTATTCGTCTTGGTATTTGTCTTGCTCTTCGATTTCGACATACGTGTAATGATCTTCAGCGTCATCAATCTCAGCATTTAGGGCATCAACTAAGTTTTGGATAGCACTGCCATCACCAAAGCCATTGTTCTCGACTTCCATCAAACCAATAACGTCTGCGTCCATCTTGTTCATCGCCGCAACGATTTTCGCTTGCTGGATCAGGAATTCGTCTAGATTAGTCGCACCACGGTTTTGTCCGGTTGGGTTTTCATGACCACTGTCAGCCACGGAGTTGAAGTAGTTCAGTACGTTGAAGCTTGCAATACGCAAATCTGAGTCCGCAATCGCTGGGGCATCTTTACGAGCCACGTCGAAGCCTTCACCTGAAGTCACGAAGTTGGTGTTATTGACTTCATTTGTCGCAATCAGGCGGTATTCGTTGTAGCTGTAAGCCACGACACCCTGTAGACCTTCTACTCGAGAACCAAGGCGAATGTGCTGCTCTGAAGAGCCATCTTGATCTGCATCTTTAGCAAAATCTGGGTAGTATGGGACTTGGCCGTTTGGTGCTTTGCCATCTGATTCTAGGTATACGCGGTTCGCTGCGTTGTCTTTTGCTAGCTCAACGGCTGCATCGCTCTCTGCCGCGTGTAATTGAGTCGGCTTTAACAATGGCGCTTCATGAGAGAGCATCATATTGTTACGACGTGAATCGTAGTCGTAAGAGAAGTTTCGAGTTACAAACAAGTCACTTGCCGAGGTCAACTCAACTTGCATGCCTTCATGACGCTCTAGCGCATCACGTAGTGTCTCACCTTCTTTGATAACAAGATCGGTAACTCGAGGGGTTTCAGAGGTGCCTGTTTTCACATAGCTGTTAGCATCAGAAGCTAGCTGAGTATTGCTGTAGTACTCTTGAACTTTACCTTTCACACAAACAACGTCACCAGCTTTTAGCTCCGTGTCTGCCGCATCGGTATGAATGAACAAACCTTCTGAGGTCTTGTCGTTGTTATCACTTTCTAGTGCTTGTAGGTAGAAACCTTTGGTTAGGCCAGTGGTAACAGCAGTCACGACACCAGTTACGAAATGATCTTCGTCAGTAATGTATGGGTAACCATCAATGAATGGAGACGTATCGCCTTCACCTTGAATATCTTGGATGGTAGTGAAGTTAGGTTGCTGACCGTCTACTTCACAAGCGAATGGTGCTGGTGGCTCAGTCGCATTTAGCTCACCAAGGCCGTCAATGTTGTCTTTCTCAAATGCCGTCCACTGAGATGCATCATAAGTAGCAGAAGGGGTTAGTGCATCACTGTTACGAACTAATGTGGTGTCTTTACCAAAATCTACGTCACCCATCACACCGATGATGTCGTGTACTTCACCATCTTTAAGCAGTGCGATCGGGTCATCACCGTTAAAGTTCGCGACGCTTTTATCTGTAATATCCGCGATAGCTTTGATGGTATCGCTCGCGTCACCATGCGCCAGTACATACACTTGGTTAGCTTGTAGCATCACTTGGCTAAGGTCGAATGTGCTACCCCAAGTACCACCACCGTTTGATGATTTCGCCAACTCGTAGCCAGTGAGTGTCACCGCAGTATCACCCGTATTAGCGATCTCTACCGCTTTATTATAAGCGCCGCCTTCTACGTATTGGGAAATAATAATCTCTGCGTTCGCGTTTGCACTAAGTGCACTGGCGATGGTTAATGCGAGTATTGAGGGTTTGATTAACGTGTCCATTGTCATACCTGATATTTATGTAAATGCAAACTTAGCTCTGGTTAGAGCCTGCCATTTGCGTCTAATATCAGGTTTATTTATGAAATAAATAAGAATGAGTAATTAAAGCCGTGAAATGAATCACATGTGAATATAAGAAAATATGCCAGAGCATCCCATTCAAACATTTTTTGTAATAAATACAGAGCGCTATTGATAAACAAATCAGAATTTAGATTGATTACTCAGTTTACTTTTTCAATTCATGTTAAGGAGTAGAAAATACATCACTTGTTGAGTTGCTTATTAACCCAACCGTTCCTGTTACAAATAAAAAATATAATTAGTCACTAATTTAGAATGCTTTAATTTTCACTTGTATCACTGTTCAAGCCCAAGAATCTATTACTCGCTTCGTTCTCTCTTATACAGGCCTCTCATACTTCAAAGTTTTCATGATTTATTCAATAACTTTTCATTACTCACTAGCCAAAAACATACACAAAAGATATAACACCTGCGCGAGACAATAAGATCTCATTAGCTGTAAACCCAGGAACGACAAATGAAAAAAATTCAACGCAGTGTGCTAGCTCTCTCCCTACTTGGCTTGATAGCGGGGTGTCAGTTGACCGCCAGTGAGCCACTTCAACCTACGGCGAATCAAGACATCATCGAATCAGCCAAAAATGAACTGGATGGTATTGAAGAGCTAGAAGTCAGTGACGAGGGTGTTATTACCTTTACTCAGCGTCTAAGAACGCCAGGAACCTACTGGATTCCAGCGAGAATTAAAGAACTCAGCTACGATATATCATGCGTACAGCTTAGTTACTTCATTGATAGAGGCATGGTTGTGAAGTCTGCCTTTCTAGGGGCTCGAGGACGTGTTGAATATTACGACATGGAACGCTGTATGAAAGACACACCATTTCAGTAATACAGGCATAAAAAAAGCTCCACCAAAGTGGAGCTTTTTCGTATTCGTTCTTAGCAACTATGGGCGAGCTACAAAACCTACTGCTTCGTATGCTTTCTTAAGCGTTTCAGCCGCTCGTGCCGAGGCTTTCTCAGCGCCTTGCTGCATTACCTCGTCCATGTAAGCACGATCAGCGCGAATACGGTGATATTCTGCTTGAATTGGCTCAAGCATTGCTACAACTGCCTCACCAACATCTTTCTTAAATGGGCCATACATTTCTACGCCTTGGTACTTCGCTTCAATCTCTTCGAAGCTCATGCCTGTCGCCGCAGAGTACAGACCCATTAGGTTAGCAATGCCCGCCTTGTTCTCGATATCATGACGGATACTTGGTGGCGTTTCGGTATCGGTTTGCGCTTTGTTGATCTTCTTAAGGATCGACTTAGGCTCTTCCAGCAGCGTGATAACGTTCTTACGGTTGTCATCAGATTTAGACATCTTCTTCGTTGCGTCTTGAAGGCTCATTACACGCGCATTTACTGTCGGAATGTAAGGCTCTGGAACTTGGAAGATTGGCTGCTCTGGCGAGTAAATATTGTTGAAACGCGTTGCGATATCGCGCGCTAATTCTAGATGTTGCTTCTGGTCACTGCCTACAGGTACTTGGTGTGCACCGTAAAGCAAAATGTCAGCCGCCATCAACACCGGGTAGTCAAATAGGCCGACGTTTACGTCATTCGCGTAACGTGCCGATTTGTCTTTAAACTGAGTCATACGGCTCAGCTCACCCATTTGAGTGTAGCAGTTAAGAAGCCAACCTAATTGAGCATGCTCTGGTACATGTGACTGAACAAATAGCGTGCTCTTCTTCGGGTCAACACCAACTGCCAGACAAATTGCCAGTGCGTCTAGAGTTGCTTCATGCAGCGCTTTAGGGTCCTGACGAACCGTAATCGCGTGAAGGTCTACCACACAATATTGGCAATCATAATCGTCTTGCATCTGCTGCCATTGACGTAGAGCACCCAAGTAGTTACCGATACTTAGTTCACCTGAAGGTTGAACACCACTCAATACAATGGGTTTGCTCATTAGAATGATTCCTTTGACTTCTTAATCTAATTAAATGAAAAAAACCGTGCAGTAATAGGTGCACGGTTTACTCAGTGTACTCATTAACGAGTATTTTGGAAGCTCTTTTGTAGCCGTTATGCAGAAACCGCTACAACGTCCAATAATTCTGCCAAACTGTCAGCGACGAAATCTGGATTTGATGCTGAAATAGGTTCACCGTGGTTGTAACCATATGTCAGACCAAATGAGGCACAGCCTGCATTCTTTGCTGCGAGAATATCGTTTTTCGAGTCGCCAACCATCAGCATTTCACTTGGTTGGGTTTGGTGCTTTTCCATCAACCAGTTCAATGCTACTGGGTTTGGTTTTTTCTCTGGGAATGCATCACCGCCAAGGACATCAACGAAGTATTTTGCGATGTCGTGCTTTTCCAAAACGTCAGGCACAAACTTTGAAGGTTTGTTGGTCACCAACGCCATAACAAAGCCCGCTTTGTGCAGCTCTGCTAGTGTCTCTTTTACCGTTGGGTAAAGATGACTTAGCTTGTGACCGCTTTGCTCGTAGTAATCATCAAACAATACACGCGCTTTAGCACGAAGCTCTTCACTCAGCTCCGGGTTGATGGTCAGGCTTTGGCTTAATGAGCGACCAATAAGCACGTCTGCACCGTTACCCACGTAATCACGAACTTGTTCTTCTGAAACCGATGGAAAGCCAAGCGCCTGTACTGCTTGGTCTGCCGCGACAGCTAGATCTGGCACGCTATCAAGCAAAGTACCATCTAGATCGAAGGCGATGAATTTAATGTCTTGTTGAGTCATAACTTCCCTGAGGATTTTTATTTATAAATCGGTGAAAACGACAAAGGATGGCACCCCATCCTTTGTTTTTATCATTATGTCTAACTTTGCAGTAACTGTTTGTTTATTAACTTATTTAGCACTTACTTTGCAGCAATACGCTGACGAACTGCCTCAAACAAACAGATGCCGGATGCCACAGATACGTTCAAGCTTGAAACGCTACCAGCCATTGGGATCTTAATCAAATCGTCGCAGGTTTCACGAGTCAGACGACGCATACCGTCACCTTCTGCCCCCATTACGATAGCAAGGGGTCCAGTCAGTTTGGCTTGGTAGATGTCGTGCGTTGCTTCACCCGCAGTACCAACAAACCAGATGCCTTTCTCTTGCAATGTACGCATAGTACGAGCCAAGTTCGTTACTCGGATCAATGGTACGACTTCAGCTGCACCACAAGCGACTTTACTTACCGTCGCATTCATTGGCGCAGAACGATCTTTCGGTACGATGATCGCCGCAGCACCTGCCGCATCTGCGTTACGTAAACACGCACCAAGATTGTGTGGATCGGTCACTCCGTCTAACACTAATAGCAGTGGTGATTCGTGCTGCGCCAGGATGTCATCTATATCGTTCTCATTCAGCTGCTTCGCTGGTTTCACACGAGCGATGATGCCTTGGTGATTTGCACCGCGCGCTTTGTCATCCAAAGTTTTACGTGTCATCTGCTGAATAGAAACACCACAAACCTGAAGATCATTTAGGATTGGCATTAGGCGATCATCTTGACGACCTTTTAAAACGTACGCCTCGATAAAACGCTCTGGTTCGCGCTCCAATACCGCCTTCACTGCGTGAATGCCGTAGATAAATTCGTTACTCATTGTTTAACCTGTTGTTCTGGTCGTATTGCCTGCGCCAACCAAGTTTGAACTAAGTTGGCGCTTCAACCTACTACTGCGCTTCTTTTTTAGTGCGCTTGGTTTTCTTCGGCTTACTGTGCGGCTTCTTTTTACGTGCTTTTTTCACTTTAGGCTTCTCGTTGCCTTCGGCGTCACCACGTTTTGGGCCATTACGCTTACTCGTTGCGCCCGTTTCTTCTGGGCGTTTAGTTGGCTCTATCGCAGGAACTGCACGAGCCGCGCCACCTTCCTTCGATGAAGAGCGAGTCGCAGCGCGTTTTTTATCTTTCGCTTTGCGCTTTGCTTCCGCTGCGCGTTTCTTCGCAGTCTTACCTTCGCCGCGTAGCTTACGACTTGTTTCGACCAATTCAAAGTCAATTTGCTTATCATCGAGGTTAACAGCCAGTACTTTTACTTTTACTGCATCACCTAAGCGGTAGATGTTACCGAAACTTTCACCAATAAGTCGTTGACCAATCGGGTCAAATTGATAGTAGTCGTTCGCAAGGGTAGAAATATGTACCAAACCATCGATGTGCAAATCCGTTAAACGTACAAAGAAGCCAAAGCTAGTGACATTAGCAATAACACCGTCTAGTTCGTCACCGACGTGGTCTTGCATATATTCACACTTCAGCCAATCCGCAACATCACGTGTTGCATCATCAGCACGGCGCTCTGTCATCGAACATTGTTCGCCGTAAAAATCCATGTCGTCAAACGAGTAATGATAGCCACCTGTTGGTGTCCAGCGATCTTGATTACGACCTTCTTCTTTAGCAATCAGATACTTGATTGCACGGTGAAGTAACAAGTCAGGGTAACGACGAATTGGCGACGTAAAGTGCGCATAGCGTTTCAATGCCAACCCAAAGTGCCCCGCGTTATCTGCGTTGTATACCGCTTGCTTCATTGAGCGTAGCAGCATGGTCTGAATCAACTCTTGATCTTGACGCCCGGAGATTTGACGTGCGAGATCAGCATAGTCCGTTGGTGAAGGCTCTAAACCACCTTTTAGCTCAAGACCAAGTTCACTTAAGAAGTCACGGAAACCTTGCAGGCGTAATTCACCTGGAGATTCGTGGATACGATAAAGCGCGGGCTCTTTCGCTTTTTCTACCAGCGATGCCGAAGCAATGTTGGCTAAAATCATACATTCTTCGATGATCTTATGCGCGTCATTACGAATTACTGGCTCAATGCTTTCGATTTTACGTTCCGCATTGAAAATAAATTTGGTTTCAACGGTTTCAAATTCGATTGCACCGCGTTGATCTCGTGCTTCTTTCAGCACTTTGTACATCTTGTGCAACTCTTCTAGATGAGAAACAAGCGGCTGGTAGCGCTCACGTAGTTCTTCATCCCCTTCTAGAATCGCGCTCACTTTGCTATATGTGAGACGAGCGTGCGAGTTCATCACCGCCTCGTAATGCTTGTAACCAGACAGCTTACCTGTATCGGAAATGGTCATTTCGCACACCATACACAAGCGATCTACTTGCGGGTTAAGCGAACATAGACCGTTCGACAGTACTTCTGGCAACATTGGCACAACTTGCGAAGGGAAATATACTGAGTTACCACGATTGATCGCTTCTTTATCCAACGCAGAGTCAGGACGAACGTAGTAACTGACGTCAGCAATCGCTACCCATAAACGCCAACCACCTTCTTTGTTCTTTTCACAGTAAACGGCATCATCAAAGTCTCGTGCGTCTTCGCCGTCAATAGTCACTAGTGGCAAATCACGTAGATCCACACGACCAACTTTCGCTTCTTCTGGTACTTCTTCGCCTAAGTTTTCGATTTGTTTATCGACGGCTTCTGGCCATTCGTGAGGGATTTGGTGTGTACGAATCGCAATTTGTGTTTCCATACCTGGTGCCATGTTTTCACCAAGGACTTCAACCACTTTACCCATCATGCCGCGTGAGCGTGAGCCACGATCAGTAATTTCAATTACGACTACGTTACCCATGCGTGCACCCGCTTTGTGCTCATTTGGGATCAGGATATCTTGGCTGATACGCGAGTCATCTGGGACAACGTAGGAGTATCCATATTCAAGGAAGAAACGACCGACGATTTGATCATTACGCTCCTCTAGCACACGCACCAAACGTCCTTCACGGCGGCCGCGCTTGCTGTTGTCTGTAGGTTGCACTAAGACAAAATCACCGTGGATGATGTTCTTCATCTGATGGTGCGGTAACAGAATATCATCATCCTTGCCGACGCTGCCTTCTGGACGTACCCAACCATGGCCATCACGATGACCAATCACGTAACCTTTCACCATTTCAAGTTTTTCAGGCAATGCATAGCACTGACGGCGGGTAAACACCAGTTGGCCATCTCGCTCCATCGCACGTAGCCGACGACGCAACCCTTCGTATTGCTCTTCGCCCTCAAGCTTTAGTGCCTCAAACAAGTCGTTACGATTCATTGGAACGCCCGCTTGCTCTAGAAACTCGATGATAAACTCTCGGCTTGGAATTGGATTTTCGTAATTTTTGGATTCACGATCTGCAAAAGGATCGTTTGGAATATTGTCTGACATAGGCACGCCTATCTAGCAAGGAAGGTATATGGCTAGTATATCTGAGTCTCTCGATAAGCTACAGAATTGCTTTGAAAAAAGAATGATCGAGATCGACTCTAGGCATGCAAATGAGTTAAGGACGAGCCAGCAAGATCAAAAGTTCAGAATTGTCACTGAGCAAGGATTCAATCGTGCAATCATCCAACTCCGCCAGGAAGGCACTTTTTGCTTTCGCCAATTTATCTTTGAGGCGGCAAGCAGGGGTAATATGGCAAAAATCCACACCACAGTTGACTAAATCTAACGGCTCTAAATCGCGCACAACACCACCGACTGTGATTTCAGACGCTGGCTTCATCAGCCGGATACCACCGTTTTTTCCGCGCACGGTATGGACATAACCCAACTGCCCTAACCGATTGATAACTTTAACCATATGGTTGCGCGACACACCAAATAAATCCGTCACTTCGGTAATGCTGGTTAACTCATCTTCCGGCAACGAAGCCAAGAAAATTAAGGTTCTCAACGCATAATCAGTGAAACTAGTTAACTGCATATTCTCTCCCAAAGTGCGACTCAATAACCCGCTGGTGGTGCTAAAACCCCAAACTTGAGCTATCGATAAAAGTGTAAATCTTTTCTTGATCGAAAGATACATTTGAGATACAACTTTAAACATGCATTATAAATACAACTTAAAGTAGGAAGCCCTTATGCTCAGCAATCAAACTATCGAGATCGTCAAAGCGACCGCACCACTCATCGCCGAAACAGGACCAAAACTGACCGCGCACTTTTACGAGCGTATGTTTACTCATAACCCTGAGTTGAAAGATATTTTTAACATGAGTAACCAGCGTAACGGCGATCAGCGTGAAGCATTATTCAACGCTATCTGTGCCTATGCTGCCAATATTGAAAATTTGCCAGCTCTGCTTGGCGCAGTAGAGAAAATTGCGCATAAGCACACGAGCTTTTTGATCACAGAAGATCAGTACCAAATCGTTGGTAAGCATTTACTTGCGACAATCGATGAGCTTTTTAATCCAGGTCAAGAGGTGTTGGATGCTTGGGCTGAGGCTTACGGCGTACTTGCGAATGTATTTATTCAGCGCGAAGAACAAATTTACCAACAAAATGAAGCTTCGGAAGGCGGCTGGCGCGGTCTACGCGAATTTGAATTAGTCGATAAAAAGATTGAGAGCAAACACATTTGCAGCTTTGTGTTCAAGCCAACCGATGGCCAAAAAGTGGCGCCGTATAAACCGGGACAATACCTTGGCATCTACATCAACAGTGACCAGTTAGAAAACCAAGAAATTCGCCAATATAGCCTGTCTTCTGCGGTCCAAGAGAACACCTACCGTATCTCAGTAAAACGTGAAGAAGGCGGAAAAGTGTCGAACTACCTGCACGATAGCCTGAACATTGGCGAAAAAGTGCAGCTTGCAGCCCCTGCCGGTGATTTCTTTATGGATGCCGAACCACAAACACCCGTTGTTCTAATTTCTGCTGGTGTGGGACTTACTCCAACGCTGTCAATGCTAGAAAGTCTCTCAGCACATCAAGCACCTGTAACTTGGGTTCATGCAACCGAAAATGGCCAACAGCATGCTTTCAAGCAACACGTAAACCAACTCGTTGCAGAAAAAGAAAATATGAACGCGCTCGTTTGGTATAACCAACCAACGGCAGAAGACAAGCTAGGCGAAGACTTCCACTTCACGGGCTTTGTCAATCTGTATGAAATTGAAGCTGCATTAAAGCAATATAACGTGCAGGTATACTTCTGTGGTCCTGTAGGATTTATGCAGCACGTAGCGAAACAGCTATTAGAACTTGGCGTACCAGAAGAGCAATTCCATTACGAATGCTTCGGTCCACACAAAGTGGTTTAAGCGCTACCAACTATCGGGAAAACAACAAAGCCCACGTGACGTGGGCTTTGTTGTATGAAGTTGTTTGCAATATTGAAGCGTTACCAAAAGGTGTCTCGCCGTTTAGCTCGAGCAATAACGTTTTGTGGCATGCGCTGTTCAAGGCCGTTTCTCAATACAGTTATGCGCTTATGCTGCCGCTTATCTGCTGTGACAGAGTTATATAACCAACGATACGCATCTTCGTAATCGAGTGGACTGCCATAATCACGTAAAAGCAACTCGGCCAGATGAATACGCGCGTTTAGGTTTCCCATTGACGCAGCTTCTCGCAAATATGGAATTGCACGTTCTTTATCTTGCTGTACTAAAGTGCCACGCGAATAGTATCGGCCAATCTGCTCTAGTGCAGCTGGTAACCCCTGATGCGCTGCATTTTCGATGTAGTAAAGACCCAGTTCGACATCTTGCTCGACACACACCCCCCAAGCCAACATATCTCCGTACAGAAATTCATAAGCGGGTAAGTTAATTCGAGTCGCACGAGCTACGATATCCTCCACCAGCTGGCAGTTATCAGCGCGCACACGTTGTAAGTGCTTATTTTGCTCAATAAGCTTTATCAGCTCTGCTTCGGTATAGATCGGAACTGGTGCCCCCACATCAGCAACATTGGCTTTCACTGTGGTAGCAACCAAGGTCAACAACAGTGAAGCAGCCACTGTTCGTAACTTCATAAACGTACCCTTAAGGTATCTAAGAAACCAAAGATCGGTGAAGGATCTCCTCTGCTTGATAACCTTATCGGCAAAAAACAGCTAAGCTTTAGACAATTTTTGCCTCTGATTTAGGCTCAGCGGCAAAAGCTTGCCATATGAGAGTCACGCTGTTTTTGTTCAGATACAAAAAAGCCGACCAGAAGGTCGGCTTTTGCAATCTTTAACGGCTATCAATTAAGCTTCGAATGGGTGAACTTTGATGATAGTTTCGTTACGGTCAGGACCTGTAGAGATGATGTCTACTGGAACGCCAGTTAGCTCTTCAATACGCTTGATGTAGTCAAGAGCGGCTTGTGGTAGAGCATCTAGTGACTTAGCACCAAATGTGTTCTCAGACCAACCAGGCATTGTTTCGTAGATTGGCGTTGCTTTTTCGAATGCTTCAGCAGCCATCGGAGAAACTTCTAGCACAGAGCCATCTTCCATCTTGTAACCAGTACAGATTTTTAGCTCTTCTAGACCATCTAGTACGTCTAGTTTAGTTAGACAGAAACCAGATACAGAGTTGATTTGGATTGCACGACGCATAGCAACAGCATCGAACCAACCTGTACGACGTAGACGACCAGTTGTCGCACCGAACTCGTGGCCAACTTCACCTAAGTGCTTACCAATTGGATCTTGCTTATCTAAACCGTCGTATAGTTCAGTCGGGAATGGACCAGCACCAACGCGAGTACAGTACGCTTTCGCGATACCCAAGATGTAACCGATGTGACGAGGACCAAAACCAGAACCTGCAGCAACACCACCAGCAGTCGTGTTAGAAGACGTTACGTACGGGTAAGTACCGTGGTCGATATCAAGTAGTGTACCTTGTGCACCTTCGAACATGATCTTGTCGCCGCGCTTACGTGCTGCGTCTAGTTCGTCAGTTACGTCGATAACCATTGACGTTAGTAGTTCAGCGTAGCCTTTAGCTTGCTCAAGTACTTCTTCGTAGCTTACTGGCTCCGCTTTGTAGAAGTTAACTAGTTGGAAGTTATGGAACTCCATGACTTCTTTTAGCTTCTCTGCGAAAGTCGCCATATCGAATAGGTCGCCAACGCGTAGACCACGACGAGCAACTTTATCTTCGTATGCTGGACCGATACCACGACCAGTAGTACCGATAGCTTTTTTACCGCGAGCGATTTCGCGAGCTTGGTCCATTGCAACGTGGTAAGGAAGAATTAGCGGACATGCTTCAGAAATGAAAAGACGCTCGCGTACTGGAATACCGCGCTCTTCAAGAGGCTTCATTTCTTTAAGTAGAGCTTCAGGTGATAGTACAACACCGTTACCGATAACACATTTTACGTTATCGCGAAGGATACCTGATGGAATTAAGTGAAGAACGGTTTTTTCACCGTCAATTACGAGAGTGTGACCTGCGTTGTGACCGCCTTGGTAGCGTACCACGTATTTTGCATCTTCAGTTAAAAGGTCTACGATTTTACCTTTACCTTCGTCACCCCATTGGGTGCCTAGAACGACTACGTTATTTCCCATCTTTCCAAGTCTGATTGCTAGTTAAAAATGGATTCTAGCACCGAATCACGCTTCTTGCAGTCATTTTTTGTTCACAGAGTTGCTACCAGAATGTCATCTTGCCGCTTTGTTCATTTTGAAATCAGCATATCACTGATAGTATTTAGCTTTCTCTATTCGACTGGAAAGCGCTATGTCTGAATCCATATGGTTGGCGATTGGGCTCGTCTTGATCGTGGAAGGCATTGGGCCACTGATTGCTCCTAACGGTTGGCGGAATATGGTGGCTCAATTAAGTGAACAACCCAACAATCAGCTACGACGCATCGGTGGCTGCCTAGTAGTTGCTGGAGCCGTCATCGCCATCATGATGAGCTAGCACTTAGCATCAGATACAAAAAAGGCTCCCTAAGGAGCCTTTTATTTCAATGAGACGCGGAGATTATTTCTCCATGCTGCCCTTCGACTGGTTCATGTATTGGAAGAACTCACTCTTCGGATCAAGCACCAGAATATCGCTCTTAGAGCTGAAGGACTTCTCATACGCACGTAGCGAGCGTAGGAAGCTAAAGAACTCAGGGTCTTTGTTGTACGCTTCAGCATAAATCTTCGCAGCCTCAGCATCCGCTTCACCTCGTGTCACACGCGCAGTTTTATCAGCTTCAGCTAGAATAGTTGCTACTTCTAGTTCTGCTTGAGCACGAATAACTTCCGCCTTTTCACGACCTTGAGAACGGTGCTTACGAGCAACAGACTCACGCTCCGCACGCATACGACGGTAGATAGACTCACTGATTTCATCAGGCAGGTTGATTTTCTTCATTCGGAAATCAACGACACGAACCCCCAAGTCTTTCATTGCGCTTTCACGCGTGTCTTTCAATACTTCAGACATGATTAGGTCGCGTTCACCATCAATCTCAAGCGCTTCACGAGCCGCTTCAGTTGCGACAACATCAGCACTTGCGTCTTCTGGTAGCACATCATCGTTACGTGGACCAGATACGATCTGTTTGATTTCACGAGCACCGATTTCAGAACGAAGCACGTCCGTCACTTTACGCTCAAGTAGTGCCTCTGCCGTTAGCGAGTTACCACCGCCTGTCGCGAGGTAGTAGCGACCAAAATCTTCAATACGCCACTTCACGTAGGTATCAATGATAACGTCTTTTTTCTCGGACGTTACGAAACGGTCGGCACGACCATCCATTGTTTGGATACGTGCATCAAGTTGTTTAACACGGTCAAACAAAGGCATCTTGAAATGCAGACCAGGCTCGTAAATTCGAGTGATGTCGTTATTGTCTTTCAAGACACGACCAAATCGAACCACGATACCGCGCTCACCTTCAGGAATCACAAACAAAGACATCAACATTAATGCCAGTGCGATTACCAGTACAGGGATCATTAACTTACGCATTCTTAGTATCTCCCTTGACGTGAACCTGTTGAACGAGACTGCGTGTTCGAAGTGTCTTCTTGTGTACGATCTGACTCAAGTTGAATTTGATCATAGGTTGAAGATGACTTCGATTTACGTTTGGTATCTGCTTTGCCCTCTTGTCCCGCCAACTTATCGATTGGAAGGTAAAGAAGATTGCCGCTTGATTCCGAGTCAATCAACACTTTCGAAGTGCTTGAGTACACCTCTTCCATTGCGTCGATGTACAGACGATCACGCGTTACACCAGGCGCTGCTTGGTATTCTGGTAGTAGTTTTTCGAACTGTGCTACCTGACCAAGAGCCTCGTTAGTGACACGCTCATTGTAACCTTGTGCTTCTTTCTTCAAACGCTCTGCACGACCCGTTGCCTTAGGCAAGATTTCGTTCTTGTATGCTTCAGCTTCACGAATGAAACGCTCTTCATCCTCACGTGCTGCGATTGCATCATCAAACGCATCTTTCACTTGCTCTGGTGGACGAGCAGACTGGAAGTTCACATCAACAAGTACCAGACCCATATCATAGCTATCAATGATTTGGTTCAGTGTTTCTTGCGTAGTTTGACGAATTTGCTGACGACCACTGGTTAGAATGCTATCCATCAATGAGTCACCAATTACTGCACGTAGTGCAGAATCCGTTGCTTGACGCAAGCTGTCGTCTGCATTGGTTACACGGTACAAGTATTTGTATGGGTCAGTCACTCGGTACTGAACATCCATCGCAACTGTTACAACGTTTTCATCTTTGGTCAGCATTAGACCAGATGCACGTAGTGAACGAATCGCTTGTACGTTTACCGCTTCGTACTCATCAATAAAGCGAGGACGCCAGTTAAGACCTGGGTCTACGATACGATCGTATTTACCTAAACGCAGTACAACACCACGCTCTGCTTCACCGATGGTGTAAAAACCAGCGAAAAACCAAACCGCAACAGCAATCAGAGCAATCACGCCAAAGCCAATTGCACTACCACCACCGCCGCCGATTGGAGAACCACCGCCGCCTTTTTTACCAAACTTGCCGCCCAGCTTTTGACTCAGTTTGTTGAACACTTCATCTAAATCTGGCGGACCTTGATCTCGGCCACCAGGACGCTGGCCACCACGATTATTATTACCCCAAGGGTCATTATCGCGGCCATTGTTGCCGTTGTTATTTCCAGGCTCATTCCACGCCATTAGAAAGCTCCATCATTTGATATGACGTTATACTGTAGCAGTCCTTTAAGTGACTATAAAGCCAGTCAAAACTGCCCCTTCTCTTTTTTCAAGTCTAGACCAATCTACTTGCTGCATTCGAATATCGATCAACAAGTTACCATCCTGGTCATATTCCTCACGTTGAATACACTTCATTTGGAAGAAGGTACTACGGAATCGTCCTTGATACTGTGGAGGAATTCGCAACTGATGCTCGACCATTTGTGACGCCAGACGTTCCGTCAGAGCCTCAAACAGGACATCAATGCCCAACCCATCCATTGCTGAAACCCAAACTGCGCGAGGTACGCCTTCCTCGTCTCGTTCTATACGTGGTTTCTGCGAATCTAGATTGTCGATTTTGTTCATGACAACCAGAGTCGGCACTTCATGCGCGTCGATCTCTTCTAGTACTTCATGAACAGCTTGAATATTCTCACGAAAACGCTCATCACTGGCATCAACAACATGTAACAAAATGTCAGCTTCTTGCGTTTCCTGCAAGGTTGCCTTGAAGGCCGCAACCAAGTCGTGTGGCAAATGTCGAATAAAACCAACCGTGTCTGCCAAGATGGCAGGACCAACATCTGCTAACTCTATCTTACGTAAAGTCGGGTCCAAAGTAGCAAATAATTGATCAGCCGCGTACACGCCAGCTTCTGTAATACGGTTGAAGAGTGTCGACTTACCCGCGTTGGTGTAACCCACAAGTGAAACCGTTGGGATTTCAGCTCGATTTCGGGCGCGGCGCCCTTGTTCACGCTGCTTCGCTACTTTGTCTAAGCGTCGCAGGATGGCTTTGATTCTGTCACGCAATAAGCGACGGTCGGTTTCCAGCTGGGTTTCACCCGGGCCACGTAAACCGATACCACCTTTCTGCCTTTCAAGGTGTGTCCAACCACGAATCAAACGAGTAGAGATATGACGAAGTTGAGCCAGCTCTACCTGTAGCTTACCTTCGTGTGTTCGAGCTCGTTGAGCAAAGATATCGAGAATAAGACCAGTGCGGTCGAGAACTCGACATTGGCACAGTGCTTCGAGGTTACGTTCTTGGGCAGGAGAGAGGGCGTGATTAAAAATCACAATTTCGGCACCCGTTGATTGTACCGCTGTAGCAATCTCTTGGGCCTTACCCTCTCCGACATAGTATTTCGGGTGTGGGGATTGACGACTACCAGTTACCACTTGTAGCGCCTCTACCCCAGCAGAAGAAACCAGCATTTCGAACTCAGCCAGATCTTCCCATTCACCTTCTTGCGTGAAGTTGATATGAACAAGTACGGCTCGCTCACCGGATTCATAACGGTCAAACAAGCAATCAACTCCTTATTTTAAAAATACTCGATGAAGAATTAATCTTCAGATTTCTCTTGTGGACGCTCACCTTGTGGACGTTCACCGCTGTGATGGCTCACTGGACGAGCCGGCACAACTGTTGAGATCGCGTGCTTGTACACCATTTGGTTAACAGTATTCTTCAGCAGGATCACAAATTGATCGAATGATTCGATCTGACCTTGTAGTTTAATACCATTCACAAGGTAGATAGATACCGGGATACGCTCACGACGTAGCGCGTTTAGAAATGGGTCTTGTAGAGATTGCCCCTTAGCCATTTTTATTTTCCTTATTTAATTTGTAGTTGTAATTATTTAGCTAGTGGTGCAATGCAAAAGATACGGCTTTTGCATCTGAGCTAAACGAATCAAAAATGCACTCTAAGTAATTAGCAGCATAGTATAAAAACCGCCAACAACAGATCCTTTGAGAGTGCGTTCACGCAAAAACGATCACATTATACACAGCTATGTCAATCAGATGCTATTGCTTCCGACATCGTTTCTAATGCCTGTTCAATGTTCTCGCTATCCAACCAAGTTAAATCATCCCAGCTGCGTAACCAGGTGATTTGACGCTTGGCCAATTGACGAGTCGCGCATACGCCACGAAATACCGCTTCGTCACGTGTACACTCCCCATCTAAATACTCCCACATCTGTCGGTAACCGACGCATCGTATGGAAGGAAGATCGGGGTGAAGATCTTTTCGCGAATGTAACGCTTTCATTTCTTCTTCAAAGCCCGCTTCCATCATCTTCTCGAAACGGAGTTCAATCCGACGGTGAAGTTCTGCCCTATCCTTGGGAGCTATTGCAAACTGCTTGACTCGGTATGGTAGGCTTTCACCTTTCGTTTGAGTCAATTCAGTCAAAGTTTTACCTGAAATGCGAAAAACTTCCAATGCCCGAGATAAACGTTGGGGATCATTGGGATGGATTCTCGCGGCTGACACAGGATCAACCTCTTTGAGTTCATCGTGCAACACTGACCAACCTTTAGTCAATGCCTCTTGTTCAATTTGCTGACGAATTTCAGGATTTGCAGCAGGAAGTGGTGATAAACCTTCAAGTAACGCCTTGTAATACAGCATTGTTCCACCCACAAGAAGTGGAATTTTTCCTTCTGCAACAATATCATCCATCGCTCTCAATGCATCTCGACGAAAGTCGGCGACAGAGTAAGATTCACTTGGGTCCAAAATATCTATCAAGCGATGAGGCGCCAAACTTAACTCTTTTTCATCCGGTTTCGCCGTACCGATATCCATCCCTTTGTAGATCAAAGCAGAATCAACACTGATGATCTCAACCGGAAATTTTTGACGAAGACGAATCGCCAGCTCAGTTTTGCCTGATGCAGTTGGCCCCATTAAAAATAGCGCCAAAGGTAGTTTATCTGTCATGGTTTTAATTTGGCTATCGTGGCAGAGAAATCAACAGCGGATACGAATTTTGTATCTTCTAATGGCAATTGACCATGTCTTAGCTGTTCAAGTTCCGCAATAATTTGAATGGCTTCAGAAAAAGTATAGTGACTCTTCACTGTCGTGACCTGTAATGCGAGCCAATCTATCAACTCAGACAGCATCTGAGCCGCTGCTATACCTTCGTTCACACAAGATTGCGCGTAAGATAACAGATCTGGTACTAAATTTTGTAAGTTTTGTTGACGCAGCGGAGCTGGGACGCCCATCACCATTAAGGCGTGCTCGTTTCTCGCTTTCAATTGAATACCAAGCAATGCCAAATCTTGTTGATAATCTTGGGCCAGTCTCACTAATTCGGCCTCTAACTTAATAGATAGAGGAACAAGCAGAGGTTGTGCCTTGAGTGCACCATCGCTTGGAGTGAGCTGGCCTTTTACACGATAAAATTCTGCTCTAGGTAACGAGACTAACGCCGCCCCACTGTCACTGCTCATCAAAACAAATTGTTCATCGACCACCATCAGCGCTTTGCCTAATGCAGTAATCGATGGCATTGATGTGTGCGAAGTTATCGTTTGGGGCGCTATTGGAGTGACTGCCTGAGCCTCAAACTCTGGCGTTTTCAACAGCTCGTGATAAGCGCGTACTTCTTGTTTAGTTGGCGCTGGTTCTACGTGGCGCTCTTTACTGTGACTTGGCTTTGGTGCGGGTTTGGATTCCACCCAATCATTACGTTTGAATGACTCCACTACGCGCGCCTCTCGCACGGAGGTTTCACTAGGACCGCTATTACGAGGCTTCACTTCATAATCACTGCGTCCAGGATAAGCCGGTGTACTCTCTATCGCTTGATAAACCCGTTCTGGTACTGGTGAAGATGCTGGCTCTTGTACTTTTTCAGGCTCTGGCGAATGCTCAATCTCTTCAGATTCAGTCGGTTCCACGCGATGAAATGCCGATTCATTCACCTGTGGTTTATCAATCACGGCGCTTTGTGAAAGTGCATCCGTCAAAGCTTGATAGATGAAATCATGCACCAAACGAGCTTGGTGGAAACGCACTTCATGCTTAGCAGGGTGAACATTCACATCTACTTGGTGCGGATCTAGCTCAATAAAGAGCACATACGCAGCAAACTGATCTGGCTTTAAGCTCATTTCATAGCTTTGACGAATCGCGTGATTGATTAATTTGTCACGCATCATTCGGCCATTCACATAACAATATTGTAAATCGCTTTGCTGCCTTGCTCCCTCTGGTGTGGTAATCCACCCATGTAACTTTAACCCTTGATGCTCAAGCTCGATTCTGAGCATATGCCGCACAAACGCATTACCGCAGACAGCAGCAATACGCTTTTCGGTTTGAAGCTGATTTTTCGCCGCGCGATATTGACGGATGATCTTGCCGTTATGACGCACATTGATGGTGACATCAAAGCGGCTTAACGCAATGCGTTTCAATAACTCATCAATATGAGCAAATTCGGTTTTCTCCGTACGAAGAAACTTGCGACGCGCTGGAGTATTAAAAAATAAGTCCAACACCTCAACGGTAGTGCCAATCGGGTGCGCTGCTGGCTTAAGCTTCACCTGCATATCACGCCCTTCGGAGTAGGCACTCCAGGCTTCTTCTTGTGCCGCAGGACGCGACGTGAGCGTCAAACGCGAGACTGAGCTAATACTGGCTAACGCTTCACCGCGAAAACCTAGACTCATAATGGCTTCGAGATCATCTAAGGTATGTATCTTAGATGTCGCATGACGACTGAGCGCTAAGCCGAGTTCATCTTTCGCGATACCTTTTCCGTTATCACGAACACGAATCAGCTTTGCGCCTCCTTTCTCGATATCGATATCGATTCGAGTTGCGCCAGAATCAAGACTATTTTCAACCAGCTCTTTAATCACAGAAGCAGGTCTTTCGACCACTTCCCCTGCGGCGATTTGGTTTGCAAGTCTGGCTGGCAAAATTTTAATCGTCATAATGAGTTAGAAGCTCACCTACTTGTTTGGAATGATCAGGACTTGCCCAACCGCTAGCTGATCAGAGCGTAAGTTATTCGCTTTACGAATGCTCGATACGCTAACGCCGTATTTGGACGCTATTTTGCCAAGGAACTCACCCCGAGAAACCTTGTGCTTACGAATCGGTTTATCTTTTACCGCGACCGTTATCTTCAACTTTTGCCCTACCCACAAGGTATCTGACTTCAAGTTATTCTCTCGGCGGATATCTGAAACCTTCACTTTATAGTGATTCGCAATCTTACCTAAGAACTCACCAGACTTAACCTTGTGCGTAATGGTTTCTGTCTCAACAGTAATCGGTTTACTTGGCACTTTAATCGTACCAGCAGAAGGAATGTTGAGCTTCTGACCAATTGCCAAGCCTGTCGACTTCAAGTTGTTTGCCGACATCAGCGCTTTAGAGCTAAGCCCATATTTGTTCGCGATCACCGATAATGACTCGCCACGCTTTACAATATGTACCATTGGCTTCGCTGAAGGCGAGAACACCGTACCCTCTGGTGGGTTATCTTTTAAGTACTTGACGACCGCCTTAGTGATAGCCTGAGCTAACTTATCTTGGTGCGCTCGTTGAAACAGTAAACGCTCTTCTGTTGGGTTAGAAATAAAGCCCGTTTCCACTAGCACAGACGGAATCTGTGGAGAGCGTAAAACCGCAAGGCTGGTGTTGATCGGTTTGGTGTTATGCAGGTGCGCAACACGTCCCATCTCACCTAGGATTTCTGTTGCCAGTTTATAGCCTTCTTTTTGTGAATGACTAAACTGCAAGTCCAACAAAGTTTGGTTCACGTTACGATCTTTTGTCTTCGTGAAGAACGCATTACCCGAGCCGCCCAATAACTCAGACTGTTTCTCATGGTTCTCGACCCAACGAGCAATTTCGGTATTTGCACGACGAGTATTTAGTACGAAGACCGAACCACCGCGAGGCTTCGGTGAGGTAAACGCATCAGCGTGAATGGAGATCAGTAAGTGTGCATCATTTTCACGAGCAATCGCGACACGACGGTTTAAGTTTACAAAGTAATCTCCCGTACGAGTCATGCGCGTTTTAATACCAGGAGTCGCATCGAGCTGAGCAGCAATTTTTCTTGAGATACTCAATACCGCATCTTTCTCGTACTTACGACGTGAAGGGCCAATAGAGCCAGGGTCTTCCCCACCGTGACCAGGGTCGATAACAATTAACACTTCTTGAGCTCGTTGAACTGAACTCATGTCTTTGCTGGCCGCCGCTGGCTTACTCGGTTTAGAGGTCGATGCCTTCTTACCGTGCGGTAAATCAATCACCAAGCGGTGACCATACTGCCCACCTGGTGTTGGGCTTAATTTAAATAATTCCGCTTGAACGCTCTTTTTTAGTTCAAACACCAAACGATAAGTGCCCTTCTCTGGAGGCGAGCTTTTTCGTACCAGTTTTAAAACAGGGCTATCCGTAACAGTAACAGGCAGTTTGGCCTGCATCGTCGTGCTTTTTAAATCCACGACAAGGCGATCCGGCCCTGATAAAGAGAAATAGGAATAGTCAGCTTCCGAGCCTAAATCGATGACAACACGTGTTTCATCAGGTGAGGGCCAAACTCGAAAACTCTTAACGACGTTAGCAAATGCTAAATTGGGGATGAGAAGGAGAAAAGTGGCGACAAACGTCGCCACTACTCTAAAATTAGAAAAACTCAACATAGCTCCAATCGACTGAGTAACTGCACACCATAATCATTATTAGCTGTTAGTTCGGCTACACGTTGCTCACCTTGGTAGCGAATGTTTACATCAAGATCCGGTTGTGGCAGTAAGCCATGCCCTTTTTCAGGCCATTCAACCAAGCAAATCGCATCGTCTGTGAAATAGTCTCGAATCCCCATAAACTCAAGCTCTTCAGGATCCGCAAGACGATAAAGGTCGAAGTGATATACTTGCCACTGATCCAACTGGTACGGTTCGACTAGAGTATAAGTTGGACTTTTCACGTTACCTTGGTGACCAAGAGCACGGACAAAACCACGACTAAAGGTTGTTTTACCTGCACCCAAATCACCATGCAGATAAATTGTGGTTTGCTGGGAACAAAGCTGAGCCAAAGCGGTGCCTAGTGCAACCGTTTCATGCTCATCTTTTAAATTGAATTGTTTCGTGCTCATTGATGCTTCTCTAACTAATGATCGTTGACTATATAAAAATCAAAAGAACAGGAATAGTAAACCGTGTTGGTTTTGAGAGACAAGCTTTCAAATGTCATATGTGCGAAAAAAGTATCCAATAAACGGTATCTTAATCATCTTAGTATCGACCTAGATTTAGAATATATGCAAATGACTTCAATAAGCAGTATTCACAACATCAAAAACGTACCTAACTGGGTAGCACCAAAGCCAGAGATCCGTTAAGATCCGCCCCCCTTTATTCCGGTGGTTAATATGAACTACGAACAACTCGCACAACAAATCAAAGTTTGGGGAAAAGAACTCGGCTTCCAAAAAGTTGGGATCTGCGACGTTGATCTGAGTGAACATGAAGCAGCACTACAAAAATGGCTTGATGCAGGCTATCACGGCTCAATGGATTGGATGGCTCGTCACGGTATGATGCGTGCTAGACCCCATGAGCTACTCCCGGGAACCGTTCGTGTTATCAGCGTCCGGATGGACTATCTGCCACCAGAGGCTCAATTCGCTTCGAACCTCGCGAATAAAAGTCATGCCTATATTAGCCGCTACGCACTAGGGCGCGATTATCACAAGCTCGTCAGAAAGCAGCTAAATAAGCTCGGCAAACTTATTGAACAAGAGGTTGGTCAATATGGTTACCGACCTTTCGTTGATTCCGCACCAATATTAGAGCGACCTCTCGCCCAAAAAGCGGGCTTAGGTTGGACCGGGAAACATTCCCTGATTTTAGATCAAGACTGTGGATCGTGGTTCTTTTTAGGTGAACTACTTATCGACTTACCACTACCCGTTGATGAGCCAAGCGTTGATCAGTGCGGTAAATGCAAAGCATGCATTACATCATGCCCAACACAAGCCATCATTGAAGACAAAGTTGTCGATGCCCGGCGTTGTATCTCTTATCTCACCATCGAGTTCGATGGCGTGATTCCTGAAGAGTTTCGAAAGCCAATGGGTAACCGCATTTATGGTTGTGACGACTGTCAATTGGTTTGCCCATGGAACCGCTACGCCGACATAACGGAACAAGATGATTTCCACCGTCGTGACAGTTTCAAAAACCCTGACCTCGTCGACATGTTTAACTGGGATGAAGCGACTTTTCTAAAAAATATGGAAGGCTCCGCTATCCGTCGTATTGGTCATATACAGTGGCTACGTAACATCGCTGTCGCACTTGGTAATGCAGAATATAGTCAGCGAATCATAGATGCGCTGGAAAGTCGGCAAGGTGAAAATAAATTACTTGATGAGCACATTAAATGGGCTTTGACAGAGCAACTGAATCAACTCCCCACTGAGAGTAATTCATCTATAGAGACGAAAAAGCAACGCTTAATAAGGATAGTCGAGAAGGGACTGCCGAGAGACGCATAGAGCGTAGTCTATATGCAAGAGATTGAAAGTACTTTTGCATGTTCAATTCATGACCTTGTTCTCAATTTTGTAATGTGGAAAAAAATTTGAGATTCAAGAAAAACAAGCTAGCAGAAAAAAGTTAAACACAGTTCGGAGAAATGACTAGGATCAAAAAAATACCAGTTAATGATCGTATTTTAACGTACTCGATCCGACAAAAAACTTATTTTTTCTTTATATAACAAAGATTTAATTGATGTTTCTTTGTTGTTTCCACTTCACTTTAGAGAAAAGATCTTTCTTCCCCATCATAAAAAGTCAAGCTAAAAACACTTTATCAACCAACTTATCCACAGAACGACGTATGTGGATAACTCTGTTAATTAAAGTAGATAAAACACGCGAAGCCTCATCATACTTGTACGTCAGCCGATTCATATCGTGTTTTAAACACAAACGAAATCGTCCGACATCATATGATGCGGATAAAAGTTTAGCTTTTGGGGATTCATGCTTCGCAGCATTATGAAAAGAGCGATGTGATTGGTTGCGAGAAGCAGGCGTTGAATCAAGCGGCGCATCCGTAGACGACTTAACAATTGTATACTAAATAAGTACTCAATCTATCGTCTTGTATTTGGTTGCGGGGGCCGGATTTGAACCGACGACCTTCGGGTTATGAGCCCGACGAGCTACCAAGCTGCTCCACCCCGC
>NZ_JAWOQQ010000025.1:0-13479 GCF_033337405.1 Vibrio sp. YT-16
ATTGCGTTCAGAGCACCCATTGACATCGGGAGGAAGTCCTTATAGTACGTTTTCGTTCCATTGGGCTTCAGACCCCGGAAACATCGTATTGCGTTGCTCACCAATTAAGCGGGCGTTAGCCAACATCTCGAGTTACCAGATAAATCAAGAGGAATCAGTTGATGTCTGAAATAGCAGACAAAATAAATTATTTTGCAATTCGCTCGTTTAGAGATACGGCAGATAGAGATTATATTAATGCTCGGATGGCTTTTCGTGCTGAGCTGTTGCCACAGTTTAGGTGGAGTGCTCTGCATGCATTAGAGAAATATGCTAAGTGTTTACTCATTCTCCAGCGTGTTCCGAAGTCTAACCAAGGCAGAATCCAACATGAAGTAATAAAGTCGATTAATCTACTTCCCAAAAAAGAAGAGTTAAAATTATCTAGAGAAGTAGCTTCTTTTCTATCTGATCTCGAAGAATATGGTGCAAGGTATCGCTACTTTGAGGTTTCTTGGTGGAGTAAAGGACATAAAGAATTACTTCTACTAGATCGTGCAGTAAACGAGATTAGGCGTTTTTGTCGATATGATCTGTATTCTTACAATTTATGCAACGAACTGATTTCTATGGACTCAAATCTATTACGCACAGAGAATGCTTCGGAAATCGAGGATGGCTATTTAGAAAAAGTTTTTGCTGATCAAGAAAGTTACTGCCGAGATGCATTGGTATGGAAGAATTCATATTTCTCTATAGATGAGCAAGATGATATCGATTGTTCAGCGCGGGAATATGGTTCAAACTCACCATTGTATTTATACCCTGAAATAGTCGATGAGGCGTCTAAATACTGCTTTGTTCCAAAAGAAATAATTAAACAATGCAAAGTTGGCTAACAAAGCGTTTAAGGTTTCAAAATACTTTTTCTAATCCAAATCTCGAACGTTAGAACCCATACTCTAACGTGCTTTTGTCCAAAGGTGTACTAACGCAGCTCACAGAAAATACACCTTTGTTAAGAATTGAACTGTTAACACCTTACTTTAGGTATATCTAGCCAGTTGGTTGTGTATTGCGGAGTAAGCATTTCTCTCCGCATGCTCCATTTCTGCTCTATGCCTTGGGAACCAACAAAAAGCGTATCAGTGCCATACCGATTATTAAGACTATCAAACACTTTCATTAACTTATCATTACTCGGGGTTTGATTTAACAGATCTAATTGTTCGTGCTGCCCATTAACTAGATCGATCAAACCGATGCCAATTTTGTAATAACGTACACCTGGTTTGAACAATTGTGTTGCTGCCTTCGTAGCAATTTTGACCAACTGCATTGAGTCAGCAGTTGGATATGCAAAATGATGAACTATACGGAAGCTCTGAGGTTTATCATCAAATGGGGAGTTGGAAGCAAAACAGAGCATAGCTTTACACAGCGACTTTTGATTTCGTGCTTTACGTGCTGCTATAGCGGCGTGTTTACTTAGTGCTTGCTTCAGTAGTTCAAGGTCGGTGATTCTTGTTCCAACACTACGAGTTGAGTAAATCTGCTTTTTATCAGCTCTAGCTGTGTCCCAGCCCTTGCAAACGACACCATTTAATTCACGAACGGTTCTTTCAATTTCTACTGAAAATTCCCGACGGGCTTGTTCTGGGGCATACTGAGACAAATCATAAGCCGAGTTAATCCCCATATGTTTTAATCGTGTTGATATTTTATTGCCCACTCCCCATACATCACCAACTTCTAGCTGCTTTAATATAGAGGTACGCTGATGTTCATTGTCGATAACGCAAACGCCCTTACAGCCTTGAATTTTTTTAGCTGCATGATTGGCAATTTTGGCGAGGGTTAGCGTTGTTCCCATACCTATACATACTGGTAATCGACACTCTTTCCAAACGGCTCGTCGGATTAAAGAGCCATGTTCTCGTAAGTCTTTAATGGCAGGAAAGCAGCGATGAAAGGAAAGAAATGATTCATCAATGGAGTATACATATTGCTCAGGCGCAAACCGCCCGATAACATCCATCATTTTGGACGACAAATCTGCGTAAAGTTCATAATTAGATGATAGAGCAATTACACCTTTCAACTCACACAATGTTTTGACTTCAAAGTAAGGTTTAAACTTTGCTATACCTGCTTCTTTAGCTTGACGATTAGCTGCAACGACACAGCCATCATTATTCGACAGAACGATTACGGGCTTACCTCTCCACTCGGGTCTAAAAACTTGTTCAGCACTACAATAAAAGGAATTAGCATCAACTAGGGCAAACATTATTTTCTACGAGATGAGAGTAAATAGCTTGGGCGGTGACAACGGATAGATCGAATCACTACACCTTCAATCGAAAATGTATCTTGAGCATGAATACAGATAGGCATCATTGCTTTATTTGCAGATAAGAGTGATCGACGTGTCATATCTAGCATTTTACAAACGAACTCACCATTATAATTGGCCACGATTACATCAAGGTTTTGGACGGCAACGTGACGATCTACAATCAACAAGTCACCATCAAAAATGCCAATCTCTTGCATAGATTCCCCCATTGCTTGTCCGATGAATGTAGCACTTGGATGCTCAACTAGCAGTTCATCAAGGCTCATTCCTAGTTGTCTGTATTCAGCAGCAGGGCTTTCAAAGCCTGTAATACCAGCGCTTGCTAAGATAGGGATAACTTTCATAATAAAAATAACTGTACATATATACAGTTATTTTGAGGCTAAACAGTTTGATCGTCAAGGGAATTAGAGAGAAAATAACGCACTTATCCTACTAAGTGTTTTAGGATGTATCGGGTCGGCAGTAGGGCTACCTACCGTGAATAATTCGCCAATTTCATATACATACACCGATAAAAATGCTTGAAAAGAGGGTAGGGTGTAAAGGGACTTTCTTTACGCTTCGGGTTAGTCGTCGATTGCTATTGTAGAGTTTTGATACTGCGAGTTTGGCTGAAGCATTTATGCCCCATTCCAAGCTATCAACTTTCAAATTGTGATGTCTGATGGCTTAAAGTTGACCTAGTTTCAGTAATGATTTTTAGTGTCTACTGGTTCGGTGCCTATTCAGAGTCTAATAATCTATGGGTCTTAAACTTCAAATATACTAATGAAAATTTTAAGTGACCTCAGCAGGTTTTCTAAGTCATGTTTAGGTATTTCCTTGACGTCTATCTCAACATCTTCAATGAACACTTTGCTAGTCACGTTTCCACATGCTTCTAACAATGAAACTAGCTCAGGAGGACTAAATCCTCTTAGTCTAAGTTTCGTAGAAAGAATGATAATTCGTTTGTAGTTTTCGGCATCTACTTCATCGGTAAGACTGCTCGCTTCTCTCAAGCGACTACACTCAAAATAAAGCCTGATTATACGCTCTTCTATTTCAACAACCGTGTCAGTTATTAGTTTTTGCGAAGCGGACTTTTTCCATGAACGTAGAGCGAACAACGCAACAAAGGAAGCAACAACAGTCGCGGTTCCAGCAGCAATCGTTGAAACGTCCTTCAAGAATTCCCATGATGTGAGATCAGAGGCGTTAGTTGCCATACCTCCATAAAAGCTAACTAACATCAGGAAAACTATAACTATCAATGTTACTGTTGATTCTTTCATAAGAGCCCAAAATTGAATTAATGGTTAAACATACCATGATTGACCAATGTACTGCATACATAACAGCAGGTTAGCCCCATCTGGCAGTATAGATGGCACTATCAAATTTTAACCAGTTAGGGCGTAAAGGGAGCATGTGGAACGATACTTAATAGAGCGAAAAGAGACAGTCCTCAAAAGTTATTGCCACCCCATAACCTGACCGTAGCACAAGTATCAAAAGAGGAAGGCATAATCTGCACCTGAGAAACTGGACACTCACTAAGCGACTTTTCCATATTTAAAGTGATCCGCATTTCCCTAGTTTACGTGATTACCCTAAGTAGCTTTTGTCCAGAAGTGAGTTACAACGAGTATGATACTTTAATACTCAGTTGTAGTTTGATTCGGACTTGGTAGTAGCAATTAGTATGAATCTTTATTTTTGGTCATGTGTAATCTTAAACGGGGCGAGCAGGGTTGCTTGACTGTTTAGTATGAGACTTTATTACTCTCCCACAAGAGATCTGTCCGGTAATCTTCCAGGTTATATTGTTCGTTCATCGTTCATCCTGTTCATGGTCGCTTTGCTTGTTGTCGCGGTTCTGTGATTTATTTTTGATAGATTCAGCAACCTTTTGCTGTAGTTCGTGACGCTCAGTCTTCATTGGTGGCATTTCACTAACAAAGGTCGCAATACTTTTCCCTAACTCTTGATCGTCTTGGCTTTCACTCTTACTTAACTCTTTTGCAGCCGTTAACCAGGCTTTGCGAACGTGAGTTTGTCGAGACTGAATTTTATCTTCCCAAGGTCTAGGTTTAGTGGGTTCACCGTTTCGTTGATGGTTGAAATCTTCAATGATTTCTTTAATTTTTGCCTGGTCTACTTCCGGCGTAAAACCTCGTTCTCTGATGTGTTTAATTGCTTGACTAACACCCTTTTTAATCACACCTCGCGTGGCTCTCGATGTGGCCTCAGCTTCTACACCTCGGCGCTCTAATTGAGCTGCAAACTTTTCTCGCCAGGTTTGCGGGTCGCCTTTCTTAACATGCAATCGACGGCCATCATAACCTAAGTTTTTCACGGTCAAGTGAACATGTGGACTTTCCGTGTCGGTATGCAATGCGAACACATATTGATAGTTATCACTAAACTGTTCTTTCGCAAAAGCACGAGCAGCGTTCTTTACGTCTTTAGCTTCGGTTCCAGATGGCATTGATAAAACGATATTCGTTGTGTCTCGGCTATTCTTTCGCTTCTTGCCCTGGTCTTGTGACCAATCTTTAGCAAGCGCCCTAACCGCAGTTTTACCTTTTAACGTTTCTCCCCTTTCATCTTCAATTTCAATTTTTCCATTACGGCTGATGTAATCCAGGTGAGCTTTAACGTGATCAGCGCCTTTGGTATGGCCACTAATTTTAACCATCACTTCCGGCGCACCATTAGCAATCTTTTTTGCTCGTGCAAGATTACCAGTCTTGTTCGATTTGTTCTTTACATGACCATCGAGTAAATCAGAAATCGTATCGTGAACTAGGCTACTCATCATTCCACCTATTCATGTTTTTGTTTATCAATGTGGCAACGCTATCTTTATGTTGTTCAATTCGAGCTGTGAGGGCTTCTACAGCTTCAAGCTTTAACCTATCCCCTTCTCTAAACTCGATGTTTAAAGTACGTGCTATTTGGTTTAGGTTTCGCCCTATCGCGGCCAGTTCTCGGTTTGACTCACGCAAGGCCGCAATTTCTGATTCAGATAAAACAGGCTCTTTGTGTAAAGCAGCTAAAACTATTGCTGTAGTCCATTTTGTTCTGTTGGGATACCCTTCAAGCCTTGCACGTTTAGTTAGCTTGTTCTGATTGGAAGCAGAAAGCCGAATGGTAATTTTTCCTGATTTTGGATCTGATTTATAAGCTTCATCGGTATCTTGAATAATCCCTTCTGAAACGCGACTAATCATCATCCTAATCATTTCTGATTCCGTTGTTCCGCTACTCTCACAAAATTGCTTCCAAGCTGCTTTTTCTTGATCAGTAAGCTGCGCTTTCGTTTGAGCCATAAATTAATAGCCTCCACCATTTCGCAGATAAGAACCATGAAGCGCATTAATGCGGTCTACTGCTTTATCACCGTTCTTAACGAGAGGTAATGAAATCTCATTAACTTTTGTAAATCGGTGATTGATTTTGATGGTGTATGCCTTGAACAGCCAATTGATAAATCCAGTAGTGAATTGGGCGTCGTCAATGTCTCGCCATCGAACACCACCTGCACCACGTGACCAGGGGAAAATCCCACTGTACACCCAAACCCCTTCGTCATTTGCGAAAAGGTATGTGCTTTTGAGTAGTGCCATTTTGTAAATCGTCAGCAAAACAGCCAACGCCGAACCAACGTAAATGATTGCCTGGTGAAAACCAGCAAGCAAAAAAGTGATGCCTAACAAGATAGGCAGAACTAGTAAAGGGCGTAGATAAGCAACCCAAGATAGGCGAAATCGTGTAAAGGAAACACCACCAATGGCGCTTGTTTCTACTTGATTAGCTTCGATCATAAACACTCCTTGTTAATAGTAATTTGGGGGGCATGGGGGGAGTATATGCAAAGTTGGTACTTTTTGCCAGCACTTTGCGAATCCTGCCTTAGCCTTAACCCCCCCCCCCCCCCCCAAATCTTTTCGTGCGTACGAAAATCGCTTTTTGACTTCGCAGAGCTGCCGCGCCCCTGCGGGGCTTGCCTTTTTGATGTGGCTTAGTTGAATTGGATAGCACAATCCAAAAATATAAAATGATATAAAAACGAGTGCACAACCAAAAGGTAGCGATCATAATTTGGATTGTACAAACCAAAAACACAAAAAGAAAAATAGGGACGCCAAATGAAGCCGACAGAAACCACCTACGACGAATTACAAATTGCATACGATTACTTCAATGAAAATCTATTTGATAGCCAATTGCCTGATTGCCTGATCACCCTACAGCGCGAGAAAAAAACATACGGTTACTTCTCCCCTGAAAGGTTTGTTAGTCGTGATGGTGATAAGACTGATGAAATAGCGATGAACCCGGCTTACTTCGCGGTATGTCCACCGGAAGAAGTAATGCAAACTCTGGTGCATGAAATGACTCACTTATGGCAGTACCATTTTGGAAAGCCTGGACGCCGTGGATACCACAATAAAGAGTGGGCCAATAAGATGGAAAGCATCGGTTTGATGCCATCATCAACAGGTCAGCCAGGGGGAGATAAGACAGGCGACAAAATGGCCGACTACATTATCGAAGGAAGTGTTTTTGATGATCTTTGCCAATCCCTACTTACTGGCGACTTTCGTATATCATGGGCTGATAAGTTTCCAGACAGGGATAAACTTCAAGCTGCCATCGAGAACGGTACAGTTGGAGATATGGCCGAAGGGCTAAGTGAAATGCTGATGGAAATGCCAGAACAAAAGCAAACTAGAGCAAAATTCACTTGTCCTGAGTGCGGCGTGAATGTGTGGGGTAAACCTTCACTGAACTTGATTTGCGGTGATTGTGATGTGACTTTTGAAGCGTGCTAATGGTTTGTACTAGCGCGCCCCTGCGGGTCTTACTGGCCAACGATTAGAGACAAATAGACTCGCTGCGCTTCGCTAATTGGTCTCTATTCGTCGGCTTCATTTTCTTCTTTTCCTTCCTCAGATTCCCTGATCGCTTTGGACAACTGTTGTGATGCTTCGGCTAACTCCCGGCGTGATGCAACCCAATACCTTAATGCTTTATTCGTCTTTAATACGCCAGCATAGATTTCAACTGAATCTAAACTTTGGCAAGCGTGAGAAATGGCAGATTGAAAGTCGGGGTGATGGCCAAGCGGGATAAAACGAATTGAGTTGTTCTTGTTGGTGATGTAACAGCCGCTATGACTCATCAATATTGCTGCATATTCGGTCATGACAAGTAACCCTATGACAGATAGAAATATCGCCCAATGAAGGGCGATACATGTTTACACTTCGATAACAGCTACCAGTTTGACCAGGTTTAAATCCACTTCGATTTCATCGCCATCATCATCATATTTAATCCATGCTAGACCGTATGCTGCGCGACGATTAGTAATCAATCGAGCTGCACGTTCATCATATTGAACTTGGATGATAGCTTTCTTGATCTTGTCAGTATCAGACTGTGCTAAAAGTGCATCGGCTTGGCTGTCTAAATTAGTGGTATCCGTGTCTTGCTGAAATTCAGAGGTATCATTAAAGCTTTGCTCCGCTTCGTCCTCTGTGCTGCTCTCAGAAGCATTAACGCCATCAAATGACAATTGTTCTTCTTCGTCACTTGTTGCACCTGGTTGTTCCTGTTCCGGCTTTTGTGGTTTCGGTGAGTCGTTCTTAGTTGGGGCTTTCAAGGACTCTAGAAACTTTCTAACCTGGGAAGTGGTCAACTCTTGGCTATCCTCTGACGCTTGCAAGCAGTAAGCATCAATTTCATTAGGGTTCTTCTTGTAAGCACGATGCAGCAAAGCTAACGCTTGCATTGAACGACATAAGTTACTGTCATAAAGATCACGAATGCTGTCAGCCATATCAAAGAATATTTTATGGTCTGATACATAAGACGCTGGACGGCCAAGTGCCTTAGCAATTTCACCCGCTTTATGTTTGGCATCTAAGCGGTTTTTGATGAACATCGCCACTTCGAGAGGACTAAGGTTTTCGCGTTGGTCATTAAGGACGAATTTATCAAAGTCGTCTAATTCATTCTTAATAATGTAAGGAGCTTGATCAAGTCCAGCCATACCCGCCGCCCTAAATCGACGGTTGCCACCCAAGATAATTAGATTGCCTGGAATGTCCGGATGACGCTTACAAGATAATGGTTCGAGAATACCGCGCCTTTCTCCGGTAGTTGGGTTGATCTGTTCCATTGAATCGGCCAACTCTTGAAGTTTATCAAGGTTAAATTCCTTTCTCGCATTGTCCGGGTCTTCATGGAAGTTTTCTAATGGCGCATAAGAAATGCTACCCGCTTCAACTGTAACTTCTGGTGTTTGGCTCTCTTGTTTTTTCGAGCTGCCACTCATTAGATCTGAAAGGTTGAAATCATCTAGCCCTGATAAATCAGCACCTTTCTTTTTAGTATCCGTAGTCATTATTCAACTCCTCCCATTTTTTCAAAGATAATGCGGAATGCTTCTTGAAACTCTTTACCAGCTTCACGAGCTGATGAACTTCCTTTTACTTCCCATACAGGAACGCCGTTTTTTAATGCCGCAGGGATTGACGTTCTGATGCCAATTCGCGCACGAATAAGCAAGTGAGAGTAGTTTTGAATAAGGCTTGTTAGTGTCTCTTTCTGATCGGAAGAGCGAGAGTTAAAGCGGTTTGGCAACATGCCTAAAAAGTTTAGGTCAGGGTTCCATTTCTCTTTAACGCCAAAAATGGTCTTTAACATTTTCGTGATACCGTCAATGCTGTATTCCTCTAGCTCGATTGGAGCTAACACGTGATCAGCAACTAATAGTGCGGCAGTCATGCGCAAACCTAAAGTTGGCGGGGTATCAATGACGCAATAATCAAAAGACTCACTTAGGTTGATTACGTTCTTTTTGAATTGCGCTAACACTTGAGGTTGAGCACGTTCAATATCAGCCATTGCTTCATCAGCTTCAATCAGTGTGATGCGCTCTTGCGGCTCAACACTAACTACTTCTTGATTGAATAATTGACTAGCGACTATCTCTGAAACCGAGTGAAAAACCTTTAGCGTTTTTGAAGCATTGGCTTGAGGGTCAAGGTCAATAAAAAGCACTCGCTTACCTTGCTCCGACAAAAACATGGCCAGGTGTAGAGCGATTGTTGTTTTACCTGGGCCACCTTTTTGATTGGATACCGTGATGGTCTGCATGGTTCTAATCCTTCTTTGATTCAAATGTCTTCTATGTTGCCGCAATTATGGGCTTTTTCGTGCGCACGAAAAAGCCCGTATTACTAATTAAGCGACTTTATAACGCGCACCCAACGTGCGCTGTTCTACAAAAACAAGCTCTCCTGATGCAACCATTTCAGCCCAAGCTTCTTTCCAGCCTTCCAGGTTGTCGCGTGTGGCCCATGTCATTACAGCGAAGTGCGTAAATGTTTCGCCTTTGAATTGCGTATTCAGAACAGACAGAAGCTGTTGCTTTGATGCGTTAAGAGGGGATTCGAGCTGATTAACATCACAGCGATTTTGACAAATTCCGGCATCACAATTTTTACAAGTCATGTTTTTATCCTCAATAGTCGAAGGGTTAACTCAGCATTGAACTAAGTGGTGGTGCTCAATGCCTATACACACAATATAATACACTAGCGGTATCATATCAAGCTATTTTTTGGCATATTTGATTGATTATCTAACTCGCTTAATATCATCTTCGGGACTTGCTAAATTCGCAGCATATAGCATTCTGCGCCATGCGTTTGCATCAATTTCTCGGTGTTCCTTTTTATCACTTGCGGTTTCCCATTTACGCACAATAGAACAGCCTTTTGAGCTTACCGTCTTACCAAGAAAATAGCCTAATTTGGCTTGAGATAATCCGAGATAGGCCCGTAACCACTTTATTTGCTCGGGCGTTGGTGAAATATAATCGGGATCACTCAAAGGCAAAGCGCATTGAGAGTTCATTAAATCATCGAGCGTAATTTGCGATTCAAGATTGCTGTATAGCGTTTTATTTTCACTCATATTAAAAGCCTTAGCGCGGCACACTGTGCCGCGCAGTCGTAATTAAATTATCCCATGTTCAGCGAAAGAATAAGTTTCTTCAACACTAACCACTATGTGATCCAAAGTGCGAACATCAATCAAAGCCAGCGCGTCTTTTATTCTTTGCGTTATGCGGCGGTCAGAATTAGATGGGGTTGCAACGCCAGAGGGATGGTTGTGGGCGATGATACAGGCCGCCCCGTTATGCTTGAGAATGGACTTTACAACCTCACGCGGATATACAGAGGCACTATCAATCGTTCCCTGAAAAAGCTCTACAGCCTCAATTAGTCGGTGCTGATTATCGAGTATTAGCAGCAGGAAAATTTCACGCTCAGATGTAGCAAGGCGGGTTTGGCAAAAGCCTTTAACTAGATCAGGGCTGGTAAAGGCATCACAAGTTTTGATTTTTTTTGCAAAAATAGCGGCTGCTTGGTCAATGATGTGTTGCTCGTCTGGTGTAAACATAGCGATTCTCCGTTACAGGTCATGGAACCATTCCCGACCTTTCATAGTAATTATACCGCCCCACTGGGGCGGCGTCTACTTTATTTTCACATATCGAGCGTTTTTTTGAGTATTATTTTTCAGCCTTTCCTTTTGTTTTTTCCTTATCTTTCAATGCGTTCAACTCACCTTCTAGCATGGCTCTTTGCTCTATAGCTGTACTGAGCTTTTCCCTTTCAGCATCGAGCTTGCTTCTCACTTCAACTAACTCTTGACTGCTGGTATCAATCCTTACCTGGCGTTCTTCAAGCTGCTTCTCGTGATGTTTACGATCAGTTTCAGACTGGCTTCGTAACGCTTTAATTTCTGCCTGGTGTTCTTCAAGTTGCTTCTCGTGGCGTTTACGATCAGCATCAGACTGGCTTCGTAACGCTTTAATATCAGCCTGGTATTCTTCTGCTCGGTTAGCACTGGCCTTGTTCTCAGCTTGGCTAGTTGCAAGGTCTTCTGTTGTTTGTCCTAGCTTATTTTGGAGTTTATTATTCTGATTGTTCGCTTCCATTAGTTCAGACTTTAACTCAGTAATGCGGGTTTCCTGGCCTATAATCTTACTCTCAGCACTTGCCAGTTTAGTTTCTCTATCATGGAGTTGATCCGTTAGTTCTTGTAGCTGCTTTCGAGCCTGATCTAATTCGGATTTTGTTTGATTATGAGATTCCAGCTCTTGAGATAGGGCGTTGGTTTTGGCTTCCAGTTCTACAGATTGAACCTCAAACGCTTGAGCCATTTCACTGCGTAGCTGTTCGGCTTCTGCTCTTTCATCATCCCAACCTTTTTGTGCCGCATGTAAGGCTTCGTTAGCAACTTCTTGAGCAATATTCCAGGCAGAAGCAATCGCCCCTTGAAATTCATCTTGAACGCGCTCAGGAACGGTGACAATAACAGGTGCAACTTGGCTTGTTTGTTGTTTTCTCCATTCTCTCATTACTGAACTAGTGGTGTTCATATCTGCTTTAGCTGCTCTCCTAACTTGATCAACAGTAGGCATTTTTTCTCTGTTTGCTTCGTCGTAAAGCTCATTTGCTACTTGAAAGATACGATCTCTAATTTCGCTTGGGATACCTGGTTGCGTCATAAATTCACCTTTAATTTGTGCTCGAATAATAATAAGAATAATAATATAATTATTATTCTTATGCTATTTTTTAAACAATTTGATTGTGAGTTAACCAATTCTATAAGTGACAAAGTGACACTGTATTGATGAACCGTGTAAACAGCCTGGCTTTTGGTGTTTTCATAAAAAAATAAAAAAACTTATTGATAGCGGAGCGTTACTTGAAGCAAGTAGGGAGGTGTTATGCTGGCTGTGGTAAAGCTTGTTGATGCGTCTCCTTGCATCAATAGCTTTTCCATCAGACAAGCATCAATGCTGAAATGCTTAGTTATTCACAATGGATCAGTTTGTTTTTAATAATAAAGTTTTTAAAGGTTTTTAAAGAGTTTTTAGATCTTTTTAGGGGCTTGTAACTCAATGTATTTGAAAGGTTTTTAGAGTTAAACAGCAACACTTTCTCCGCTAACAGCAACAGATCTTCCGTAAGATCCCGTTAAACAGCAACACTTTCTCCGGTAACAGCAACTTTTCCTCCGTACTAACAGCAACACTTTCTCCGCCAGTTCAACAACTTATCAACAGATAGTGTGGATAAGATTTGACCAACATCCCAAAAAACACAAATAGCAACTTTACTTTTTAATTTGTTGCTGTAATCATTCAAGGCACAAGAAAAATATTTGTTGGTTAGGTCTAATTATGAAAAAACTTAGTAAATTCAGGGAGCCAATCAATGTGTTTCCTGCTGCTCTTGGCGCTGCTGAACAAGATGTTTTTGCTCTCGTGTTGTGTGAAATATCAAAAGTTGTGGGCTTTAATAGCACTCAAACAAAGCAAAGCGATGATTTTGAAAAGAAACCAATACCTTATCAATTTGAGTTTTCAGAAGAAGAACTGACAACGTTGTTTCAATGCTCCGTTGATAATTTGCGCAAAACTCTAGAGCCAGCCGCTAGATCTCTGGTAAAGCGCGATGTTTCGTATTCATCAGATCAAGGCTTTGACGTTTTTTCTCCTATATCGCGGGTTCGCTATCACATGGGGCAACCGTTCTTTATAGAAATGTCTCCTAGTGTGGCTGAATTGCTTGCTGAAAATGTTGAAGCTGGTTTTTCAGAAATAGACTTTAAGTTGTTTGTTTCCCTTAGCGGTCGTTATGAGCGCCGATTACTAAAAGCGTTGTCTCAATGGAAACACAATCCTAGTAAAGAGATTAAGTTTAAGATCCAAGATTATAGGGATTACATAGGGCTTGAAGACGGTGAATATCAAAGGACTGAGGCGCTTGTCAGAAAGACCATTAAGAAGCCTATAGCGGATATTATCGAAAAATCAGAGGGTTGTTGGGTTCCTACTGATCCAGATAAAAAAGGGTTTGTGTTGACGCGAGAGGGAAAGGGAAGGGCATATACACACGTGATTTTCAAATTGCGGTACGATCCTAAAGCTGCTTTGTTACTTTAGTTGTTATGCTTCCGGTGATAATAGATCTAACAGCAACGTTTTCTCCGGGAGCAAACAGCAACACTTTCTCCGTAGTGTTGGAACCTGCCTAACAGCAACACTTTCTCCGATGGCT
>NZ_JAWOQQ010000025.1:13579-45685 GCF_033337405.1 Vibrio sp. YT-16
AGAACCTGCCTAACAGCAACACTTTCTCCGATGGCTAGAACCTGCCTAACAGCAACACTTTCTCCGATGGCTAGAACCTGCCTAACAGCAACACTTTCTCCGATGGCTAGAACTCGCCTAACAGCAACACTTTCTCCGATGGCTAGAACTCGCCTAACAGCAACACTTTCTCCGATGGCTAGAACCTGCCTAACAGCAACGTTTTCTCCGTGGCCAGAATGCGTTAACAGCAACGTTTTCTCCGTGGCCAGAATGCGTTAACAGCAACACTTTCTCCGTGGCCAGAATGCGTTAACAGCAACGTTTTCTCCGTGGCCAGGATGCGTTAACAGCAACACTTTCTCCGTGGCCAGGATGCGTTAACAGCAACACTTTCTCCGATGGCTAGAACTCGCCTAACAGCAACACTTTCTCCGATGGCTAGAACCTGCCTAACAGCAACGTTTTCTCCGTGGCCAGAATGCGTTAACAGCAACGTTTTCTCCGTGGCCAGAATGCGTTAACAGCAACACTTTCTCCGTGGCCAGAATGCGTTAACAGCAACGTTTTCTCCGTGGCCAGGATGCGTTAACAGCAACACTTTCTCCGTGGCCAGAATGGAGAAAATAGCAACGGATATTCCTTTTATTGAGTTGTTAGTGATTAAAAATAAAATAAATTTGTTCTTGACGGGATATATTTATATCCCGTATAATATAATGGAACCGAACAAGAAGGGGGTTCAAAAGGGAACACCCCTGTAAAGGAGGTATCTTGATAATCAAATCCTTTAATCGCTCTTTAACAGCCAGTTTTTTTATTGCCAGGGTCGGCCAAGTAGGGAAACCCATGTGGGAACCTTACACAGCCAATAACTCGTTTATGGTTTTCAGTGAAAATCCAGAGTTAGACTTTCAGAGAGTTAAAGCGGCGTATGAGTCCGGTGCTTTCAAGGTCTTTTCCATTGGATCTTGTCAGCCCTTTATCAGACTACGTGATGTTCGTGAAGTGTTAGCCAACGTGGAAAACATGAACGAACGCCACTTGAAACAAATGGCACTGCTCGAACAGCACATAGCTTTACAGCAGGAAAAACTGGATAAACAGCGCGAGTTGCTTAAAGCATTGCAAAAAGCAGCTTACGCGAACTGTTAACGATAGGGGGGGGCGAAAGCTCCCCTACAAACAAAGGAATACATGATGAAAAGCAATAGTGAAGCGCAACGCCGATCAGCTTTGAAAGAAAAGCTATCCGCTATCTGTACTGTTTCTGTAATGCAAGATGATGAAAAAACTAACTCTATTGGCGTATCGTTTGAATATTTAGGGGTTTTATACACAACGTATCTTGATGCAGAAACCGAATGCGGCGAACTTCTAAAGCACAACCCGAATGACATTACGGTGATTGAAAATGTTGGTACAACCAATGCTAATGATCTCATCGCATTTTTCGAGGGCTTACCGAACATTGAAGGGATTTTGAAATAAGGTGCTATATGTCAGCGATACAAATTAAAGTGGATGGTGATCAGGTATCACTCATTTATGAAGAAAAAAACGGTGAAAACATCGCTAGAAGACTGAACCAACTCAAGGACGCTTTAGGTATTACTTGGTATGGCATGGCGGCGGTTTTCGGTTTAAAGCCAACTGAGGCTAGTGTAAGGCTCTTTAAGCGGTGGGCGCGAGATCCAAGCTTGGCAAGTTATCAAGAAATGCCGGAGAGCCAATGGAAATACCTGTTAACTCTCACCGAAGGGCAAGAAGTTATTAAACGCCAGGATTAGGCGGTTATTGTGGCTCTTTCGAGTGGTTCATATTGGCGTGGCTCATTTAACTTGCTCGTTGGTATTAATGAGCTATTGTTTGTGGGTAGGCTCGTATGGGTATAGTCAAAAAAGCTAGGCGGCTAAAAAGGTGATGTTTTGAAATTAAGTGTCGATTTTTCAAAACTGCATGAAGCAGTTTCAAAAATGAGTGAGAATGAAACTAATAGTGATGATCTAGAACTTGCACGACAACAAGCAATTGAAGCTGATCTTTGTTGTTCAAAGACTAGGTTAAAAGATGAATTTCGCATGAAGCCAAAACCCGATGCTGAACCCGTGAAGTTCTATAAAAATGACTATGGAAAGTCATTTGGTGTTTATCGCATTGCTGATTGTGTGCCTATGAGAAAAAAGGTTAACAAGTTAACAGAAAAGCAAGATCAGAACGCCAAACGGTTGGGGCTACAATCCAAGCTAAATAGCCGGGTTTGTAAGGCTGGAAAGTCTATAGAAAAAATTATGGCTGGTTCTCCGCTAGTCCTCGATACTGAAACATCAGGATTAAGCTCTGTAGATCAGGTTATTGAAATTGGAATTTGTGATTTGTCCGGGCGAGTCTTAATGGAACAACGCATTAAGCCAACCGTTGCTATTAGTGAAGGTGCTTTTGAAAAACACGGCATATCATTATCTGATTTGTCTGACTCTCCATCTTGGCCGGATGTGCTGGAAGAAGTGAAATCCATCTTATCAGGCAGGAAAGTAATCATTTTTAACTCTGGTTTTGATTTGGCCATGTTGTCGCAAACTTGTGCTGCTTTTAATTTAGATAGCTCATGGTTAGAAACGCTCGATGTTAAATGCGCGATGGAATTGTGCGCTTTGGCTTTTGGGGCGACTAACCGTTACGGTTCAATTTCCCTGGAAGATGCTAGTTACTTTGCACAAGCGGAATGGAAAGGTGAAGCGCATAGCGCGATTGCTGATAGCATCATGACCGCCGATATTCTTAATAATATTTATCAGTCATACCGAACCACACTTGACCAGTTAGAAGAATTAAAATGAAGGTAGCTAGAATTTACCTCAGAGTCAGCACAGAACAGCAAGATTTGACACGGCAAGAAAGGCTTATTTCTGAGGCTAAAGCTGCGGGATATTATATTGCGGGTGTCTATCGTGAAAAGGCATCTGGCGCTCGCGCTGATCGGCCTGAAATATTACGCATGATTGCCGATTTGCAACCAGGTGAGATTGTTATTGCTGAGAAATTGGATCGTATTAGCCGATTACCTCTTGCCGAAGCTGAACAGTTGATAAAGGCCATAAAGGACAAGGGAGCTAAGTTGTCAGTTCCTGGGATCGTAGATTTATCAGATCTCGTTGATGATGCAAGCGGGGTTACTCGCATCGTTCTTGAATCTGTTCAAAATATGCTATTAAAGGTTGCCCTTCAATCTGCGCGTGATGATTACGAAGACCGAAGGGAGAGGCAAAGACAAGGTATTGAAGAAGCAAAGAAAGCAGGGCGCTTTACAGGTCGAAAAGCAGACACTAAACGGCATGACCTTATTGTTGCGCTCCGAATATCAGGTGAATCAATCTCTGATACCGCTAACAAAGCAAATTGTAGCGTTGCTACTGTTAAGAGGGTTTGGCGGGATTACAACCTCTCACAAAAGAAAATAAGCTCATAACCTTACTTACAGGCCAGGGATACGCACCTTTGATGATATGGCTCGTGCTTTTGAGTCTGAATGTCCTAGCTCATTGATTAATGCTGGTATGACAGTGGCCAGCATGTAGTTTATTACTGCACTACTAGGGGCTTTTTCGTCCTTTTCCCATTGTGCAATTCGAGAGTGTGTTAATTTCATTCCTAGTGCTGCGTTCATTACCGCTAACGCCTCTGTCAATGTTCCATCGCCACGTGTGACAATAGATCGCCATGTACTAACCAGGTTTGGCGATTCGGGCTGAACTGTAGCCGGCTTTCCTACTCTGCCAGTTTTTTTGATCTGCGGTTTCAAATGGATTCCCCTTTGTATTGATGGCATAATTAAAAGGCCGGATTCTTCTTAGTCGAAGGGATGGCAGCCCCGGATCAGCGTGGTGGCTTGTCCGGGGCAATGTACCTATTTACCATTCTCTTTTCTATATCTTCCTATTTCATCAAAAACATCCAAAAAAGTTTGCCAACTCATTGAATGCCATCTGAACGGCTGACCACTATCAAATGCTTTAATTATTTCTCGCGTTGCGTGACTCATTCCCTAGTCCTCCAATAAATCAAGAAAGAGGACGGATATTGCCCGTCCTCTAACTTTAGTTACTTGCTGATGTGTGATTCACATAGATTGGCAAACACCCCTGCATGAGCTTCATGCTGAAAGTCTGCGACTGGGAACTTGTCACTCGTTAGAGCCTTTACGTTTTCAGGCTTTAGCTTACCAATAACAGACCAACCTTTAGGCTCACCCTCTGCTAGACCAATGTTTGCATGGTCGTTTACAAGTGGCTCAACCGTGAATGATTCGAATTGGTTTAGCTCGTTAATGTCGCTGAAATAAAACAAAGTAGTCATTTGGATTTCCTTTTTAGTCGAAGGTTAAATAAATCGCAGTGAACTAAGTGGTGGTGTCCCTTGCGATATGTTTAATATAATACTCTAACGGTATTATATCAAGTGCTTTTTCTTCGTGCGCACGAAAAAAACGCAAATTAACATTTTTTTTGTGTAGTTTTATATGGGCTTTAGTTGGCGTTGTTTATAAAAAAGAACAGTGAGATATTAGTCCAAATAATGACCTGTAGTATTTATAAAATATACGATAAGCCTTTACTGGTAAGGCTTTGTGATCCTTTGTTTTTGCCTCTGACTAGCACGAAACCTAGTTGTTTAGTGTCATATCATTGTGATATCTGGTGCATATTTATGAGTTATTTTCTACGCAAATAGTTGATATGTGCTATATGGAGTATTTTTTTTAATTGTTTCTGGAATTTTAACATCAAAATGGTATATATTGATTTTCAGGTTAAGTAATTTTAACGTATGATCCACGCCGGGTCTGATAAGGAGATTAAAATGAACCTAACGTCAGTATGTGCTGTTGGTGCTGTTGTTGCTTTAGGGGTTGTGGGTACTTTAGCCCCTGCTCCTGCGCAAGCAGCCTCCCAAGATGAATGTGCAATATGGATATGTTTACCTGGGGGCTTCCCCTCTGGTTGTGGCGCTGCTAAATCGGCTCTAAAAAAGCGAATCAAGAAGTTTAAACCGCCTCTACCTGCTTTTTCTTCCTGTATGGTCAGTAGTGGCAGTAATAGCAGTCAAATGTCATACAACCATAACTTTGCGGCGCTTATTGCTGAACAGCGCATTTGTAAACGTTGGGGAGGCAGGGATGATAACCGATGTGTTGGTGGTTGGGAGGTTATCCCACAGCACTATCAAAAAGGCACTCGTTGTCGTCGTGATCGTGACGGTTATCGTTCTCCAAGAGGTTGCATTGCGACGAAACGATATGTTGATGTTTATGTAGATGGCCAAGCTGCTGGCCCAACTTACTACTGGTAGTTGAGGGGGCGGCTATGGATCTATTCGCTGTATTAGCTGTGTGCGCTGCTTTGTCGGGCGGGGATGCTCACAAAGATTTACCAAACGTGAGTAAATCTGAATGTGAAGCAGCAAAAGTTCAGTATCAAAGCACTTTGCAAACCATCCAGTTAACTGGATCAGATCGGGACGCCATTGGGCGAGTTGCTTTTGCGGAAGCGGCAAACCAAGGTGATAGTGGTCTAGCTGGCGTTGTATATACGATTTTGAATCGTCTAATTAGTGGTCAGTTTGGCAATACAGTCACGGCGATAGTCAATGCGCCCAATCAATTTGAACCTGTTCATAAAGCCGGAGGTTGGAAAGAACTTCCGATTTTATCACCCATTCAACAGACCCGAATCGAAACCATTATAAATTTGGCTCTCGAAGGACGATTGCCAGATTTGACTAATGGCGCTTTGTTTTTTCAAAACCCTGATGTAGTGGCCGCAAGAGAAAAGCAAGGAAGCGTATCAAAAGGATTAACTCACTTTGGCGGTTCTTCGCCATCGGCGGTTATTCAAGATCACGCTTTTTATGCCTCGATTAATAGTAGTGGTTCATCTTCTGCACCAGTGAAAGTTGAAGCAAAACGTCGACCTAAAGCGAAAGATTGGGATGCTTTTGGAGTCGCAGAAGATAAGGCTCTAGCCAGCGCCCAAGGCTGGAATGTGTTTAGCGATGGTGGGTCTTCTGAATCCGTCTTAATTGGCGGTAAGGATGCATCACAATGAATCTAGTAATTGTTGAATCACCAGGAAAAGTTAAAAAGATACGTGAGATTTTAGGGCAAGGCTGGGATGTTCAAGCGAGCGTTGGCCATGTGCGCGATCTTCCTGAGCGTGAAATGGGCGTAGAAGCGCCAGATTTTAAACCTCACTACGTCCCAACGGAAAGGGGTAAAGACGTATTAGCCAACCTTAAAAAGTCTGTCGATAAGGCTAATGCTGTTTATTTGGCGACTGACTTAGATCGAGAAGGTGAGGCGATTGCTTGGCACTTAAAGCAAGCGTTACGTTTGAATAATCCTCAACGAATTTTGTTTTCTGAAATTACCGCTAAGGCGATCAAGTCTGCTTTGGTGAACCCTACCGCTATTGATGTGAAAAAAGTTGCAGCTCAAGAAGGACGGCGAGTGGCTGACCGTCTTGTGGGTTATATGGTTTCTCCTAAATTAAGCCAAATGGCGGGTAGGCGTGGTTTATCTGCGGGGCGAGTCCAATCACCAGCCGTTAGGATTGTCGTTGATAGAGAACGAGCGATACGCAATTTTAAACCAACCAATCACTTTGGCGTTTTGCTTAATTTTGGTGAGTGGAATGCGGAGTGGGAAACCAAACCGTTTTTGCTCGATGGCCAAGATTACATTTTAGATAAAACGTTGGCTGATGCGGTGGCGAACATTCGTCATTTGAATGTTATTGATTGCGAAGAAAAGCAAGAGAACAAAGCACCACCACCGCCTTTTATTACCTCCACGATGCAGCAAGCGGCATCAAATAAGTTACGCATGAAACCGAAAGCAACGATGGATGCAGCTCAAAAGCTCTATGAGCAAGGGCATATCACTTACATGCGAACCGATAACCCTAATTTATCAGAAGATGCGCTGATGGAAATCTACCAGGTGTGCCAGGTAAAAGGCTTGCCTATGGTTGATAGCCCTCGAACTTGGAAAGCAAAAGGTGATGCTCAAGAAGCCCATGAAGCGATAAGGCCAACACACTTTAATGTGGAAGACGCCGGGGAAACAAAAGAACAACGAGAGCTTTATAAGCTGATCTGGTTAAGGGCTTTAGGTTGTCAGTTAGCCTCGTCTAAATATGCAGTGCGCATTGCTAAATTGCGTGGCGTGGATGCCCTAAATGGAAAGCCTGTTGATTTCTTAGCTAAAGGTCGTGCGCTGATTTATGAAGGTTGGAAAGCCCTGTATAGCGATGACACGGAAAGCGATGAAGACAAAGAAAAGAACCTTGAAGGTGCGAATAATCCAGTGCCTAAGCTAACGCCAGGGGAAACAATTACCGCGCATTCTGGCCACGTTCAAGCCAAGAAAACTAAAGCTCCATCCCGATTTACAGAAGCGGCTTTGATTAAAGAGCTTGAAAGGATGGGAATTGGAAGACCGTCTACGTATGCGGCCATTATGGAAAACATTAAGGGGCGAGGCTTCGTTGCTGATGATAAGGCCGGAAAATATTTACTACCTACAGATATAGGTGAGTTGGTTGTTGATGCGTTGGTAAATAGTCACTTTAGTTTTATTGAATATGACTTTACTCGTGAAATGGAAAACAAGCTTGATCTAGTAGCTGATGGCCGTTCGTCGTATCGAGAAGTAGTGTCAACTGTTCATAGCTCGTTAGAGCGAGAAATGACACACATGAAAGTGACAGCCGCGCCAGAGCATCCATGCCCTGATTGCGGTAAACCTATGTTTCTAAAAAAAGGGACTAAACCGTTTTTTGGCTGTTCTGGATACCCGGAATGTTCAACGACATTACCAGCCGTAGGAGGTAAGCCAGGTAAAAAAGTTGTTCGAGAAATTGCTGATGTGCCTTGTCCTAAGTGCGGGAAAGAGCTTATTAGGCGTAAAAAACGGGCGATTGGTGGAAAGAAAGGGTACGACTTCTTTGGTTGTTCTGGTTTTCCTGCCTGTGATGCTAAGTATCAAACAGTTGGAGGAAAGCCAAAAGTTTGAACTTAGTCAATCAAAGTTATGTATATTGACAATCAATGTGCTATACTTTGATTTAAATGGGATGGGTTATTCATGGAGAGAGCGACAACGAAGAAAAAACAATTAAAATGTCCAATTTCGACAAGCAATATTGGACATTTTGAAATGAAACATGACGTTATCAGTGAACCAGAGCTGATTGATAACCTGGAAAGCAAAGCAGTAAAAACAATGGCTTTAGTGCAGGGTGAAGACGGTAAATTTTGTATTTATGTAACCCTGACATGGAAGGAGGGAAGACAGCTCTTAGAAACACAACGTAAAGAACCAAGGACTTGGGCGAGTCTTGATCGTCTTGTTAAACACATTAATCAAAAGTACGAAAACGTACCAATTATTCAGTTGGAATTAAGGAGTAATAACAATGAAAACGGCAAACATCAAAAACGTGAACGGAGTGGAAAAGAAAGAAGTTAGCAAAACTCGTCAGTTCATGGCCAACCTTTGGTTGGTGGTGTGTATGGTGATGATTCCAGAAATCGCAATGGCTAACCCAATTTCAGATGGCGTTGATTGGGTTCTAGACCTTCTTACTAATGGCATTGCGCGAAGCCTGGCTATCATCGGTATTGTTTTTCTTGGTTATATGGCTTGGGCTGGTCGCATTACAGGCGAGGCGTGTGGAAAATTCGTCGGCGGTATCGTTCTAGTCTTTGGTGGTGCAACCATCGTTGACCTGATTATCGCAGCCGTATCTTAAGGGGGCTGCAATGGCATCAGGTATCGATCCGCTATTTGTTGCCGCCACGCGCCCCGCGATGAAGTGGGGCGTCACTCTTGACGGCATTATCATCGGGGGTGGTCTGGTTGGGATCGCTATGATTGGAACCGGGAACCCCTTCACTTTACTTCTCTATTTACCAATTCACGGCGTTATGTATCTGCTGTGTTTGCGTGACCCTCGCACCTTTAGATTAATTCTGCTTTGGGTTGGTACAAAAATGAAGTCTCTTGGATGGCGACATTGGGGAGCATCAACGGCCACACCGTTGGTAAACACTCGCGGCGTAAGGAGAATGCCAAAATGACAACGGAAAAACGCAAAGTTCAAGAAGTGCCTTGGCATCGAGAAAACCCGGTTGCAGACTTCATTCCTTATCATGCTCAAGTGAATGAAAATACTGTTAAAACACAGGGTGGTGATTATCTGCAAATTATCAAACTGGATGGTGTCGCGCATGAGTCGGCAGATCCTAGTGATGTGGAAGTGTGGAAAGAGCAGCTTAATATTTTGCTTCGAAACATTTCTTCACCACAAGTTTGTTTGTGGACGAATACTGTACGCCGTGAAAGCACTGTATACCCAAACGGTAATTTTTCAGGAGAGTTTGATTCTGGCCTAAATGAAAAATACCGTGACCATGTAACCAAAAAGCAAATGATGGTTAACGAGCTGTATCTAACTATTGTTTATCGTCCGGCGGCTACAAAAGCATTGGGGTTCTTTTCCAAAATGGAAAAGAACAAAGAAGTGCTACGCCATCAACAAGAGGAAGCTATCGAGAAGCTAGATGAAATTGTTTCTATCGCTGTTAGCTCTCTCAATCGTTATGTTCCAAGGGTTTTAGGAACATATCTACGCAATGATATTTTGCACTCGGAAGCATTAGAGTTCCTAGATTTTCTAGTGAATGGCGATTGGATGCCTAGAGCGTTACCGCGCAAAGTCTTGTCTGAGTGTATAGCGCGAGTTCGCCCATTCTTTGGTGCTGATGCCTTTGAACTTCGCGGAGTTACAGACTCTAAAATGGGCGCTTGTCTTGGCATTGCTGAATATCCAGAAGGAACAGAAGCGGGGCTGCTAAATGCTTTATTATCTGCGCCGTTTCAAATGGTTCTGACTCAAAGCTTTAATTTCTTATCTAAGCCAGTAGCCGTTGAGTTGTTAAGTCAGCAACAGCAACGATTGGAAACTACGGGTGATTTAGCAATATCTCAGGTTGATGCAATCAATGATGGGCTAGATGATTTGGCATCAGGAAGGATTGTATTTGGTGAGCACCATTTGTCGCTAACTGTCTTTGGTGACACACCTCGCCAACTTCGAGCTAATTTGTCTGCGGCACGTACAGAGCTTGCCGATTGCTCAATGGTTGTTGCTCGTGAAGATTGGGCGTTGGCTGCGGCATATTGGGCGCAACTACCAGGTAACACAAAATACCGTCCTCGTCCTGCGCCTATATCGTCACGTAATTTTGCCGGATTCTCTAGCTTTCATAATTACCCAACAGGCCAGCGAACAGGGAATCAATGGGGTTCGGCTGTAACCATGTTTAAAACCACTTCTGGCGCACCATATTACTTTAATTTTCATGAGCCATTAGATAACGCTAAAGCTAAGAAAAAAGAGCAATTAGAGCGTGAAATGGGGAATAAGGCACTAGAAGAGCTGGAAGGTAAGGAAGAACAAAAAGCTTTAGGTAACACGTTAATTATCGGGCCATCTGGTTCTGGTAAGACGGTTGTTCAAGGCTTCTTAATGGCACAGAGCAAAAAGTTTAACCCTACTCAGGTGATTTTCGATAAAGACCGAGGTCTAGAAATTTATGTTCGTGCAAGTGGTGGGGTTTACCTGCCTCTTAAAAGTGGCGTTCCAACTGGTTTTAACCCGTTCCAGTTAGAAGACACCGAAGAAAACAAACTGTTCTTGGTTAATTTGGTGAAAAAGTGCTGTGGTGGCCAATTCACTAACCAGGAAGAAAAAGAGATTTTCAGTGCAGTTAATGGCGTTATGGGATTACCAATCCAAAAACGCCGTTTAGGGCGCTGTATGGACTTTCTAGATCCTGTTTCTGATAGTGGCCCTGCTGCGCGATTAGCTAAGTGGTGTAATGGTGGTTCGCTTTCTTGGGTATTGGATAATGATTCTGATGCGTTGGATTTCACAAACAACAATATGTTTGGTTTTGATGTGACGGAGTTCCTAGATAACGAAGAAATCAGAACGCCAATAGTGATGTACCTATTCCACCGTATTGAATCTTTAATTGATGGTCGTCGCTTTCAGATGTTCATGGATGAGTTTTGGAAACTACTTCTCGATGAATACTTTGAAGACCTGGCGCAAAACAAACAGAAGGTTATACGTAAGCAAAATGGGATCATGGTTTACGGTACTCAATCACCGAAAGACGTTCTCAAATCTAAAATTGCTCACTCTTTGATTGAGCAGTGCGCAACGTTCCTATTTATGCCGAACCCTAAAGCAGACCGTAAGGATTATGTAGACGGATTGCATTTAACTGAGCGTGAATACCAGTTAATCAAAGAAGATATGGCTCCTGGCTCTCGTCGTTTTTTGATTAAGCAAGGACATAACAGTGTAGTAGCAGAGCTGAATTTAAAAGGTTTTGATGATGAGTTGGCGGTTATTTCTGGCACAACAGATAACGTTTCGTTGATGACTAACATCATTGAACAGCATGGGGAAGACCCGGCAATTTGGCTACCTATTTTCCACGAGCAACGGAGGTTTGCGAAATGAAAAAACCATTATTAGCGGCTGCAATCGCCCTGACTATTGGCGTATCTCAACCAAGTTTTGCCGGAGGTATCCCGGTTATTGATGTGGCGGGATTAACGCAAAGCATTACGCAAGTTCAGCACATGATGACGCAAATTCAACAGATGCGAAATCAACTGGATACGGCGCGTCAAAACCTTAATAGCATTAAGGGGGTGCGCAATATGGCCAACGTTATTAACTCTGCCTATGACACAGCAATCGACGTTGATCCTCAGTCCATTTTAAGTTCTACAGGGCTGAAAAATGCCAGTGATTTAACTCGTGTTACTGGTGCGGGTGCTGACTTGCTGAATAGCGGCAATTTAGAGACAGCGAATTGGTTAGCTCAATCTCAAAAATCTTTGGAACAGTCTAAAGCTCGTTTTACTGAATTAAGCGGCTTGGTTTCAAAGGTTAATGCCGCGCCGGAGCAAAAGGACATTCTTGATCTGCAAGCTCGTATTGGCGCAGAAGAAGTGATGCTTCAAAACGAAATGGCCAAATTAACTATGCTTCGCTCTCAGGCAGAAGCTAATCAGGCTATTCATGCTCAAAAGGTAAAGCAAGCGTCTATTCAATCGTCCGGTCAACTTAGAACGGTATCGTGGTAAGAGGGTATTAATATGATTTTTTCGTGCGCACGAAAAGTTGCAATTTTGGCAGTGGCTACTACTTCGCTAGCTGGTTGCTTTGAAAGTGAGAAAGTAATTGAACCAGTTCAAAGCGTTGAGTGGTTTAAGTCTAATGATAATGTACGTAAGGAAACGTTGGAGAAATGCGCGAACAATCCAGGTGAGCTAAAAGAAACACCAAATTGTAAAAATGCGCTAGAAGCTGAAACACAGCTTTCTTCTGGTTCCCTTAAAAACGTTAGTAACTGGTAAGGGGATTCGTTATGGCGTCCACAAACCTGTTTGAAGCGATTTTCGATAAGGTAGATACGGCGCTGGATACGTATATCGTCAGCACCGTTGGGGATATGATTGCATTCATTAACCCAATCTTTAGCAGTTTGTTAATTATATGGATTGCTATTTGGGGCTATCTGATGCTATTCGGGAAAGTAAGTGAACCTCTACAAGAAGGGGTTTTTCGAATACTTAGAATTGGCTTCATTATGGCGCTTGGCTTAACTGCTGGCACTTACATGGGGGTGGTTGTAGACGTTCTAGCACATGGCCCGGAAGAAATCGCGTCTATAATCACAGGCTCACCTACTGGCACATCAGCCGCAACACTAGATAACCTTTTCTCAAAAGTCTTTGAAGTGTCAGAAGCTGCTTGGGATATGGGCGGGATATTAGACGGTAATTTTGGGATGTATTTGATCTCATTAATCGTTTTGGTTGTTGGGGCAGGGCTGGCGCTTGTAGTGGCTTTCTTGATTCTTCTAAGCAAAATCATGACAACGGTTCTTTTAGGAATCGGGCCTCTATTTATCGTTATGTTGTTGTTCAACGCTACACAACGTTTCTTTGAAAGTTGGTTAGGTATGGTTATGAACTTTGGATTTATCCTGGTTCTATCTGCTGCTATCGGCAGTCTAATGACCACGCTTGCGAGTAGCTATATCACTGCAATGTCCGGCGCTGATGCAAGCGCACTTGCCAACTTAGGTGATGCGGCGATGTTATGTATCGTCTTTGGCCTTTGTATCCTGGTTGTAAAACAAGTTCCTTCTGTTGCGGCTGCTTTAGGTGGCGGCGTGGCTTTGGCAACACAAGGCGCGATAGGTGCAACAATGAGTGCAATGCGTCCAACTAATATCCGTAGGCAGTACCGAAACGCACAGCGTGATTTACGTTTAGCGGGAGGAGCCGCAGCTAAACCGCTTACTAGCAGTTATGGGGCAGGTAGGAAAGGTTATGCGGCATATCAAAAGCGCTTCGGAGCTGGCAACTCTATAACCGGATCTGCTGGTTAATCAAATGTAATTACTAACCAAGAAAAGCCGCATCTTTCTGATGCGGCTGTTTTCTTACATTCCTACAAAAAAAGGACAGGCTTTAATCTGTCAAAATGTTGTATATTGATAATCAAAGTGCTATATTTTGATTGTCAATCACAAACACATCGAGCATGGAGAGTTTCGAAGTGAATATTAAAAAACTAACAATTGTTTCGTTGGCATTGGCTTTAGGGGCGTGTACGTCCGTCCCGCCTCCACCTCATTGTAAAGATGATGGAAAAGGCTTACAGCCTATCAACCCTGAAATGTTAACTCAGGAAACCATTAACACAGTTCGAGCCAGTGAAAAGGCTACTGAACGTTTTGATTCACGTGGAGGGAACCGAAAATGACCGACAAAAAATCAAAAAAACCATCTAAAGCTGAATTGGAAAAGCAATATTTTCAAGAGGCGAGTGAATGGGATCAGGACGTTATGGCTCGTTCTAATAAGTCAGAAAAGCGCGCTTGGTCGGTTGCAATTTCGGTTGGCTTGATTGCGATCCTAGAAGCCGTGGGTTTAGCGGCTCTTGCCCCTCTAAAAACGGTTGAGCCTTATGTTATCCGTGTTGATAACAATACTGGTGTTGTTGACGTTGTATCGTCGCTTAACGAAACCGATGGAGAGATTAAAGCCGGTGCGCAGGAGTCACTTGATAAGTATTGGCTTGGTCAGTATTTGCGCCATAGAGAATCTTACCAGTGGGAAACACGAAACTATGACCGCCAAGTGGTTGGGCTTTTGTCTGGTGCTTCTGTTCAACAAGATTATGCGGCTTACACAGATCCTCGCCAAAACCCTAACGCCCCGGTTGCTATCTACGGCCAAAATACAGAGGTGAATACTAAGGTGAAGTCGATTAGCTTTATTGGTTCGCCTGAGAAAATGGAGAACGGCGAAATTCGCACTACTGCGTTGGTTCGTTATACCAAACAAGTTAAACGCGCAGGGGAAACCACACCATTAAGCCATTGGGCGGCAACTGTTAGCTTTATTTATATCAACGGAAAAATGAAAGACGATGATCGCCTATTGAATCCGTTAGGCTTCCAGGTAGTGAAGTACCGTAATGACCAAGAAAGCATTGGGGGCTGATATGAAACAGTTTAAGCAGCTATCCGGTATTGCTTTGATGCTATGTCTAGGTGTTTCTAGTACAGCTCACGCCTTAGAAGTTCCGGCGGGTGGTAAGTACGATAAACGAGTTAAGTTTATCAATTACAACCCGGCAGAAGTGGTTAAGTTGGTGGGTCACTATGGTTTTTCAACTCATATTCAATTTGGCGCGGCTGAACAAGTTCAGCAAATCGCAATGGGTGATACTGATGCCTGGAATGTGGCTCCGGTTGATAACCATATTTTCATCAAGCCAAAAGGTGAAAAAGCAACAACCAATATGACGGTAATTACTACTCGTCGAGTCTACAACTTCGAGCTTTCGGCTCATTGGTCGCAAAATGGTGCACATCCTCATCCTAATGACATGTTCTTTCAAATTAACTTCAAATACCCGGATGAAATCGCCGCCGCCGCGAAAGCAGAAGCCGAGGCTAAAAAGCTTCAAGCTAGGCTGAACCAAACCAATAAACCAGTTCCGGCGAATTGGAATTATTGGTCTAAAGGTTCAGAAGAAGTTACGCCGAAAAAAGCCTTTGATGATGGCCGTTTCACATACCTTAGCTTTACTAACAACGCTGAAATGCCAGCAATTTATGTTGTAAACCCTGATGGAACGGAAAGCTTAGTTAATACCAGTATTGATCCTGAAAACCCGGACACAATTGTGGTTCACAAAGTGGCTCGTCAATTGGTAATGCGTAAAGGTAATTCTGTGGCGTGTATCTTCAACAAATCGTATGACCCTAACGGTGTGACTAACAAGACAGGAACAACGTCACCAGGGATTCAACGTGTGATCAAGGGGAATTAATAATGGCTGAGAACGTACACAACGAAGTTGATGAAACTCAAGACGATGTAGAGCGCGGTTTACCTTCTGTAAATAAGCAAAACAAACCAAAGGGCGGTGTTGGCCAGAAAATTATAGTAGGCATGGTTGGTATCGTAGTGGTGCTTGCATTAGTGGCCGTAAATGGCGGTTTTAGTTCTGAAACAGAGTCTCAACAGGTAGATATTAAATCTAATGATGAGATTGGAAATCGACTTGGCCCGGCTCCGGCTTTACCGCCACCGCCGCCACCGCCAGCGCCAGAAAAGGAAGCTGAACCTAAAACACCAGATATTATTCAAACTGGTCAGATTGCGCCGCCGCCACCGCCTCAGTATGTGACAGTAAACAACGATCGCAATCAAGAACCGACTCCCCTAGAGCGCAAGCAACAATCCAATCTTTTGGCGTTTGGTAATGTATCACGCGCACCAGGTGGACAACAGCAAAGGTCAGCCGAAGAAATAGCGCAACAGTACGTTAACCAACAAACAAACGGGGGTTTTATAGGAGGCGAAGAAGCGGAAAGAGCTGATGGACTAGGCGCCCAAATGAAACCAACCTCATTAGATGGGTCTAGAGCAGGGATTATTGCTGATAGAAACATGTTCGTTACACGTGGCACTTTCTTGGACTGTGCTTTAGAAACAGCGATTAGCTCAGACGTACCAGGAATGACCAGTTGTCGATTAACTCGTGATGTATATAGCACTAGCGGCAAGGTTCTTTTGTTAGAAAGAGGCTCACGCATTACCGGGCAATATCAAGGCGGTTTACAACGTGGTAAGGCTCGTATTTTCGTTTTATGGACTCGTGTTGAAACCCCTAATGGCGTAGTGGTTAACCTCGATTCTCCGGGTACAGACTCTTTGGGGCGTTCTGGTCATTCAGGTTACATCGACTCGCATTTTTGGCAACGTTTTGGCGGTGCAATCATGCTTAGTCTGATTGACGATATTGGGACGTATGCAGCTAACCAAGCATCAGGAAGTAGCTCAGGTAACAATCAAATTCAATTTGGTGGAACGGCTGAAACAGCGCGTGATGCTGCGGGTATTGCGTTAGAAAACTCTATCAATATTCCAGACACGCTATTAAAGCACCAGGGCGAACACATCAATGTGTTTGTGGCGCGTGACCTAGATTTTAGGGGGGTATATGAACTCCGAGCACAATAAAGCAACGTCATTGTTGGAGTACCTTTCGGTACTTCAACCTTTCCTAGACGATCCAGACAACACCGAAATTGTGATCAATAAGCCAGGTGAGGTGATCACGGAAAGCAGGAAAGGTTGGACTTACTTTGATGTACCAGAACTGACTTTTTCAAAGTGTTTCAATTTGGCCAAACTGACGGCGACATACTCCGGGCAAAGTTTGGATGAAAGAAAACCAATACTGTCTGCAACGCTCCCTCACGGGGAGCGTATTCAGATTGCTATTCCACCCACAACTTTAGATGGCCATGTAAGCCTAACTATTCGAAAGCCTTCTCATATTGAGTTTGATTTGATGGATTATGAGAACCAGGGCTTTTTTGATGAATGCGAAGATTTTAGTGATGAGTTAAGCAGTGAAGAAAAGACGCTTCTTGAACTCAAGGAAAATAGGAAGTTCAGAGAGTTTTTAGAATTAGCTGTTAAGTCTCGTAAAAACATCATTGTGTCAGGCTCTACAGGTTCAGGTAAAACAACGTTTTTCCGGTCGCTACTAAAACAAGTACCAGATGATGAACGGTTGATTAGTATCGAGAACGTAGATGAATTAGGGCTGTATAAAACCCACTCCAATACTACGAGTTTGTTTTATTCAGCAGGGGGGCAAGGTGTGTCACCTATTACACAACAAGACCTCTTAGAGAGTAGTTTGCGTATGAAGCCGGATCGAATTTTTGTTGCTGAATTAATCCGTGGTGATGAGGCGTTTTATTACCTTAGAAACGTGAACAGTGGCCACCCTGGGAGTATTACCACAATGCACGCTAATAGCGCAAAGCTGGCTATTGAGCAGCTTGTTTTGTTTCTGAAAGAGTCACAAAGCGGCTCAACAATGAGCCGTGAAGACATCAAACAACTGTTGTTTATGTGTGTGGATATTATCGTGCAGATAAAGAACGTGCGAGGTAAGCGCGTTGTAACGGAGATTTATTATGATCCAGAGTTCAAACGCAGCCAAATGGCTTAAATTAACCTTAATATTGGCTGTGCCAATTCTTGCGATTGTTGGTTGGGCTTGGCTAAGTGGGTACTTTTATCTTGAATTGGCCGGACTCGATGGAGGCGCGGCCACTCCTTTAACGTTGTATCAATATTGGTTTTATTACGGCCAAGACAAAACCACTCTAACGTGGCTATCAGTTGCGGGGCTTGGTGGTTTGTTTGTGATTTGTTTACCTATCATTATTGCGTTTAGTCCCGCTAAAAGAAAATTGTTTGGCGAGGCTAAATGGGCAACAGTTAAAGACTTGAACGAAGCAAATCTATTTGCTGAAAATGGGATTATCGTTGGTCAAATATCTAAGTTTTTTGGGCTTTCAAAACGTTATTTAGTGTTTGGTGGTTCTACTCACGTTTTAATGTCTGCGCCAACACGAAGCATGAAAGGGGTAAGTGTGGTTATCCCTAACTTGCTTTCGTGGAAAGACTCGGCTGTTGTATTAGACATAAAGCAAGAGAACTGGGATATAACTTCTGGTTTCCGTTCTGCGCATGGTCAGGAATGTTTCTTGGTTAACCTAGCACCTCGTGACTATCGCACTCACCGCTGGAACCCTCTTTACTACATCAGTGACGATCCATCTTTTCGAATTAACGATATTCAGAAGATTGGTAACATGTTGTTCCCTAAGATTGATAATGAGGCTCCTATTTGGCAATCCTCGGCGCGTTCTTTGTGGTTAGGTTTGATTCTATACCTTATCGAGACAGAAGAACTTCCTGTAACGATGGGGGAAGCATTACGACAATTAACAATGGGTGATGAGCGATTAGCTGAAATAGTGGACGCGAGACAAGAAAGTGACAATCCGCTTTCTGATGAATGTTACCTGGCGTTAAAAGAATACTTAGACACACCAGATAAAACTCGTGGCTCAGTTCGTAAAGGCTTTACTTCGGCGTTAGAACTTTTCTATAACCCAATTATTGATGCAGCTACCGCAGAGAACGATTTTGATTTGCGTGACCTACGTAAAAAACGAATGACAGTTTATCTTGGTATCACGCCGGACGATTTAGAGCGTTTGGCTCCACTTATTAACTTGTTCTTCCAGCAAGTGATTGACTTAAACACTCGAGAGCTTCCAGAACAAAACCCGGATTTAAAATACCAAGTGTTGATGCTGCCGGATGAGTTCACAGCGATGGGTAAAGTCGGGATCTTGTCTAAAGGTATTAGTTACATTGCGGGTTATGGTCTTCGTATGTTGCCTATCATTCAGTCACCAGCTCAGTTAAGAGAAGTGTATGGCGCTGATGCGGCTGAAACGTTTATTGAAAACCATGCAATGCAAATTATCTTTGCCCCGAAAAACCAAAAAGTGGCCGAAGAAATATCTAAAACGCTTGGTACAACAACGGTCAAAAATAAATCGGACACTCGCCAAAAAGTTGGTAAAGCCAGTCGAAGCGAAAGTTCTAGTGATACAGGTAGGGCGCTTTTACTTCCTCAAGAAGTTAGGGCGATTGGCCAAAAAGCGGAAATCCTTTTACTAGAGAATTGCCCTCCAATCATGTGTGAAAAAATCACTTGGTATAAAGACAAGGTTTTTGCTGAAAGGGGGAACAACCTTAAAGCGTTAGAAGATGGGGATGAAAACGCAATTAAATGGCCAAGCCCTCTAGTACCAAAAGTTGATCCTAACAGTCGAGTGAAAGGCAAAATTGAGTTTATGAGTAATTCAATGAACGAGGCCGAAGCTCAAACTGAAACAGTTGAACGGAAAATTACGGTTGAAGATATTGAAAACATCGATCAATTGGATTTGGAAAACTTTAGTTGTGATTTCTCTGAAATTGATGTGCCGAAAGGCGATATTGATGATGATGCGATGGATGCTCTTGTAAATGAATTCTTTGGTGCTGTAACTGCGTAAGGAGGCAATAAAATGGAAACGGAACAGTTGGCAGAAAAGCAAACTTACTTGGTTGTACCATACGAGGAACGTAATCATGCTGTTAAGGCGGCGGGTAAATTACCTGATGGCCAAAATGCACTTAAATTTGATGATGAAAACAAGCTTTGGTACGCGAAACCAGGGACTGACCTTAACAAAGTAAATAAGTGGATACCTGATCCAAATCGGGCGCGTTCAACCACTTCTGAAACCGATCCGGTTGTGGAGTTTTCCGAAACGCTAAAAGAAGCCGGGTTGGTGCTTAAAGGGCTTCCAGAAATGGACGGCAAGCGCCATCGAGTATCTACATTAGAAGATAAGAAAGGCCAGCAAACCGGGGTTTATGTCGGATATTTAGATGGCGTTCCGGCGGGTTGGTATCAAGACCACCGAAAACATGATGATCCGGTAAAGTGGAAAGCCACTGGCCAGAAGCTAGACAAGACAGCTCAAGATCACTTGAAAGCTATAGCGGTGCAAAACTCTATTGAACGTGAAGCTAACCAGAATAGGAAGTATGAACATAACGCGTATCGAGCTGAACAGGCTTATAACTTAATGCCTGATGCCACACCAGAACAAGGTTATTTGGCTGCGAAAGGGGTTAAACCTTTCCCTGGTGCAAAAATGGATAAGCAAGGACGCTTAGTTTTACCGTTAAGAAATGAAAATGGTGATGTTAGAACGTTACAACGTATCAGTGAATCCGGTTTTAAATCTTTGAAAAAGAACGGCCAGAAGACCGGGAATTATCACGTTGTTGGTGAACAAGAACTAAAAAATGGCGAGCCTATTTTATACGCCGAAGGTTATTCAACGTCAGCCAGTATTTCAGAAGCTACCAATCGCCCGGTTGTTATGACCGTTGATGCTGGCAACCTGCCAACGGTGGCTGCAAAGCTCAAAGAGAAATACCCTGATAGCCCTCATATCATGCTTGGTGATGATGATAGGACTAGAGAGGTTAACAAAGGTCAGAAAAAAGCGCAGCAAGCCGCAGAGTTAACCGGGGGGCTTTATCGTGTCCCGGCTTTCAACTACCAGGAACAAAAAGACGGTTTAACGGACTTCAACGATTTACATCAATCAAGAGGCTTAGAGCCTGTTAGAGAACAAGTCGAAGAAATCATAAGCCAAGCAACACGCTCTGAAACAAGGAGTAAAACTAATATGAGTGCTGAACCTACCGATAAACAAGAAGCTGAACCAGTCGTAACCAAGAATTTTGAGCAATATGTTAGCTCTGGTTTAGGTTCACAATCTCAATCTGATTTGTCCGTAGCTGAACAAGAGAACAAGCCAGAACCAAAACCAGAAACCAGTAAAGCCGAATTAGAACCAGGTAATAAAGAACCTAGTTCTAAGCTTGATTCTGATGTTGTTGAACATGGGGAAGATAACTCTGTTGAGCCATATATCGAGCAGAAAAAAGAGAGTGAGGCTGACCTAAACGCACAGCGATGGTTAAAGAGTCGTGAGCCTTTAGAAGACATTATGGCGCAAGATGATGTTAGAGATAAAAAACGCCAGCAACAACTTGACCAAACCGCAAATTTAGAACCTAACCCTCGTCCAGTTCAAAGCAAAGAGCCAGATCCATTTGCTGATTTGGACAGTGGTTTTAAACCTGTTGTTCCTGAAAAAATATCAAAGTCTTATGTTGAGGTTGACGGAAAATATTATTTTGCGGGTCGTCCTGATTCTCTTGCTTTTGTCGATAAGGGCGCAAGGCTGCAAACGAAACTAAGCAGCTCTAATGTGGCCAGTTCAATGGTTGATATTGCAGAGGCGAGGGGTTGGACTGAGTTACAAGTTAAAGGAACGGAAGACTTTAGGCGTGAGGCTTGGCTTGAGGCGTCTTCTCGTGGGCTTGGTGTAAGAGGTTACAAACCAAAAGAGGAAGACTTGGCCAGGTTGAAAAAACTTGCTTCTGAACGTCAACCAAACGAAATCGAAGCAAGAGAACAAGCTGATCAGCCTCGTGTTTCACCAGGTGAAAAAGAAGGTGTGAAATCTACGGCAAATAAACCTGATACCGCAGCACCAAAGCAAGCTGAATCTTCGAATGAGGGTAATAAAAACGGTCAAGATAAAGAAGACATTAACCGTTTGGCCGGGAAGCTTGTTGAACATGGTAAAGCACCTTATGAGCACAATCCTGATAATCGACAAAGTTACTATGTAACGTTAGAAAACACTGATGGCCAAAAAACTACAACTTGGGGTATTGACCTAGAACGGGCTGTTAAGGACGGCGATTTTCAACCAGGTGATCAAGTGGAACTTGAAAATAAAGGTAGAAAGCCTGTTACCGTTTCAAAAGACATTAAGGACGATAAAGGGAACGTTGTTGATACCCAAGAAATCAATACGCACCGCAACGAGTGGGAAGTCAAAGCTCAAGCTATCCGTGATAAGACTCGTGATGCGCGTGATGTTGTCAAAGAACATCCTGATTTAGTCAACGAAGTAGCGGCAGTAAAAGTCGCTGAAAAGTTTAGCCAAAAGTTTGATAACGAAGAAGACCGAAACCGATTCTTGGAAAAGGTCAGATCACAAGTGGCTAGTAATGTTTCATCCGGCCAGAAGTCACCAGATATAAAATTGCGTGAAGAAAAACAGTTAGAACGTAGTAACCAAGAGCAGGAAAGGTAGGAAACTAAATGCAATCAGTAATGATGTTTGATGAAAAAAATGTAACCGCAACAGTTAACCATTTACTCAATGTTATGCCATCCGAAAAAACAGAAGGAGTTAACTTGCAGGAAGTGTTACAGGTAGCCGCAATTGAAAAATTTTGCGAACTCTATGGTAAAGATAAACCGATAGGCCAACAGATCAATGATGAATCAAAACTAATTTATCTTGGTCTTTGGAGTGGGGTTTGCTGTACGTTTTCAGTCAGTGAAAACGGTAGCTCATCATTAAGTCAGCCCTTTGAACTCAGTGAATACATAGGAGATTGGAAGGTGGCGAGTTGTTCCTTTTACATATATGCCAACTAAAAAAAAGAGCCGACTTTTAAAGTCGGTTCTTTTTTATAACTTAGGGCAATCAATACGGAAGGACTATAATAAATTACTAGGTTTTGAATGTGGCATCTAAAGACATGGAAATAATTTCCTTTCTTCAGTTGTGAGAGAGTAATAAAGTCTCATACCAAGTAATAAAGATTCATACTGAGTATTAAAGTATCATACTAAAATGGCAGCGATCGCAGTCGATACGCTGCCATTTCTAAATCGAAAATGCCCCATTATTGGTTTCGACCTGCTCTATATTGAAAATATTACGATTAATTTTTATGCAAAAGCATGTTTCACAGATATTACTTATGCCTCTTATACTATAAGATTTGTTGGTTAACCATTATTTGCATATGGTAAGGAAATCTGGTGACAACATCGAACTCTGCGCAGAAAAAAGCAATTCTTCACCATCAAGGCCCTCTGCTGATCATCGCAGGTCCAGGCTCAGGTAAAACCTATACCCTGGTTGAGCGCATCATGAATTTGATTGATGTACATGGTGCAAAACCTGAACAGCTCTTGGTCGTGACTTTTACCGAAAAAGCAGCACAGGAGTTGAAAACCCGAATCTCGAATAGACTCCTAGAGCGAGGTTCCTACTTCAACGTCAACGAAATGTACTTAGGTACTTTCCACTCTATATGTCTTCGTATCCTAGAAGAGTACCGTGAGTTTACGCGTCTCAAGCGCAGCTTTGTGCTCATGGATCAATTCGACCAACAGTACTTTCTTTACCAAAATTTACGTGAATTCAGAGAGGTAGACGGTATTGAGTTCATTCAGGGTGAGAGTAAGATTCCGGCTTGGGCTAAATCTGAGAACTTATTAGGATGGCTTAATAAAGCGTCAGAGGAAGTTCTTGATATCGAACAGTTGACTCAGTCAGATGATGTCGCGATCTCAGCTCTGGGTGAGGCTTACGCAACCTATCAAGAATTGTTGAAAAAGCACAACTCTCTCGATTTCTCATGCATCCAACTTGAGACACTGGTGTTGCTTCAACAGTATCCGCAAGTACTTGAGGAGCTTACAACAAAGATCTCTTATTTGATGGTCGATGAATACCAAGACACCAATACCATTCAGGAGCAACTTTTACAGCTTCTTATGGGATCTAAGCGAAATTTGTGTGTGGTTGGTGACGATGACCAAGCTCTCTATCGCTTTCGAGGGGCGAGCGTTCGTAATATTCTGGAGTTCCCGGCTAAGTTTGCGCCAGGAGAGTGTGAGCAAGTTAAGCTATCCATCAACTATCGCTCTCACCCCGATATCGTAGGTTTCTATGACACCTATATGGGAGATAAGCCGTGGCTACGTGGTGGTGTTAACTACCGTTACAGTAAAACCATCGAAGCGCGTGAGGGGGATTTTGACGAGGGCCCGACAGTTGTCAGTGCCGTGACACCAGAAGGCGATGACTGGCATGAGGACGTATATCAGATGCTCATGCACCTAAAAAACGAAGGTAAGCTTACCGATTGGAACCAAGCTGCGTTTTTATTTCGTTCTGTCAAAGCGGACAAGGTAAGAGCGCTTGCGCAATCTCTCGAAGAGAAAGGCATTTCTGTATATTCGCCGCGCGCTAACCTGTTTTTCGAACGAGAAGAAATTCGTCATTTGATCGGTGCGCTTCACATGGTTTTTCCTATGGTGATGCCAGAGCGCAAGAAGAAAATCCAAGAAGGCAGAAGACTACCTATCTGGGATTATTACGAACAGCATTGCATCGCGCCTTTCATTGAAAAGTTGCGCCAACCAGAGCAATCTGACTTGCTTGAGTGGTGTAAACGCAAAGTCGCAAAACACAATAATATGACAAAGAACGCGGAGTCGGCGTTTCTTGGACTATTTTACGAACTTCTTCAGTTTCCGTTGTTTTCTCGCTTCTTAGAGCAAGAGAATGGTAACGAACGTGCGCAGCGAAATTTGGCTCAGATGAGCCGAATGCTAGGAAAGTTCGAATACCTTCACCATATCAGTGTCTTAAGTCCGAAATACCTGCTGATGAATCTAACGTCATTGTTCGATAACTTCTTAAAATTTCTTTTCGAAGGCGGTATCGATGAATATGAGGACATGTCAGAATACGCTCCGTCCGGTTGTGTCTCTTTTTTAACTATCCATCAATCGAAGGGCTTGGAATTCCCGGTTGTATTTGTTGGCTCGCTCGAAGCAGTACCAAGAAAACAATACACTGACCTAGACGAAATTATCGAACACCAGTACATGGCCAAACCACCGTTTGAGCCTTTAGAAGATACCAAGCACTTTGACTTTTGGCGCCTTTACTACACGGCTTTTTCTCGCCCTCAGAATTTACTTGTTCTAACTGGTCAGGAAAAATCTGGTCAAGGTAAGACACCCTCAAAATATTTCACGGATTACACCTCAAAGCTCCCATATTGGCGAGATGTGAAGCATAAGCTTGCTTCTATTGAGTTCGAACAAGTGAAGGATGTGAATATTAAGCATGAGTATGCGTTTACATCACATATTACATTATTTGAGACTTGCGCAGAGCAATATCGTTTGTTCAAAGAACTTGAATTCCAGCCAGTAAAGGCGAGTCCGATGTTATTTGGTACCTTAATTCACGAAACCTTAGAAGATGTGCATAAGGCAGCACTTCGTGGCGAAGTAGACACAATCACCAAGGAAAATATCGCAGAATGGCTCCAAGATAACTACCAAAACCTAGCAAACCGAGAGCGAATGTACTTAGGTGATTCGACTCTTGGTGCGGCGCTGCAGCATGTGATGCGTTACGTGGATCGAAAGGGCAGCAATTGGAGTGATATCAAAGAGACGGAAGTGGATATCTCGTTGGTAAAAGACCGCTATGTGCTTACTGGTAGTGTTGATCTTATTAAAGGCGAAGGAGATACCGTCGAGATCATTGACTTCAAGTCTGAGCGAAAGCCAAACATGGAAAAAGATCGCGATCGTATTCTGCACCATCAGCGACAGCTCGAGATTTATGCGCACTTAGTGGAGGAAAACACCGGCTACAAGGTGAGTAGGATGCACCTTTATTTTACAGGTGAATCTGCTGGTCTCCCGACCATTAGTTTTAACAAAAACACGGCGGCGATAGGCCAAACCATGGAACAGTTTGATAGTATTGTCGACAGAATAGAAAACAAAGATTTCTCGCTCAAAGCTCGACCAGACAAGACATGCGTTGACTGCAGCGCTCGTGCTTATTGTGACCGAAAAAATTGGAAATTTTGCGCTTAGTGAGTGCTAAGTGACACATCAAAGAACAAAGAGAATAAGACCATGTCTAATGACCAGACCAACGTAGAAAACTACGAATTTGAGCCGATTAAGGGCTATCCAATGCTTAACTGGAAAGGTAAGCGTCCTTTCCGTTCGACTCAATACTTCCCTGCGCAACTAAAAGAAGTGTACGGCCAAGAAGATGATAACGGCTGGATCAATAAGATTTTCTGGGGTGATAACCTTCAAGTGATGAGTCACTTGTTGAAAGAGTTCCGCGGCAAAGTAGATTTGATTTATATCGACCCGCCTTTTGATTCTAAAGCTGACTATAAAAAAGTTATAAAACTCAAAAGTAAGCAGCTATCGGGTGATTCAAACTCTTTTGAAGAAAAACAATATACGGACATTTGGTCAAATGATGAATATTTACAATTTATTTACGAAAGAGTGATTATTCTTCGAGAATTGCTTTCTGAAAAGGGGGTTATTTTTCTTCATTGCGACTGGCATAAGAGTCATTATCTACGTTGTATTCTGGAAGAAGTGTTTGGTCAAAATAATTTTGTTAATGAAATAATCTGGCAAAAATGTAACTCAAAGAACTTTACATCATCATCATTAAGCAACGTTCACGATACAATTTTCTTATATTCAAAAAATGCTGATTACTGTTTCAATGAAATTTTTGAAGAGCTAAGAGACGAGTATATTCAATCAGCGTATAGATACGAAGACTCTCATGGAGAAAAGTACCGTATATTGCCTTTGCATGCTCCTGGTATTCGTAACGGTAGTACCGGGGGCCAGTGGAGAGGAATGCTACCTCTTGCCGGAAACCATTGGCGATTTACTCCTGAAACGATGGAACAGATGGATTCTCAGGGGCTCATCGTTAAAAGTGAAACAGGTATATGGTCGTACAAGAAATACCTTAAGGATTCAAAAGGGGCTCGCATTGGTACAATTTGGCTAGATGCAAAACAATTACCACCATCTGAGAAAACTGGTTATCCAACTCAAAAGCCGATTTCTATACTTGAAAAAATAATTCAAATTGGAAGCGATGAAGGCGACTTGGTTTTTGATTGTTTTATGGGGTCTGGCACAACACAGCTAGTAGCTAATTCTCTTAATAGAAGGTTTATTGGAGCAGACATTAACCTTGGTTCTATTCAAACTACAACTAAACGTTTAGGAACTAATAACGCTAATTTTGAAGTTTACAATGTCAATAATTACGAGATATTCCGTAATCCAGTAGAAGCAAAAGAATTGTTAATTGAAGCGTTAGAAATTCAACCTCTGGATTCTAGTACTATCTACGACGGTGAGAAAGATGGTTTCAAAGTTAAAATCATGCCGGTCAACCGAATTGCGACGAAAGAAGATTTGAACGACCTGATCCAAGGTTTCCCTTACAAACTGTTCGAAGAGCGTAAAGAGGCGAACCCTAATAAGCCAGTGGAAGAGATCATGCTGGTCTGTATGGGTCATGAGCCTGGTTTAGGAGCTATTCTTGAAAATGAATCGGGCTATAAGCTCAAAGTGGAAGTTGTCGATATCTTACGTGATAAATCCGATCTTACCTTTAAGTACGACTCGGAAGCGTCTATTGAAATCAAAGACGGAAAATTAGTCATCGAAGCCTTCTACCCACGCAACTTGCTACAAAAGCTCAGCCAACAAAAAGACAACGTGACCGAGTGGCGTGAAATGGTGGAGTCTATCATGATCGACTGGAATTACGATGGTGCGGTGATGGAGCCTGTCATTATCGATATTCCAGCAAAAGATGAGTTTGTGGCTGGCGAATACGAAATCCCAGAAGGCGCAAATAACATCAAGGTTAAAGTTACGGATTTACTCTCAGAGTCTTATGAAGAGGTGATTGCGCATGGCTAAAAATGCCCAAGAGAACTTCGAACTCAACAATGGATTTTACGTGCATTTACACGAGTTCTATAAGATTCACCGCGGTACGGTTCGCAAACACTACTCTCGCTTGAGTAAGGCATTTCTCGATTTCAACGACTCTTCTCGTCCAGGGAGTTTCTTGCGTACGCCGCAGTTCGAAGCGCTTGAGATTTATGTTTTCTTAAAAGAGTTCCTGGATAACAAACCTGTCTATCAGCTTTTCGAAGATTGGTATGGCAACAAAGGTCGCTTCGAAGAACGTGTCTCTGGTATTGGCGCCATCGATGGTCAGCTAATGCAAGGGGATATGTTCTGGGAGATGTCTGAGAAGGACTACAAGGGTATCTTCAAGAAGATGAAGGCCAGTAATGGTGGCCGACTGTACCCTAACTACATCTTTGCTCTGACGATGGGCACCGGCAAAACCATCTTGATGGCCACTTGTATCTTCTATGATTTCTTGGCTGGTAACAAAAAGAGCAAAGACGATAACCGCTTTATTCAAAATGCGCTGATTTTTGCACCAGATAAGACGGTGCTGCAGTCTTTGCGCGAGATCGAGTCTTTCGACCACACCAAAGTTGTGCCATCAGAGTACATGCCGATTGTCGCAGAGTTTAAGTTTCACTACTTAGAAGATGCGGGAGTGTCGCTCAATACGCTAGATGGCTCTAAGTTCAATATCATCGTATCGAACAGTCAGAAAATCATCTTGCGCCGCAATAACAAGGGCGAATCAACAGTTGATAAGTTCTTTAGCTCGGGTAAGGAAGCTTATCAAGGTATGGGCGACGTTGTTGATGACATGATGGATGTCCTCGACCTCGATTCGGAAACAATGAATGTTGCTCCAGAAGATGAAGCCGACCTTGTGACTAACCAGCGCTTTGAGAAAATCAAGCGCCTTCCTCAGCTAGGTATTTTTGTCGATGAAGCACACCATGCTTTTGGTGCTAAGCTCGCAAAAGATATGGGTACGAAAAACGATACCTCGGCTAACTCTTTGCGTAAAACCATCGATGAACTGGCAATCAACCTAAAAGCGGCTGGAACTCGAGTTGTTGGGTGCTATAACTACACTGGTACACCTTATGTTGGTAAAGATGTGCTACCAGAGGTGGTCTACGCCTATGGTCTGCGTAAGGCGATAGACAATAATTACCTGAAACAGGTTAAGTTGCACAGCTTTACTCAGACCCGTCAAAAGCAGTTCCTAGAGATTGCAATCGATAAGTTCTTAGAAAGCGCCGAAGATGCTGGCTGCCCAGAAGGTATGTTGCCTAAGATGGCTATTTTCGGGACGACAATCGAAGAGATAAGCGATGTGGTTCGTCCTGCAGTAGAGGAAATTCTCGCTAAACGTGGGATTTCATCAGACCGCATTTTGGTTAACGTTGGTGATAAGAAACTCACTACGGATGACGATATTCGCGAGTTTAACCGCTTAGATACTCCGAGATCAGAAAAGCAGTTTATCTTGTTGGTGAACAAAGGCCGCGAAGGTTGGAACTGTCGTTCGCTGTTCGCTGTGGCGATGTTCCGTGAGCCAACGTCAAAAGTATTTGTACTTCAAGCGACCATGCGTTGTTTGCGAGCTGTTGGTGATCGCCAGCACACCGGTCAAGTTTTCTTAACTGATGAGAATATGAAGCTGTTAGACAAAGAGCTTCAAGCAAACTTCCGTATCTCGGCCGAAGAGATGAAAGATCCTGATCCGAACAAGGTGACTGTTAAAGTAAAAGTGGAACAACCAAGCATTAAGATTCCGATTAAGCGCGTACGTCGCCAGTTCAAGTTGATTGAAAAAGAGGACTTGGATAAAGGCTATGAGATCGGACTAAAAAATGTGGATGTTGACAAATATCGCATTATCCACTCTACCCAAGACGGCTTGTTGATGCCAGATGATCTTGGCTCCGCGAAATCTCGAGTGCATAACGATATTTCCCATATAAAAGAGCAGCGTACTTTTTCAAAGCTTTCACTGGTTGCTGATATTGCTCGTTACCTAAATAAGCCGTGTTTGGAGATCGAGAAAATAGTTGCGGGTACCAGCGAAGGCTTCGAAGGTATCTTGAAGATGGTAAATGAGTTCAACGAGGTGCTTTACGATGAGGTGATCCCTCGCCTGTTCAAGGCCATCTATGACATCGAAGCCGAAACTATTACTGAGGCATTCGAAGTCGACCTTGTGAAAGAGCCACCGATTGACCCAGGATATTACCCTGTAACGGTATCGAAAGATAAAGTAATTAGTAAGTCGAGTAATGAGTCGAACCCTAATGTCGCTAAGAGTTTCCATCTCGATAACTACTGCTTTGACTCTAATCCAGAGAGAGATTTCTTCTGGAGCATGTTACACGAAGAGAAAGTCGATAAGATTTGGTTTACTGGCATGTTAACGCACGGCCAGAGCGACTTTGTGATTCATTATGTGGATAGCGAGACACAGCGCGTACGCAGCTACTACCCAGACTTCTTAATCAAGAAGCAAGATGGCTCCTATGTGATGATTGAGGTTAAAGGTGAGCACATGATTGATTCTCAGAACGTAAAAGATAAGAAAGACGCAGCTGATTTGATGGGCGTTGCTTCTGGTATTGGCTACGAAATCATTGCGGGTAAAGCTGCTGAAAGTGGTTCATACGGAAGAGAATTCCTGAACTAAAAAAGTTAAAAGGCTATTTAGGTGCAATAAATAGCCTTTTAAAATGCATAACAACGCCAAATTTCAACATAAAGTATCTATTTAGTTTTGCTATTCATAAATGATAATTGTCCATCAACGTGTCAGCTTGCTCTTAGCTGGCACGAAAATGCCCCCAAACAATTCAGAGCAAAAGATCTTGCTCACTTCGAATCTAGTAATTTGCCCCTATCAAAAGTTATCCGAAGGAGTTTGGGTAACAGCATTTTTCTTAAATCATAAGGCATCATAAAATCTAATCTCTGTTAACTTTCATTAACCTATTGATTACACGTTGATGTGGTATTAAAAAGGTTACATGATAGGCGGCTAAAAGCCGCATAGAAAGCGTTATACGTTGGTGGAATACGGCGTTTTTCAAGGTAGTTGTCATCATTTTCTTGCTTATTAAGCAGCTTCTCTTTCTGGATTTAGGTGAACTTCACCAACTGGTTCGCAGTTCCTGATATCACTAGGCCAACGCTCAGGTTTCCGCTGCTTTGCTGCGAGCAATACCTCAGCTCGGCGCCTCAAGATCTCTTCATCTTGGCCATTATGACGCTGTGAAGGCGTGACATAATTTAGCTTACTGTGCTTGTGTTCGGTGTTGTACCAGCGCACGAAGGCTTCAACCCAACTGCGACTACTGTCAAGAGTTTCAAAGCCCTTTGTCGGCCAGTTTGGCACGTACTTAACCGTGCGGAACAACGATTCAACATACGGGTTGTCATCACTCACTCTTGGGCGGCTATACGATGAGGTAATGCCTAATTCATCCATCTTCGCTTTGAACGTCAGCGATTTCATGGGCGCACCGTTATCCGAGTGAAGAACTAGCGGTTGATTGAAGCACTGCTCTCGCATCAACGTTCGTTGCAGGAGTTGTGACGCTAACTCACCGCACTCACGTTCATACACCTCATAACCCACGATTTTTCGGCTGTAGATATCCTCTATGACGTACAGATAATAGTGTTGGCCTCGAACCTTTGAAGGCAAGTAAGTGATATCCCATGTGTAGACTTGATTCGAGCCTGTCGCCGTATAACTCGTTGGCTTCGCTTGCTTTTGTCTACTCCGCTGACGGCCTCGATTATGAAGTTGTCCTTGTGCACTCAGTACCCGATAATAGCTCGACTCTGAGGCGATATATTCGCCTTTATCAAGCAATGTCGGTACGATTTGAGTCGGAGGTAAGCTCGCAAACTCAGGGCGGTTACATACCTCGATAATCGCATCACGCTCTTGCTGCGAGAGCTTGTTAGCTGGCTCTGCTCTGGCACAGGTCGGTCTTTTATCCGCCTGAACCTCTCCTTGCCTATACCATCGACGATACGTTCTCACGTCAATTTGAACCTCATGACAAGCTCGCTCTAAGCGGCAACCGCTTTGCTTGGCATCGTGGATAAGAGCAATCAGGTACTGCCTTTCATCGGTTGAGGTTAGTCGTCCTCTAGCTCTTCCCCGTAAAAGGCTCTGAGCTTTTTTCGTAGAACCAACAGGGCAGCAGTTTCAGCCAGTGCCTTTTCTTTGTGGCGTAATTCTTTCTTTAGCTCTTTGATTTCAAGCTTATCGGGGTCTGAAGCCCAATGGAACGAAAACGTACTATAAGGACTTCCTCCCGATGTCAATGGGTGCTCTGAACGCAAT
>NZ_JAWOQQ010000026.1:0-38587 GCF_033337405.1 Vibrio sp. YT-16
TGGTAGTTCAGTTGGTTAGAATACCGGCCTGTCACGCCGGGGGTCGCGGGTTCGAGTCCCGTCCACTCCGCCACTTAATATCGACAACCTCGCTTATGCGAGGTTTTGTCAAATCTAGAATATGAAAATTCTATAGGGGTGTAGCTCCAATTGGCAGAGCAGCGGATTCCAAATCCGCGTGTTGGGAGTTCGAATCTCTCCACCCCTGCCACATATCAGGCTCTGACTTAGGTCAGAGCCTTTTTTGTATCTGGTTTCTTCTCATTATTACAGCTTATTTCTACTCTTATCCCGTAAGTATGGCTTTCTGCTGTACTTTGGCAGCATTTAATCTACTGAACGAACGAAACTACAGTTAGCTGTAATGATCAGTGGCCCGAAATTTTAATAATAAAGGGGAATCACTATTTATATTTAGTTACACTCAACCGATCTGGATTAATGAGTAACTATGTATGGATATATCTCGTCGACGCTTTCTTCAATCATCCTTAGCAATCTCCGCGCTTACCGTTCTACCTGCATGTTCTCTATCTAGGAGCACTAATAAGCAGAGGCAATATATATACGATATCACTGCAGAGCCTTCTACTGCAGAATTGATCCCTGGGTTTAACACAGACGTACTCGCATTTAATGGTTCGATTCCAGCGCCTACGATTCGTTGTCGCCAAGGCGAGAAAGTTATAATTAGGTTTACTAACAAGCTTTCAGAGCCGACTACAATCCACTGGCATGGCTTGCGAATCCCTATTGAAATGGATGGTGTACCTTTCTTAAGCCAGCCGCCTATCATGCCGGGTGAAACATTCGTTTATGAATTTACACCGCCAGATGCAGGCACGTTTTGGTATCACCCCCACATGAATAGCGTTAAGCAACTTGGTATGGGCTTAGTTGGGCTAATTATCGTTGAAGAGGCTGAGCCTGTTCTATTTGATGAAGAACAGGAAATAGTTCTAAAGCATTGGCATTTAGACAAACAAGGTCAGTGGAAGAACCTTATGGTACCGCGCTTGAGCGCACGTATGGGGACTCCCGGAGAGTGGAGTAGCGTCAATGGTGTGCATGAACCTGTTTATACGCTGAAGCAGAATGCTACCACGCGATTAAGAATTGCTAATGTCGATAACACCATTACTTACCCGATCGCTATAGAAGGGGCAGAGGCTTGGGTTATTGCTATAGATGGTAATCCTGTTAAAACGCCTTATAAGCTCACTCAGCACAAAATTGGTCCAGGAATGAGGTTAGATATCGGATTGATTGCTCCGAAGGTTGGAAAACGTGTTTATGTGCGTCAAATGAAAGGACGCTTCCCATTCCCTTTGTGCGAGTTTGACGTTGTTGAGTCTGACCTGCCGAACAACCAGAAACTGCCTTTATTACCTCTCAACCCTGTGCCAGCTCTCGATTTGAAAAATGCAGAGCAAATCGATTATGTGTTTGAGTGGGAGGGCGCGATCACTCCTGCTGATAAATCGGGCAAAGCGATACCTAAATTCTGGCTGATGAACAAACGGGCTTGGGAGGGAATGAGCAAAGATAATATTCCAGCGCCGCTTTCAACATTGGAGATGGGAAAAACCTATATCTTCAACCTAAAGAACGTCACCCAATATCATCATCCTATTCATCTTCATGGACACACATTTACGGTTCTTGAGTTAGATGGCAAAAAACTCGACGAACCGTTTCATACCGATACGGTCTTACTTGGAAAAAACGGCAGTGCGAAAGCGGCATTTGTTGCAGATAACCCAGGGCGTTGGATGTACCATTGTCATGTAATTGAACATATGAAGACGGGTTTGATGGGTTACATTGAAGTAAAGTGACTCCTGTAACTTTTAAAATCTTGATAAGTTTTAAGCGCTATACTTTGCTGAATTCTAAGATTGTATAATCACTATTGCCGTAAATTTGATTACAATGTCGCCATTAACTTTTCTGGGGGAATTATGGGACAACTATCCGTTTTGGGTTTTATTGCATTGGGTGGTGCATTTGGTGCATGTTCTCGTTACTTAATTTCTGAACTTTGTGTCATTTTATTGGGGCGTGGTTTTCCATATGGTACGTTAACCGTTAACGTTGTTGGCTCATTTATGATGGGCTTATTGATAGCAGCTTTCGATAATGAACTTTTGGCAACGGAACCTTGGCGACAAGTGATTGGCTTGGGTTTTTTAGGGGCACTAACGACGTTTTCCACCTTCTCGATGGATAATGTGTTGCTTATGCAGCAGGGCGCTTTCTTTAAGATGGGGTTGAACGTATTGTTGAATGTAGTGTTAAGTATTTCAGCGGCGTGGATAGGCTTTCAATTATTGATGCGCAGCTAGCAAAGTAGTTAAAAATTGAACAGGTCGGCTTGGTTTCACCAAGCCGTTTTTATATACTGACATCACTTGTCGGAGTGCCATAAGGCTGAGACCGTTAATTCGGGATCCGTTGAACCTGATCAGATTAGAATCTGCGAAGGGAACAAGAGAAGATATTCACACCGGAGTTCTTTCTGGTTGACCTATCAAAAGTCGAATGTTGTTACAGGCAAATATCGTAAGCTTTAACTAGCCTTAATTTGACTCCTCTTGTCGCATCTATCCGCCAAGCATTTTTATCCAATTACTTTTTATCTAGTATAACAAAGCAAGGAAAAATGCTATGTCGAGTCGCAAACAAGCGAGACTGGAAGCAAAACAGTTCATTGATACACTCTCGGTACAACCGTACCCCAATTCAAGCAAAGTCTACGTAGAAGGCTCACGTCCAGATATTCGTGTGCCAATGCGTGAAATATCACTCGCTGATAGCCTTATTGGAGGCACAAAAGAAGCGCCTATTTTCGAACCTAATGAGCCAGTACGCGTTTACGATACCTCGGGTGTATACACAGATCCAGAGCACACCACAGACCTCTATAGCGGCTTACCTAAGCTGAGAGAAGGGTGGATTGAAGAGCGTGCCGATACTGAGCTACTTGATGAAGTAAGCTCGGTGTACACCAAAGAACGCTTAGAAGACGAAACACTAGACGATCTTCGTTACGGTAATCTACCACGTATTCGACGTGCCAAAGATGGCCATTGTGTGACCCAATTGCACTATGCTCGCAAAGGTATTATTACCCCAGAAATGGAATATATCGCGCTGCGTGAAAACATGGGGCGTGCCAAGTATCGCGATGAAGTGCTGAATCAACAGCATCCGGGTCAAAGCTTCGGAGCGAACCTACCAAAAGATATTACCGCCGAATTCGTGCGTAAAGAAGTCGCCGAAGGTCGCGCTATTATCCCTTCCAATATTAACCACCCAGAATCTGAACCAATGATCATTGGCCGTAATTTTTTGGTCAAGGTGAATGCCAACATCGGTAACTCATCGGTCACTTCTTCGATTGAAGAAGAAGTAGAGAAGTTAGTATGGGCAACGCGCTGGGGTGGCGATACCGTTATGGATCTCTCTACTGGACGTAACATCCACGAAACTCGCGAGTGGATTCTACGTAACAGTCCGGTTCCGATCGGTACCGTACCAATGTATCAAGCGCTTGAGAAAGTGAATGGTGTTGCGGAAAACCTTAACTGGGAAGTGATGCGCGATACCCTGATTGAGCAAGCGGAGCAGGGCGTTGACTACTTTACTATCCATGCCGGTTTACTACTTCGTTATGTGCCAATGACTGCAAAACGCGTTACTGGCATCGTCTCTCGTGGTGGTTCTATCATCGCGAAATGGTGTTTAGCGCATCACCAAGAAAGCTTCTTATATACCCACTTCCGAGAGATCTGTGAAATCTGTGCTAAGTATGATGTGGCACTTTCTCTCGGTGATGGTCTACGTCCTGGCTCGGTGGCCGATGCTAACGACGAAGCGCAATTTGCAGAGCTTCGTACCCTTGGTGAGTTAACCAAGATAGCGTGGGAATACGACGTACAGGTGATTATCGAAGGTCCTGGTCATGTTCCAATGCACATGATCAAAGAGAACATGGAAGAACAGTTAGATCACTGCCATGAAGCTCCTTTCTATACCCTTGGCCCATTGACGACAGACGTTGCTCCAGGTTACGACCATATTACTTCAGGTATTGGCGCTGCCATGATTGGCTGGTATGGCTGTGCGATGCTTTGCTACGTCACTCCTAAAGAGCATCTTGGTTTACCAAACAAAGAAGACGTGAAAGTAGGCATGATAACTTACAAGCTTGCTGCGCACGCCGCGGATTTGGCGAAGGGACATCCTGGTGCACAAGTTCGTGATAACGCGCTTTCTAAAGCTCGCTTCGAGTTCCGCTGGGAAGACCAATTCAACTTGTCACTCGATCCAGATACCGCGCGCGCTTTCCATGACGAAACCTTGCCTCAAGAGTCTGGAAAAGTTGCTCACTTCTGTTCGATGTGCGGACCAAAGTTCTGCTCGATGAAGATTTCGCAAGAGGTTCGAGAATATGCGAAAGACACAGAGCAAGTTGCTGCGGACCAAGCTATCTCAATCAAAATGCTGGATGACCCTCTTGAGGGGATGCGTCAGAAATCGCAAGAATTTAGAGAGTCAGGTTCTGAGCTATACCACCCAGCAGCACATGCCGAGGTGAGTGACTAATGAGCAAAATCCTTATTCCGTCATCGTTGATTGAACTGACTGGTTTAGTTCAGCAATGTTTGTTGTTGGCGAAAGAACAGGGTTTTAGCATCGAAGACATTGAGTTGGGTGTGAGCCCAACTCAATCTATTCAGCTTGTTCGCGACCAACAGACCACACGCATAACGACAGATCTTATTAATGGTTATGACTCTGAGAATGAGAGTTCATTTGTGCTCTATTACCGCTCTGCTTTGTCGGTAGAAGCGTGTGCTAAGCAACCGTCGAAAGCGATTTATATTGGTATTGTTGATACTCAGGTATCCGATAAAAAGGAGAAAGTGCTTCAGCTTGATATCTGGCGTCACCCAATTAACAACGAAGTGAGAGCGCTTTCCGTTAAGTCCAAATTCAACGCAATGTTCGCTCCCAAATATCACCTTGCTTGGATAGTAACGCTGACAGTACTCGATTTTCCTATCGAAGATGCGTTAACACTTGCTCGAGGAATGTTAGCTCAACAAGCGAATGTTTCACGTGAAACACTGTTGAATGACAATCTTGACGAGGGAAGATCTACTCAGTGGGCTGACCAATTTGATGATTTCCCCACACCTGTACTGGAAGATAACCGACTAGGTATTCAAGTTGGTTGGTCTGCACAAGGCGAGAGCGTTAGCTTTCCAACTCTGACTAAGCAAAGTTTAGGGCTCTATCCAGTCGTTGATGATGTTGCTTGGATTGAACGTCTATTGCCACTAGGCATCAACACTATTCAACTGCGAATCAAGAACCCACAACAAGCCGATTTAGAACGACAGATCATTCGAGCAATTGAGCTAGGTCGTCAGTATCAAGCACAAGTGTTCATCAATGACTATTGGCAGTTGGCAATCAAGCATGGCGCTTATGGCGTTCACCTAGGACAAGAAGACATAGAAGAATCGAATTTGGCTCTGCTAACTAAAGCCGGTATTCGTCTTGGTCTTTCTACTCATGGTTATTACGAACTACTGCGTATCGTACAAATTCATCCTAGTTACATCGCACTAGGGCATATTTTCCCAACCACCACTAAACAGATGCCGTCGAAACCACAAGGTTTGGTGCGCTTGGCTCTGTATCAAAAGCTGATTGATAGCATTCCTTATGGAAACGCGGAGTCGGTTTTCCATCCTTCAAAAGACAAAGCAGATAGTGACTATGTGCTTGGCTTTCCGACGGTCGCGATTGGTGGCATTGACCAATCTAATGCAGACCAAGTTTGGCAAACAGGTGTTTCTAGTTTGGCAGTTGTGCGAGCTATTACGTTGGCAGAATCACCTCAGTCCGTCATCGAGTTTTTTGCACAACTGATGAAGGAAAGACAGCTAACGTTTACTGAACAGAATAGTGAATTGGTGGATACCAAGAGAGGCGAGCATGCTCACGGATAAGCAGTTCCTTCGCTATCAACGCCAAGTCGCTCTGCCTGAAATTGCCGAAGTTGGGCAAGAGCGTTTGAGCAAATCGCATGTGCTGATCATCGGTTGTGGCGGATTGGGGAGCGCAGCGAGTTTGTACTTGGCATCAGCGGGTGTTGGTAAATTGGTTGTGGTCGATGACGATGAAGTTGATAGCAGTAACCTGCAACGCCAGATCATTTATCGCGAACAAGACCTCCAAGTTGCGAAAACAAAAGCGACTGTAAAGCAACTGACTGACCTTAATTCTATGGTTCAAATTCGTGCTCTCAATAAGCGATTGGACAAAGCACAGCTTCAGCTTGAGGTGATGCTAGCGGATGTGGTGCTCGACTGCACCGATAACATGCCAACGCGTCAACTAATTAACCAAGTTTGTTTCGAGCAAAACACGCCGCTCATCTCGGCGGCGGCAATTGGTTGGCAAGGGCAATTCGCTGTCTTTGATTATCAAACGCAGATTGAACAAGAAGCAGAGAGTAAAGCCTGTTACCGCTGTTTGTATCCGTTCGACGAATTACCGCAAACGCAAAAGTGTAGTGAGAGTGGTGTCGTTGGTCCGGTGGTGGGCACACTTGGTAACTACCAAGCGATAGCGGCAATTCAAAAACTGGCGACGGGAAAGTTTCATGTCGAGACTGCCAAGTTGCATCTGTTTGATGGGTTGAAACTGCAATGGCAAACCATGGCGATAAGCAAAGACAAACAGTGCCAAGTGTGTGCTCAGATTTAGCTTACGAGTAATTGGCAGAATTAAGAGAGTTGGAAGCAATGACGTTATCAGAACAACAAACAATACAAATGACCGCTGCTGACTTAGATGTGATCACTATTGTCATCAATGACCAGTCACATCAAGTTGCCAGTGAGTCAAATCTACAGCAAATCATTAGTCAATTTGCGCTGCCTGAAATGGGCTGTGTTTTTGCAATTAATAACAATGTTGTGCCGCGCAGTGAGTGGGCTAGCACAGTTCTTTCACAGGGAGATAGCATCTCTTTGTTTCAAGCGATCGCAGGGGGTTAAAGTCGATGCTTAAAATTGGTGATAAACAATTCGAATCAAGACTGTTCACGGGAACAGGGAAGTTTGCCAACAGCCGATTAATGGCAGAAGCGATTCAAGTGTCGGGATCTCAACTTGCGACCATGGCGTTGAAGCGTGTCGATGTGAACGACCGACAAGACGATATTTTGCTTCCGTTAGTACAAGCGGGTGTGAACTTATTGCCGAACACCTCGGGTGCAAAGAATGCTAAAGATGCTGTGTTTGCCGCGCAACTGGCGCGAGAAGCGTTGGGCACTAACTGGTTAAAACTAGAAATTCATCCAGACCCGAAGTACTTGATGCCTGATCCAATTGAGACACTTGCTGCCGCTGAGCAACTGGTTCGTGAAGGCTTCATTATCCTTCCTTACTGTCATGCTGACCCGGTTCTGTGTAAACGATTGGAAGAAGTGGGTTGTGCAGCGGTCATGCCATTAGGTGCGCCGATCGGTTCTAACAAAGGGATAGTTTCTCACGACTTCCTAGAGATCATTATCGACCAAGCTAATGTTCCTGTGGTTGTGGATGCGGGTATCGGTGCTCCTTCACATGCTGCGCGTGCGATGGAAATGGGCGCGGATGCCGTGCTCGTCAATACTGCGATTGCAGCTTCGAGCGATCCCGTTGCGATGGCGAAGGCATTTAAGTTGGCGGTAGAGTCGGGGCGTATGGCTTATGAAGCCGGACTTGCTGGTAAGGTTTCTCATGCGGTTGCGTCGAGTCCACTGACGTCATTCCTAGATGAGCTTTAGTCCTAGATTGGTTTAGCTATTAAGCGAGGAAAACATGAGCTTCGTTGAACAATTTAAGCAGCTGAATTGGGACGACATCTCGATGTCGATCTACGCGAAAACGGCACAAGATGTCGAGCGAGCATTGAATAAACCCAAGCGTGATTTGGAAGACTTTAAAGCGCTTATTTCACCAGCGGCTGAAGCGTACTTAGAGCAAATGGCGCAGCTGTCATACTCGGCAACTCGCAAGCGTTTTGGTAATACCATGTCGCTTTACATTCCACTGTACCTTTCTAACTTGTGCGCCAATGCTTGTACTTATTGTGGCTTCTCAATGGAGAATAGAATCAAGCGTCGTACCTTGAATCGGGACGAAGTGGCAGCAGAAGTCGAAGCCATCAAGCGCATGAAGTTTGATAGCGTATTGCTGGTGACTGGCGAGCACGAAACTAAAGTGGGTATGAAATACTTCCGCGAAATGGTGCCGATGATTAAGCAACGTTTTAACTATTTGGCGATGGAAGTGCAGCCACTTGATCAAGACGAATACGCTGAGCTCAAGACATTGGGTTTAGATGCGGTGATGGTTTATCAAGAAACGTATCATCCTTCGACTTACGCCGAGCACCATCTGCGTGGCAATAAGATGGATTTCGAATACCGATTGGATACACCCGATCGTCTTGCAAAAGCAGGCATCGATAAGATTGGTATTGGCGCATTGATAGGGTTGGAAGAGTGGCGTACCGACTGTTTTTATGTGGCAGCGCACTTGGACTATCTTGAGCGCACATATTGGCAGACTCGTTACTCAATTTCTTTCCCACGTTTACGTCCTTGTAAGGGCGCGCTACAACCCAAATCAGTCATGACGGATAAGCAACTTGTTCAGCTGATTTGCGCTTATCGTTTGTTGAATCCAGAAGTGGAGTTGTCATTATCGACTCGTGAATCACCAAAGTTCAGAGACAATGCATTACCGTTAGGCATCACCAGTATGTCTGCTGCATCTAAAACTCAGCCGGGTGGATATGCGATGGATGATGTTGAACTCGAGCAGTTTGAGATCAGTGATGAGCGAAGTGCGGGTTCTGTGGAAGATATGATTCGAGCCAAAGGCTTTGACCCTGTATGGCGAGATTGGCATTCAGCGTATTCTGGTTAAGTAGCAAAGAAAGCTACTGGTCATCGTTATGTTTCACGTGAAACATAGGCAAAAAAAGAGGGTTGATGCAAAACATCAACCCTCTACTTTTTTCTAGCTTCTAGCTTCTAGCTTCTAGCTTCTAGCTGTGTGCTACTGGTAGCGTTGCTTGACGAAGCCACTCTTTCACATCACCCTCAACAAGTGGGCTGATCTCATCCCATACCTTCTGATGGTAATCATTCAACCAAGCAAGCTCTGGACGAGTTAGCATATCAACATTGATGTTGCGCTTGTCGATTGGACAGCGTGTTAGCGACTCGAATGACAGAACAGGGAAGTCACCGTTAGTTGGGGTTTCAACAACAAGCTCTAGGTTCTCGATACGGATACCAAACGCATCCGCACGGTAGTAACCTGGCTCGTTGGACAGCACCATGCCTTCTGTTAGAGGCACGTCGATTTGCTTCTTCGAAATGCTTGCTGGACCTTCATGAACACTTAGGAAGTGACCAACACCGTGACCAGTACCGTGATCGTAATCGTAGCCCTCCGCCCACAGGTGCTGACGAGCTAGCGTATCGATTTGGTAACCACGTGTGCCTTTCGGGAAACGTGCACGTGCAACACCGATGTGGCCTTTTAGCGCGAGAGTGAATTGTTTAATCATCTCTTGTGAAGGCTGACCGATCGCGATGGTACGCGTGATGTCTGTCGTGCCATCTAGGTACTGACCGCCTGAATCCACTAGGTAAAGTGTGTTCAGTTCTAGCTTGCCAGGTTCAGGTTGGTTCTCGTGATTATAGTGACACATCGCCGCGTTGCCACCTGCTGCCGAGATAGTATCGAAGCTAAGATCCATAAGTGTCGGGTCTTCGCTGCGGAACGCTTCCAGTTTGTCTGCCAGCGTCGCTTCATCATGCAGGTTACCCGCAACGACTTCAGCATCTAACCAAGAAAGGAACTTACTCATCGCTACGCCATCACGGATATGACATGCTTTCATGCCTGCGATTTCAACAGCGTTCTTTGCTGCTTTTGGCATTAGGCATGGATCAGCTTTACTCACCACAGATGCGCCAGCGTTTTGTAGAACCAGCTTAAACCACGCGTTACTTGTCGCAGGGTCAACCAGTACATTCTTGCCAGTTAGGTTTTCTAGTCGTGCTTGCAATGCTTCTGGGTGATGAACCGTCACGCCGGCACCAACATGAGCGTCAAACTCAGCAGGTAGGCGAGCAGGATCTAGGAAGTATTCCACGCTTGAGTCTGAGTGCAGAATCGCGTGAGAAAGCAGAACTGGTAGACGTGAGACATCTAGACCACGAACGTTGAGCAACCAACAGATAGAATCAAGTGCTGTGATCACTGCGCTGTCTGCACCGGCTTTTTTCACGAGCTCTGCGATTTCTTGGCGTTTGCTTTCACTTGACTGACCAACTGCTTCTGTTGCCATTAGGCGAACATCAGAAACCACAGGAGCAGGGCGGTCGTGCCACAGTTCATCAATTGGGTTGCTATCGAGAATCTTAAGCTCAAGGGCACCTGCAAGTTTTGCTTGTGCCATGTCTAGCCAAGCAGCGTTGTGCATGCGAGGGTCGATTGCCACAGACGCGCCATTTGCAAGATGGTCTTTAATCCAATCTAGTGCAGGCTCTTCAATCAAGTGACGGTATTCGAATAGATCAGCAGGAACCTGCTTTGTTACTTGTACTGTGTAGCGACCATCAACAAAGATAGCGGCTTTGTCTTTGGTGATTACCGCAGCACCAGCAGAACCGGTAAAGCCAGTTAGCCAATGTAAACGCTCGTTGTGCGCTGGTACGTATTCACCCAAGTACTCGTCTTCATGAGGGACAAGTAGGGCATCAATATTATGTTGTGCTAGCCATTCGCGAATTGCATTCACGCGGCTTTGGGTATCGTTGTGCATCTGTGTTATTCCTTCAAATTACCGCTCCTTCATGCTCAGGTGTGGGAGCTGTTTCCATCTGCTTCATGCAGTTTACGATTCCATTGAGGTTCGCAATCACTTCAATAGAGTCGGAGTACAACTAGGCCATAGATGAGCCAAAAAGGACTACGACAGTTAAGCTACTCATTTTAGCCGCTAAGCGCAAATTGAGTGCGGTGTTTTTATCTAAGGTGATCGGTTTTTTGTGTGATCATCGTACGTAGCCAGCCTAATGCAGGGTCGTTTTCTCTATCTCGGTGCCAGAATAAAGTGTAAGCCATAGGTGGGAATTCTAACGGTAGTGGCAGCACGACCAAATCAAGCTGTTTGGCCGCAAGTTGCACAAAATGACTTGGCGCAGTAAAGATAAAGTCGGTGTATGAACATAAACTTGCGGCACTGTTAAAGTCGGGCACGGTGACGGCAATATCGCGGTCGGCGCCAATATCTGCAAGGCGATAATCCAGCAACCAACGGTCGTTGCCATCACAACGTACTTGTACATGGCGTAGGGCGAGATAGGCTTCCAGATTCCAAGGTTGTTTTAGCGCAGGGTGGTTTTTGCGAATGATGCACATTTGGTAATCACGATAAATTTCCAACTCGCAAATGTCATCGGGTGGTTGAAGAGTCAGCTTGGCATCGTTTATATCGATATCTTTTCCAGTTAAGCCTAAATCCAGTTCGCCGCGTTGAAGCATTTTAAATGTATTATCCGACCACGGGTGTGTGCTAATTGTCACGCCAGGTGCTTGTTGAAAAATCGCCGGTAAGAAATGGGGTAGAATGAGAGGGTAGACACTCTCTACCGCTGCTATTTGAAAACGGTATTCGCTGCTTTGCGGAGAAAACTCTTCGGGTTGAGTCAGCACTTCTAACTGATTTATCAACAGATCCAGTTTCGGTTTAAGAAACAATGCGCGCGGCGTAGGTGTTAATCCATGTGAGTTTCGAGTGAAAAGCGGGTCATCAAATTGAATGCGCAGTTTAGCCAGTGATTTACTTACGGCGGATTGGCTTAAGCACAATCGGTGGGCCGCACGAGTAACGTTTAACTCTTCAATCAGCACTTTAAAGCAGACCAATAGATTTAAATCGATACGAGCCAGTTTTTCGACGTTCACAGTGAATTTCCTCTGAGGAATAATGCTCATGATTATACATCATTTCCATTCATATCATCAGATGATTAAGCTTTACCCAAAGTTCTTTATCCAATTCGGAGTGTTGTGTGTCTAGCCAGTTTTCTAATAGTAAAAAACAGATGGCGTTATTGACCCTTTTGGTTCTTTTCAGTCCTTTAGCGATTGATATTTATCTACCTGCTTTACCTCTTATTGCTTCCACTTTTCAGGTCGATAATGCGCTAGCACAAGACACGATCACTTGGTTCTTATTTGCTATGGGTGTTGGTCAGCTATTCGCAGGTCCCCTAGCAGATAAACTCGGACGTCGAACTGTTGCACTGGGCGGTATCACCATTTACGCGATGAGCGCTTTATTGGCGTGGAGTGCTCAAAATATTGAGTGGATGTTGGTTTCCCGACTGCTACAAGGCTTAGGTGCGTGTGCGACATCGGTAGCAGCCTTTGCAACAGTTCGCGATATCTTTGGCCCGGAAAAAAGCGGCAAAATGATCAGCTACCTTAACGGTGCGATTTGTTTCATTCCGGCTTTAGCTCCAATTCTAGGTAGCTGGTTAACTCAGCAATTTGACTGGCGTGCTAACTTTAGCTTTATGGCGGGTTTTGCTGTGGTGTCTGGATCATTGATGTTTTTCATGATGAAAGAGACTAACCCGTCAACAGAAAAGCAAGCCGTGTTTAAGCTTAGTCGGTATTGGGCAGTGCTTAGCACACCATCTTTTGTTTTCCATGCGTCATTATGCTTGATGGCGATGGCGGTTATTCTTGCTTACGTTACCTCAGCACCGTCGGTATTGATGACGGGGATGGGGCTGTCGATGAATGAATTCACTTTCTGGTTTGGTGTAAATGCGGTGATAAACATTGCGGCATGTATGCTGGCGCCTAAGTTTATGGAGCGCGTTGGAACTCACAACACCTTGGTCACCGGGATCTCAACTCTGGGCCTCGCAGGTGTGATCATGCTAGTGATGAATGGTCAGAATACCGCGCTTTCTTTCATGCTACCTATCTTCATGTCTTCTGTAGGTTTTGCATTCATTCTGGGTGCAGCGGCAGGGAAAGCGTTAGAACCGTTTGGTGATAAGGCGGGCACGGCAGCTGCACTGCTTGGATTGTTCCAAATGAGTGGCTCTGGTTTGCTGGTGGGTACACTGCAACGCTTATCTCTGGATCCACAAACCTTGATCGCAATTCATATGTGGGTCCTATTACCTGCGTTGGTCGTTCTGTTTACAAAAGCAGGGAAGAACTGGCACTCGAGCTTTGCGAAAGCGTAAATCAGTGTAATTTAGTATTTTCCAATGTAAGTAAGGCGTGTATATTTGTCACTCAGACTTTTCCTGACACCATAACGGAACTCAAAAAGTAATGTCGTTAACCACGTATGAAATGGCTCGTATTCTAGAGCAAATGGAAGATTCACCAGAAAAGGTGATGTTTGGCAAGTTGCTTAATGAGCTGGGTAATCAAAGCTCCGAGCGTATTCGTAGTGCGGCTAAACAAGTACCTCTGCCAATTTTGCGTGATATCGTGTACCAATTTCAGCAAGTGATTGAGTCACGCAAAGATGAACAAGTCGAGCAGATGGCAAAAGACCTCGCTCAGCAAGGTATCTCAGCAGAAGAGCTACTGGCTTACTTGAATAAATAATAAAAAATCCCCGCATGATGCGGGGATTTTTTTAGCTCGTCATTTTCTTTTTCAGGATGTGGTCCAAAGACAGCGGTCCTGGCCCCCATACGATTACGATAAGAATCATCAATCCCCAAAGTTGGTGGTCATAAAAACCTTTCTCCCACAACAGTGGGTAAGAGATCACTGCGATGATGTTGAACACAAACAGCATTGCTGCCATCGGGCGGGTAATCAATCCCAGTGCCAAGAACACCGGTAGAACCAACTCCGCAGCCGTACCTAAATAAGCCGCCAATTCCCATGGCAAGATTGGCACTTGGTATTCCAGCTCAAATAAGTACAACGTGCTATCCCAAGACGAGATTTTGATTAGTCCTGAATTGAAGAACACCCAAGCAACCCAAAAGCGGCAAAAGAGAAGTAGTAAAGGGACAAAGCCAGCTTGTAAGGTACTGATTAAATCGTCATACCGATTCACTAAGTTTTTAACCGTATCCTTCATAGAGTGCTCCTTAGATTGATTGCAATGTAAAGCCGTCAACAATATCGAGTGCCATGATGCGATTGAGATGATCGAGTAAAACTTCAGGTATTTCGCTCAAACTCTGCTTCTGCTCTAAACATTGCAGCAGTTGGAACACATCAGCATCGAGTGCGTGACACAAGGCTTCTCCATTGGCTTGAATCGAGATGACACCTTGCTGTAATTGGTTGATATTAAGTTGTTCGAATTGCCCAGTTTGAATCGCGCTAAATAGATCGAATACTGCGTAGTTGGAGTCAAAGCTGCGGCAGCCCTTTTTAAGGTGTAAGACTAAAGTGGGTTGTTGCTCTTCACTCACTTCGCCAAGTAACGCAAGCGGTTTTAATTCCGCTGCATTGGATTGCTCATACTGTGCTTGACGAGCTAGGTCGATATGCCACTCGAAGCGTGCGACTTCAGGGCTGTAAGGTGCTTTTGCGATCACCTGACTGAACTGCATGATGGTGTCTTGAAAGCCTTCGCCATAATGCACCACATTTCCTTCTTCTAATGGGTAAGAAAGAACATGCTGGCGAGCTATCTGTTCAAAGCATTCTTCACCAAGCAGCGCTTCAACCATCGGGTAGGTCGCGGATAACACCTCGCTTAAGCTGACGATAAAGCTATTGCGGTAAATCTGCATGCGTTCATCAGCGGTAAACGTATCACTGGCAATATCGCAATCTTCACCGAGTGCTTGATAGTGTAGGGCTTTAGCAAACTGGCTTTGTAAGGTGGCTAGATTCATGATGCCTTCCTTGGTTCGCTTTGTTCACTTGGAAGTGTGCCTTGCAACAGTAGTTGCGATGCTTTCTGTGCTTCTTCGAGCAAGACTTCTGGCGCGGGGATATCCAAATCCCATTCAATCAACGTATGACGTGGACCGTGTTTTTTTGTCCACTGCGCGAACAGTTGCCAAACTTCATCACTAACTGGGCGGCTATGGGTATCAATCCATATCTCACCTTTGTCGAGTTGTTTGATGGTAAAACCTGCCAAGTGAATCTCATCCACTTTGTCGGCTGGAATCGCATCTAGGTATGTGTCGCAATCAAAACCGTGGTTGAACGCCGAAACATAAACATTGTTTAGATCGAGCAATAAACGACAGTCAGTGCGCTTTTGCACTTCGGTAAGAAACTCCCATTCGCTGATGGTCGAATGTTGAAACTTCACATAACTAGATGGGTTCTCTATCAAGATCTCGCGTTGCAAATATTCCTGCACTTCATTCACGTTACGAGTGAACACGTTGAGCGCTTCTTCCGTATACGGAAGTGGAAGCAGGTCATTAAAGTAGTGACCGCCGTTTTCACTCCAACTTAAATGGTCAGAAACAAGAATTGGGTCGATTGAGTCAATCAGTGATTTAAGTTGCGCAAGATGCTTTTGACTAACACGTTCCACCGAACCTAGCGACAAACCAATACCGTGGCAGCTAATTTGATATTGCTCGCGAAGCGTTTGTAGCTGATGGCGCTCTGTTGCATTGGGTTGGAAATAGTTTTCACTGTGGATTTCTAACCAAGACAACTCAGGCTGGGATTGGCTAAAGTAATCGAGGTGTGGGGTTCTTAATCCAACTCCAACAAGGTCGTGGAAGGTGTGGTGTTTCACGTGAAACTCCTTTTCAAATCGTGCGGGAAGAGAAGGATGCGTCTTGGCTTTGCGTTGGTTGAGCGTCAACGCATCCTCACAATAGCTAGCGATAAAAGATTATGAAGAAGAAGTGCTACCGCCAGCGAGTTTGTCACAAAGACCTTTTGGTACGACTACGAATGCGTCTTTTTGGTTATCTTCTTTAGAAGTACCAGCGCATGAGCTGCTTTTTGTTGCACAGTCGTTTTTACCTGCTTTAGAAACGCCATAGCACTTTTCTTTTTCAGCAGCGACAGCTGGAGCTGCAGTTAGCATTGTGCCACCAAGAGCTAGAAGACCAGTAACAGCAGCAGTAACAGCTAGATTCGACTTTTTCATAATAAATTCCTCTGAATGATTTCCTTTACTTTAAGTTGGCAAGATGAATCACCTGTTTTGGCGTTTTTGTTATCAACTTGCTTAACTTAAAAGATAGGAAACTGGCTAAAAAACTTTCAGAAAAATTTCCGAAGTAAATGGGTTTGTAGGGTCAAATAGATATAACTAATTGATGTGTTGGGCAAAAAAACATCGATTTTTTTATCAAGTTTTGTCTAAACAGCACCCGGTTGTTTAGGTTATAATCGGTTTTTATGTATAAATAACCAGTAGCTCTCATCATGATGGATCCATCTCTATTACTCGACGGTTTGAACGATAAACAACGTGAAGCCGTTGCAGCACCTCTAGAAAACTTGCTCGTTCTTGCTGGCGCAGGAAGTGGTAAGACACGCGTTCTTGTTCACCGTATCGCTTGGCTGATGTCGGTCGAGCAAGCTTCTCCGTTTTCAATCATGTCGGTAACCTTTACCAATAAGGCGGCGGCAGAGATGCGTGGACGTATCGAAGAGCTAATGATGGGCAGTGCAGGCGGTATGTGGAATGGTACTTTCCACGGAATTTGTCACCGTATTCTGCGTGCACACTATCTTGATGCGAAGCTACCGGAAGATTTCCAAATCATCGACAGTGACGACCAACAGCGTCTGCTAAAGCGTTTGATCAAAGCGCAAAACCTCGATGAGAAGCAATGGCCAGCACGCCAAGTGGCATGGTGGATTAACGGCAAGAAAGACGAAGGTCTGCGCCCGTCGCACATTGATGCGTACCATGATCCAGTAACCAAGACATATCTGCAGTTGTACACCGCTTACCAAGAAGCGTGTGATCGTGCTGGTTTAGTCGATTTTGCGGAAATCTTGCTGCGCGCACATGAGCTACTGCGTGATAACAAGTTCGTTCGTGAACACTACCAAGCACGCTTTAAGCACATCTTGGTCGATGAGTTCCAAGATACCAACAACATTCAATATGCTTGGCTACGTATGATGGCGGGTCCTGAGTGTCACGTGATGATCGTAGGTGATGACGACCAGTCGATTTATGGTTGGCGTGGTGCAAAAGTCGAGAACATTGAGAAGTTTACGCTCGAATTCCCAAGCGTGAATACCATTCGTCTTGAGCAAAACTACCGTTCCACTAAGACCATTCTGGAAGCATCTAACACCCTGATTGCGAATAACACCGAGCGTATGGGTAAAGAGTTGTGGACGGATGGCGTGGTCGGTGAGCCTATCTCGGTTTACAGCGCTTACAACGAATTAGATGAAGCCCGTTTTGCGGTGAACAAAATCAAAGAGTGGCAAGACAAGGGCGGTGCTCTGAATGACGCTGCGATGCTTTACCGTAACAACGCCCAGTCGCGTGTTCTGGAAGAAGCGTTAATTCAAGCCGGTCTGCCTTATCGTATCTATGGCGGCATGCGATTCTTCGAACGTCAGGAAATCAAAGATGCCTTGAGCTACATGCGTCTGATTGCCAACCGTAACGATGATGCGGCGTTTGAACGTGTGGTGAATACGCCAACGCGTGGTTTGGGCGATAAGACGCTTGAAACCATCCGTTTTGCGGCTCGTGATCGTGGTTGCACCATGTGGGAAGCGAGTGTGGCAATGTTGGACGAGAAGGTTCTTGCTGGTCGCGCTGCTGGTGCTCTGAGCCGTTTTATCGAGCTTGTCACCGCGCTAGAAGACGACACCTTAGAGATGCCGCTGCATCACCAAACTGACCATGTGATTAAATACTCGGGCTTGTTCGCGATGTACGAGCAAGAGAAGGGCGAAAAGTCTAAGGCACGTATTGAGAACTTGGAGGAATTGGTGACCGCAACTCGCCAATTCGAGAAACCAGAAGAAGCCGAAGACATGTCACTGCTGACGGCATTCCTAACCCACGCAGCACTAGAAGCGGGCGAAGGACAAGCGGACGAATTTGAAGATGCGGTTCAGCTCATGACATTACACAGTGCGAAAGGTCTAGAGTTCCCGTTGGTGCTTATGGTCGGTGTGGAAGAAGGCATGTTCCCAAGCCAAATGTCGGCAGAAGAAGCAGGGCGCTTAGAAGAAGAACGCCGTCTGTGTTACGTAGGCATGACCCGTGCAATGCAGAAACTGTACATCACTTATGCTGAAATGCGTCGTTTGTACGGTCAGGATAAATACCATAAACCGTCTCGCTTTATCCGTGAACTGCCAGAAACTTGTTTAGATGAAGTACGAATGAAGGCGCAAGTTAGCCGTCCTTCAAGCAGTGGTCGATTTAGCCAAACTGTTGTGAAAGAGAGCTTTAATGAAACCGGCTTTACGCTAGGTTCTCGTGTGATGCATCCAAAGTTTGGTGAAGGCACCATCATCAACTTCGAAGGCAGTGGTCCACAGAGCCGTGTACAGATTGCCTTTAACGGTGAAGGCATCAAATGGTTGGTAACTGCTTACGCACGACTAGAGAAACTGTAAGGCTTGACCAAAACTCATACCAATCGTAGTAAATAACTGGTCATTCTAGCTTGTTAAAATACTCGATAACTGCGTTGCAATTTTTGATTGTAGAATAACTACTTATCGAAAAATTGCGCCTTGTTCTCAAGCATTTTCCCTACGCTATTTCTGATCGCTTATTTACTGTGATTGGTATCATCAACTTAAGAGCTGCTTCGGCGGCTCTTTTTGTTTGTGCAGTTTTGGTGTCGCTAACGTAGGAAAAAATGGAATGATAAATGGATTTCGAAAGCGCGATTTAACTATACCGTTTGAAGTGAAAGGTGGGCGTTGTGGGTGAATGTCTGCTTTGAGAAGAGCTGCTAAGAAAAACTTTAGGCAAAGAAAAACCCCGAGGGCTTGCGCCCATCGGGGTTACAGTCTTACTCGCAGCAATCCAGCTACTAAGAGTGCTCCATGCATCTAATCCATGATAGTGTGCTGAATCCGTCAGCTTAATCCTTACGTCGCCTTCCTAGCGGTGTCCTTAGTGACCTTATCCTGGTCTGCTAACTATCCTCGTTAGCTCTCATCACTTGTTCCCTGAGCGGTGTCCCTGACATCATCCTGATGTTCAAATCCTTGCCTCGTCCAGAGGTGTCCATTTCCCGTCCTTAGTAGCAACCATCCTAGTCACTATTGATTCCGTTCAATGTCCAATTTTGCAATCCATGCCCGACTATTCATCCTGAATAACCGTTTCTTCTTCCTGAAGTTCACCAAGTCCGTGGTGTTTCCTGTTCCGTGTCAGCATCCTTCCGACAGGTTTAATATTACGTGTTTAACGATTTCCAACAACGGGCTAATCTCACATTTTTTAACTCTCTTAGCGTTCAAAAAAGATACATGAGTATTAAATTCAATGGCTTATGCTCTTTTCTGTACGGTTTTACCATTAAAAAAGAGAGGTTTGCTCAACCCTTTGTGAGAGATCTCGCACAAGGGGTCGAGCGAAAGACTCTTACTGCCCGATAGCGGCACCTTCACGTCTTGGATCCGCAGCGCCTTCAAGACCGTCTTTTGTTATTCGTATCGCATGCAGACCAGAGTTCAAATCCCGAACATCGGTTTTAAAGCCCATCTTCTCCAGAGCAGGCTGTAAGCCCTCTGCGGCGGTACCTTGCTCAATATCTAAGGTGCCAAAACGGTTCAGCAATCGTGGCTGATTAATCGCGCTTTGGATGTCCATATCCCATTGCGTGTGGGCGATAATGGCTTGTGCGACGTAACCAATAATGCGGCTACCACCCGGTGAGCCAATTGCCATGTAAGGTTTGTCATCCTTCATCATAATGGTTGGTGCCATGGATGAACGTGGGCGTTTTCCCGGTTCTAAGCGGTTCGCGATTGGCACACCATCTTGATGCGTGCGGAAAGAGAAATCGGTCAGTTCGTTATTGAGCAAGAAGCCGCGTACCATCAAGCGTGAGCCAAAGGCGTTCTCGATGGTTGTTGTCATTGAAACCACATTGCCTTGCTTATCGACGATATTGAAATGGCTGGTGGAAGGCAACTCGATCGATTGGTCCATGCTTAAGTCCATGGCGTGCGACCAAGGAGGGTTGCCGGCTTCAACCTTACTCAACGCTTTACCGACTTGGATAAGCTCAGCACGTTGTTTGAGATAATCTTTATCAAGCAAGCCTTCGGTTGGCATTGGTACATAATCTTGGTCAGCCATGTATTTACCGCGATCCGCGAACGCAAGGCGAGACGCGTCGGCGATCACTTGCCATGATTTCGCGCTTTCGGCTCCCCAGCCTTTAAGATCGTATTGCTCGGTGATCGCGAGAATCTGTCCAACCGTCAATGCGCCAGAGCTTGGTGGTCCCATACCGCAGATGTCATAGCTTTGGTAAGCCGCACAAACCGGTTCACGTTGCTTGATTTGGAACGCGTCAAAGTCAGGTTGTGCCAATACGCCAGGATTGCCCGGTGCATTTTGTACTGTCTTGATGATGTCTGTGGCGATATCGCCTTGATAGAAAGCTTTTGCCCCTTGCTCTGCAATTGCCGTCAGAGTTTGCGCGTATTCAGGGTTCTTCAACAACGTGCCTTCGGTTTTTGGTGAGCCGTCTGGATTGAAGAAGTAAGCCTTAGTCGCAGGGAAGCGTGATAGGCGCTTAGTATCTTTCTCAATCAGACTCGCGAGGCGAGGACTGACTTCGAAACCTTGCTCAGCCAAGGTAATCACGGGTTGGATGATCTTCTTCCATTCCAACTTGCCGTATTTCTGGTGCGTGTCCCACAGCAGTTTCACTGTACCAGGAGTGGCAACGGAGCGCCCGCCGACAACCGCATCGTAAAATTGTAGGGGTTGTCCTTTTTCGTCTAAAAAGAGTTTCGGCGTCGCGGCGAGCGGTGCGGTTTCGCGTCCATCATACGTAGTTAGTTTTTGTTTCTCACTGTCCCAATACACTAAGAAGGCGCCACCACCAATACCTGATGATTGCGGTTCTACCAAGCCCAGCATCAGCTGCACGGCAACCATAGCATCAATAGCATTACCACCTTGGGCAATAACATCCGCACCAGCTTGGGTTGCAATTGGGTTAGCAGCGGTAACCATATAATCTTTCGCTTTGATCAATTGTTTTTGCTCGAAGCCAGTGCTGTGCTCCGGCGCAACCGCATCTGCTGCTTGGTTAGCAAAGACTGAGGTAGATAAGATTAGTGGGGAAGTAAGAAAAAGACCCGTGGTCACGAGTCGGTTGAACGTCCAATGCATGATGACTCTCCATGTTGCCAGTTTTGTGCTTTGAGCTTGGCAGTTATGGAGAGTCACGTCGAGTCAGCAATCTTAGAAATGTCGATTGTGCTACGCTTTTAAATCAGTACTTTATCCGATAAAAGTATTGATAGTTTGGTATAGAATACTGCCGCCCACTAGAGTAAATACCACGCCGCATAGACCGTCGATGTAGATACCCGCTTGTTGCAATTTACGCTGTAAGCGCTGTGTCGACAGCATCCATGCAAGGCTAGAGAACCAGAATAGCGACAAGCCAAACAGGATGACCAGTGCAATACCTTTGCCAGTAATCGACATACCTGCTGGGACTAAACTCGACATCAAACTGACAAAGAACACCAGGGCTTTTGGGTTAAGAATGTTGGTCGCAAACCCTTTAGCAAACGCTTGACGCTTATTGCTGATCACTAGGTTATTTTGCTTCTTAGGTTGATCCGTCAGTGGGTTTTGGATCATCGAGATCACGGCACGCAATGCGCCAATTCCTAAGTAGAGCAGGTAACTACCACCGAGCAGTTGTACCACGGAATACAGCACTGGGTGCTGGTGGACGACAAAACTCACACCTGTCAGGCTGAACAAAGAGTGCAGCAAAATACCGACGGACAATCCCAACGCAATGTACAAGCCAGTTTGACGACCATGACGCGTCGCATTTTGTACGACCAGCGCAAAGTCCGGACCTGGACTCATTAGGGCAATAAAGTGAATGCTGGCGAGTGTCAGCAATATGGTGGATTCATTCATAACACATCTCAAATTTAACCAATGCGGCTATTGTCGTGGTAAGTCACCTGTGGCGCTTGTAAAAAACTGACAGCTTTCTCGGTAAATGAAATTAACGAGTCACTTGAGAAGGGGAAACGCCGTAGGTCTGCTTAAACGCTTTGCTGAAATGCGCTTGATCGTAGAAACCGATTTGATGGGCGACGTCGGTACTACATTGACCAGCTTGCAGTAACTTCATGCCTTGTTCAAGGCGCAGGCGTGCGAACCATGCATAAGGCGTCATGCCAGTTTGCGCTTTAAAGTGGCGCTGGAACTGAGTTGGGCTCAGTTGACACAGCTCTGAAAGTGAATCCAAACGCACTGCTTGGTCAAGGTTCGCCATTAGATAATCTTTTAACGTCCCAAGCGATTGGTTTCCTAGCGGCACCACTTTTTGTCGCTCAAGCGATCCGTAGCGATTAAAAAGTTGGTTAAATCCTTCAAAAGGAAGGCAATCTTTGGTGAGTTGGCTGAGGTTTTCACGACGAAGCAGCCCGTGTAAGTTACTAAGTTGTGAAAATATCTGCGGATCCGAGATGATCAGTTCGTTGAAGTGTATTATTTGACCGCTTTTCTTAAGATCGGCTAGATCGCTCAATAGGTGAGGTTCGATCGCAAACACATTCACTTCGTAGCCACTCTCGAGCTTAGATTGCCCGTCGTGCAGCTCATCCGGCGGCATAATCACAATTTGCCCGTGACCAACTTGGTGGTTGTTACCTTGATATTGGAACTTCTGCGCACCATGCGTGATCAGGCCGAGATGAAAATCCAGATGGTAATGCCTTTGAAAAGCAAATTTCTGGTATTTCGCCTCTATTAGACTCAAGTTGTCATGGTCGGTTGCGTAGTACTGAATATGTTCCATTAAACAAAAAAATCTTGGTCACATTATGACCAAGCTTATCTGGCAATTTCTAACTTGTCTTGTAAAAAACGATCACTGTGGCTGAACGATTCGGCGTGAGCGACGGTTATTACGTAATCCATCAAAGCTAAACACGACTAGTGCTCCCCAAATAAAGACGAAAGTGATCGCTTTATCCATGGTAAAGGGTTCGCCATACATCAATACTGCAAGTAAAAACATTAAGCTTGGGCCTATATATTGGAAAAAGCCCAAAGTCGATAATTTGAGTCTTGTTGCTGCACCCGTAAAGCACAGCAGTGGCAGGGTTGTTATAACCCCAGCTGCGATCAACAAACTATTTAACGTAAGTGGATTCGTAAACATATTTGAGGTTGGTGTATCGGCAATAAAAAGCAAATAAACAGCGGCCACCGGCAGCAGAAGTAATGTCTCGATAAACAAGCCAGTTTTTGCATCGACACTGACTTTCTTTCTTAATAAGCCATAAAAGCCGAAGCTCATTGCTAACGCCATCGCAACAACAGGTACGGAGCCAAATACAATCAGTTGAACGAGTACGCCACAACCTGCCAATACAACCGCGAACCACTGTAATTTACGCAGTCTCTCTCCCAAAAATACCATCCCAAGTAAGACGTTGATCAGTGGGTTAATGTAATAACCTAAGCTGGCGTCGAGCATATGATTCGAGTTTACCGCCCAAATGAAAATCAACCAATTGCCGCCAATTAGCATGGAACTTGCGATCAGGTAAGCGATTTTCGTTTTGTCTTTCGCGATGTGGTAAGCCGAGCGCCAGTGACGGCCAAAATGGAGGAGTGCAGCAAGCAAAAAGAAAGACCATATCACTCGGTGGCTTAGAATTTCCAAAGGAGATACTTGTGCGATGGACTTAAAGTACATCGGCGCAATGCCCCACATGGTATACGCGCCAATCGCTAGCAAGATACCTTGCCGCGCGCGTTGTTGTTCGTCTTCTGGTGTCATGAAGTGTCACCTAATTGTGTGTTTTATAGAGCAGAAAATCAGTATACGAGTCGTGATGCGAAACACCTAACAATTTGCGGTTTTATTCACCATGAAACCCCATTACAATGTGCCCTCACTTTGTGTGCCAGTGGTATGCATAAGCACCTCTTTTTTAAGACCCAATCTGAGACTTTTCATGACCTCGACCTTGTTAGCCGAACAATCTGATTCGCCTGTAACGCCTCAACGTGTGTTGGAGGATGTGTTTGGTTACCAAGAGTTCCGTGATGGTCAGCAGTTGGTGATTGATGCTGCGGTAGAAGGTCGCGACAGCTTAGTTATCCTGCCTACTGGTGGCGGTAAGTCGCTGTGTTATCAAATCCCTGCTTTGGTTCGCTCTGGTATTACTTTGGTGATTTCTCCGCTTATCTCGCTGATGAAAGACCAAGTGGACCAGCTTAAAGCCAACGGTGTAGCGGCTGAATGCATTAACTCGACCATGCCTCGTGAAGAACTGCTCAGCGTATATAACCGCATGCACACTGGTCATCTTAAGTTGGTGTACGTCTCACCAGAACGCGTATTGATGCGTGATTTCATTGAGCGCTTGGAAAACTTGCCGCTATCGATGATTGCCGTCGATGAAGCGCATTGTATTTCCCAGTGGGGACACGATTTCCGTCCAGAATACGCCGCGCTTGGTCAACTTAAGCAGCAGTTTTCCCATGTGCCATTTATGGCGCTGACGGCGACGGCGGATGATGCAACGCGCCGAGATATTCTTGAGCGTCTGCAACTGAATAATCCAGAGGTTTATCTAGGCAGCTTCGACCGTCCTAACATTCGCTACAACTTAGTTGAGAAGCACAAGCCGGTTTCGCAAATTGTTCGTTATCTTGAAACCCAAAAGGGTAATTGCGGCATCATCTATTGTGGTAGCCGTAAGAAAGTTGAGATGGTGACCGAGAAGCTGTGCAACAACCACATTCGTGCTGCTGGTTATCACGCAGGTATGGATGCCGATGAGCGCGCTTACGTTCAAGAAGCTTTCCAACGCGATGACATCCAAATCGTGGTAGCGACCGTAGCATTCGGTATGGGCATCAACAAACCAAACGTGCGCTTTGTGGTTCACTTTGATATCCCGCGCAATATCGAATCTTACTATCAGGAAACGGGTCGTGCAGGGCGTGATGGTTTGCCTGCGGAAGCCATGATGTTGTATGACCCAGCGGACATCAGTTGGCTGCGTCGTATGTTGGATGAGAAAGACGATGGTCCACAGAAGCAGGTGGAAACCCACAAACTGAATGCGATGAGTGCCTTTGCTGAGGCGCAGACTTGTCGTCGTCAGGTGCTATTGAATTACTTTGGTGAGTATCGTGAGAAGCCATGTGGCAACTGCGATATTTGCTTAGATCCACCGAAGCACTTTGATGCAACAGAAGAAGCACGTAAGGCGTTGTCTTGTGTGTACCGTGTTAATCAGAGCTTTGGTATGGGCTACGTGGTAGAAGTGCTACGTGGCATGCAAAACATTCGTGTACGTGAAAACGGGCACGATAAGATTTCTACCTACGCGATAGGGCGCGATCACAGCCACGATTACTGGGTGAGTATCTTCCGTCAGTTAATCCACAAAGGGCTGCTGTTCCAAAACATCACGCGTAACTCAACGCTGCAACTTACTGAAGAGGCGCGTCCGCTGCTACGTGGCGATGTGACTCTGGAGTTAGCGGTTCCGCGTTTAGACACTGCAGCACGTGCGGCGAAGTCGGACAAACTGACCAGCAAGAACTACGACAAAAAGCTGTTTGCTAAGTTACGTAAGCTGCGTAAGTCGATTGCTGATGAAGATGGTTTGCCACCATACGTGGTCTTTAGTGATGCGACTCTGATTGATATGGCGGAGATCTTGCCAACGTCTTACGGCGAAATGTTGGCAGTCAGCGGCGTTGGTCAGCGCAAACTGGAGAAGTACGCCGATCCATTCCTCGATTTGATTCAAGAACACATTACTCACCACGGATAAGGAACCAAGATGCAAAAGGAATTTGGCTTAGCGGACTACATGGCACAAGAAGGGCGCTTAATCATTACCGCGCCGAGCTTTGACCTTGATAGCTTTCCTGCTTTAGGTGAGCGTTTAGTTGTCTTGCTTTCTGCTACTGTGGTGGAAAAGCAGTGGGATGCGGACATTCACTCTTGGCTGATCGACTTTGAAGGTTGCCGACTGTTTATGAAAGCAGAGCATTACAGCGAAGCGATTTGGTTTGAAGCGTTAGCGATTGAAGAGAGCAGGGAAGAGTTGGATTATCTTGCAGGATTGTTCCAGCGCGGCTTCTAAAAATAGAATTTTTCTTAAAAGGGTGTTTCACATGAAACACCCTTTTTTATGCTTAAACGTTTGCGTAAAACAGACGACTTGCGGCGAAAAGTGGTTAATGTATAATCGCCCACCGCTTCGCTCAGAATGAGCCAAGCCAGTTTATTTTTCATTTTACATTGTTGGTAAGAGCCACTTTATTCAGTGACTCGATTTGGGTTCCCTCACCCCCAAACCAAACTAAAAAGGTATCGCATGAGTAACTTTACCCCTGCGCAGCAGCGCAACGCCCTTATCTATCTGGTTCTATTCCACCTAGTCATTATTGCATCTAGCAATTACCTAGTTCAGCTACCGTTTACTATTTTCGGTTTCCATACCACTTGGGGCGCATTCACTTTCCCATTTATATTCCTAGCGACTGACTTAACTGTGCGTATTTTCGGTGCTCAGTTGGCGCGTAAGATCATCTTCTTAGTGATGTTGCCTGCTTTGGCAGTGTCTTACTTCTTATCGGTGGTGTTCTTCGAAGGTCAATTCCAAGGTTTTGGTCACCTGGGAGAATTTAACTTATTCGTCGCTCGTATCGCGATTGCTAGTTTCATGGCGTACTTACTTGGTCAGATCATGGATGTGCACGTGTTCAACCGCTTACGTCAAATGAAGCAATGGTGGGTGGCACCAACGTGTTCAACGCTTTTCGGTAATGCACTTGATACTATCGCTTTCTTCGCCATTGCGTTCTACCAAAGCCCAGATCCATTTATGGCGGAGCATTGGACGGAAATCGCGCTGGTGGATTACGGCTTCAAACTGATTATCAGTCTTGGTTTGTTTGTTCCTATGTACGGCGTATTACTGAATTACCTAATTAAGAAGCTGACTGAGGTGAACCCTGACTTTAAGGTGACGACAAGCGTTCAGTCTTAATATCAGTGGGAACCCCGAAAGCCGCTTGCTTAAATCAAGCGGCTTTTTTGTACCTGCTTACTGGGATTTAGAGGGTTTTGTACAGCGTGGGGAGCAATTAGATCATGGGTGTCCAAAAGCTCCCTGAGCTGTACGAAGGTAAAAATGAGCAGTAAAAAAGGTCCCGAGTGAGACCTTTTAATCGAAGGTACGGCACGTAGAGGAAGCTCGCTGGTGAAATGGCTAACAGAGCATCTTCTCAATCAAAATGGCTTTTTGCGCATCGAAGGCGCCAAGTTGCAGGCCGTTATCCCAGCTGATGCTTTGATTGAACATCGCCAACATCAAACCGACACTGCGTTGATTGGCGTCCTGCCAGCAATCAGACTCGCTGTACTCTCCATCATTTATCGCGTTGCCATTAACGAGAATGGGCTCGAAACGCCATTTTTCTCCGACACGGTAGTAGCCTTTGCTGGTTAAGGTCTGGTTGGATTGAATCGTTAGGTTGTGCTCGATGCCCGGCTCACCTGTTAATTCAAATACAAATCTTAGCTGGTGGTCGCCACATTGCAGCTCAACGATCAGTTGGCCGTTTTTCTCAGTCAGTGTCGACTGAGAGTAGTCTCCAAAGCAGTGCAGCAACCAGGAGATAGGGTGGCTAGCTGTTTCAAGAAACCACTCTTTGAGTGTGAAGGTGCCCGGTAGGTTAACCTGGGTGACTAGATTGACCACACAAGGTTGGGTTTGCGAAGTGAGCCACTCCTCTATTGTCTTGGCGGTATTTAGCTGAGCAAAGGCGTAATTAACCAATAGGTTGGCGTTCGGTTGCTGCCAGTGAGTGATGTCGGAATTCAATCCCAACAATGGCTTTTCACAGATAAGCTTGGTTGAACCTAACGTCTTTATGATCTCTGCATGAGTATGCGCAGGTGTCGCGATGGTCACGACATCAAGTAGTTTGAGTGCGCTGATGTTCGTTTCTGCCTTTGGGATTGCTTCTTCACTGCACGCTTGCTGAAGAGGTTCTATTTGGTTGGCACATAACGTCGTGACTGCAACACCATTGTTTCTATAGTGCGGAATGTGCGTGCGTCCCCAGTTGATTCCTATGATGCCAGCTTGCTGGATTTGCTCTGGCTTGGTGAAACGTTCACTCAATGGCGGCAAGGCAATTCGTTCATCTGTTAGACGTTGGTCATGGTGATAGTCATTGCTTGGCAGCACTTGCCATGGTTTGTTGTAATGCTGTTTGAGTGCACAAACGAGTTCGTAGAAATTCCACTTATCTTTTAAGTTGCTATCAAGGTGATATAAACCGGCTTCGTTCCGCTCAATAAGCTGCAAAAAGGCGAGTGCAGTATCGTCCATATGAGAAGTCGCAGGATACCAAGCCGTGCTAGCGGTAATAACGCCGTTCTCTTCATATTGGCGGTCGAGATGCGCCAACATGTTATTGCCTTCTGCTTGGTGATGGAGCTGCCAACCAATTCGAGCAACCATCGCATCTGGATTTGCTTGCCAGATTGCATCTTCACAACGAACTTTGTATTTGCCGTAATCATCTTGGGTGTTTCTTTCTTCAAAGATGCCATAAGGCCCGTTTTTTGTGGCATCAAATACCATTGCTGTGCTGACAAAGAGGTAAGGAATGTTGCGCTGTTTGCAGTGTTCACCGAGCCATGCTGCCCATGCTTCACTCCCCATCGCCATATGGCACACCGCATCAATGTGGTGCTGCTGCCAAAATTGCTCACTTTGCTCTGGATCATCTGGTGAGATTTGGTGGTGATTCCACTCCAATATGTTCCAGCCGCGTAGGTGAAACTGATGAGCGACTTTTGGGGCGAGAGTGCCAGTTAAGCCAGTCATTAAAACGGTTTTCATGATGGTGCATCTTGGTTGGCTAAATTGTGTTTATCAATAAAGCATGGCTGTTTTTCGATGTAGAGCGGAGAAGCTGAAATTTTTGCTGGGCAGCACGTTTTGTAGGGGAAGTAGAAGCAAAAAAGCCCAAGCGAACGCCTGGGCTTTAGTATTGTAAGGCAGTGATATTCGCTTATTTTGCTACGATATTTAATGGCCAGCCGATGTCTGTCTGACGGTTGGATTCAATTTCCAACTCAGCCGCAGTCAGTGGGTTTTTCTCTAGCCATTGCGCATCAATGTGTAACGTTAGATTGTCGCCTTCAACCGTTAGAGTCACATTTGGCTCTAGATCAGGATTGCGACGATGGCTGAGCAGAACCGCAAGACGCAACAGTCTCAATACTCGTTTGGCACTTGAGCCTGATAATGCATGCTGCTCAGGTAAAGAAGTGAGCTGTTCGCGATAGCGACGAGCCACTTCACCAATAAAGAACTTCTGCGCGCGCGTGTAACCAGGCAGATCCAAATTCTGCAGCAAGTAAGCACTATGCTCTCCGCCTTTTTTGAAATCGATAGTTAAACCAATTTCATGCAGTTTTGCGGCGGTCTCGAGTAATATCTTGCCCTGAGGCTCTGTAATCCACTCATCGCCCCCAGCTTGCTGTAAAAGCGTGTGTGCCAGAGTAGCGACTTGTTCGCCGTATTGGTGATCGAGCTGATAGCGATTTTGTACGCTAGCGATAGTGCGGGCACGAATGTCTTCTTGACGAAGCTCTTCAACCATCTCATACACTAAGCCTTCGCGTAGTGCGCCGCCAGCCAGTGTCATAGCATCGATTTCAAGCAATTCAAAAACGGCAATCAAAATAGAGAGGCCACTAGGGAACACTAATGCGCGCTCAAGTGTTAAGCCTTCAATATCGAGCTCTTCTAAATGGTCGGCCAACATGGCTTGCTTCTGTAGACGCTTGAGTTTGGAGTGAGTGATTACTTCGTCCATGCCTTGCGCCAGCATTATCTCTTGCAATGCCTGAACAGTGCCTGATGCACCAACGCACACATCCCAACCAATTTCTGTATAACGTTCTAAAATCGGCTGGATGGTCTGTTTCGCTCCTTCAATTGCCGCGTCAAAGTTACGAGCATTCAATTGGCGATCTTTAAAGAAGTTTTCAAGCCAAGTCACGCAGCCCATTTTTAAGCTGGTCAGTGCTTTGGCTTCGAAACCTTCACCGATAATCAGTTCGGTACTTGCTCCACCGATATCGACTACAAGGCGACGACCACTACCGCCAGAGGTGTGAGCGACACCTTTATAGATAGTGGCAGCTTCTTCTTCACCAGTAATCACTTCGATAGGCTGGCCTAGAATTTGGTTAGCCTTTTCTAAAAACACATCTACATTGGTCGCGGTACGTAATGTTGCAGTACCGACGATGCGAATGTTTTGTTTAGGAATGTCCTGCAAGCGTTCCGCAAATAGACTTAAGCAGTCCCATCCTCGCTGCATAGCTTCCATACTAAGAGAATTATGTTCATCTAAGCCCGCTGCTAGACGAACTTTGCGCTTAATTTTAGCCATTGTTTGAACGCTGCCATCGATGTGACGCACAACGAGCATGTGAAAACTGTTCGACCCGAGGTCGATGGCGGCATATAGCGGTGATGATCCTGCTTGACTCATAAACGAACTCAGTTTCCTATTACGATTGTTTTGGTGCCGATTGACGCGGTTGGCGTGGACGACGTCCCTGCGGCTTACGGTTACCAGAACCAGAACGGGTACCGCCAGTATTCGTGCGGCGCTGTTGGTTGCGTGGTGCACGCATACGAATCGGAGCCGGTAGATCTTGAATCAGTGCCGACGAATCGTACTCTGAAACTGGGATTGTGTGCTCAATGTATTCTTCGATTGCTGGTAGGTTAACCGCGTACTCTTCACAAGCAAAACTGATCGAATGACCGCTCGCACCAGCGCGACCAGTACGGCCAATACGGTGAACATAATCTTCACAGTCGTCAGGAAGGTCGTAGTTGAAAACGTGCGTTACCTGAGGAATATGCAGGCCACGCGCTGCAACGTCAGTTGCAACTAAGATGTCGACATCACCTTTGGTGAATTGCTCAAGAATCTTCTCACGCTTCTTCTGCGGTACATCGCCAGTAAGAAGGCCTACACGGTGTCCATCGGCAGCCAAATGACCCCAAACCGATTCACACTTATGCTTGGTATTGGCAAAAATGATAGCGCGATCTGGCCACTCTTCTTCAATTAGTGTTTGAAGCAGCGCCATTTTGTCTTCATTAGAAGGATAGAAAAGCTCTTCCTGAATGCGGTGGCCAGTTTTTTGTTCCGGTTCGACAACGACATGCTCAGGAGTATTCATGTGTTCGAATGCCAGTTCTTGAACGCGGTAAGACAGCGTTGCTGAGAACAGCATGTTCAAACGCTCTTTTGGCTCAGGCATACGACGGAACAAGAAGCGAATGTCTTTAATAAAGCCAAGATCGAACATGCGGTCGGCTTCGTCCAGAACAACAGCTTGAATGTTGTTGAGGTTAAATACGCGCTGTTTGTAGAAATCGATGATACGGCCTGTTGTTCCGATCAGAATATCTACGCCGTCTTGCAGTTTCGCAAGTTGCTTGTCGTAGCTTTCACCACCGTAAGCTAGAGCGGTTTTTAGACCTGTGCTTTCAGTTAATGATTCTGCATCATTGTAAATCTGAATAGCGAGCTCACGTGTAGGCGCCATAATAATTGCGCGTGGCTGTGTAGGCTTACGACCTTCATGTTCCGGAGTCGTCAGAAGGTGGTTGAACGTAGCAGTAAGAAACGCGAGCGTTTTACCAGTACCCGTTTGGGCCTGGCCTGCGATGTCTTGGCCGGTGAGCAGGACCGGCAACGCCAAGGCTTGGATAGGGGTACAAAATTCGAACCCTTTTTTGTCCAATCCTTCAATAACTTGGGGCTTTAAGCCCAAATCGGCGAACTTTTGCTCTGTGATATGCGTCTTTTTCATGGCTATAGAATATCAGCTAAAGCTTGCAATACGAAAGTAAATACATTCCAATAGGGCATCTAATTACTGGTTATCATCCAACCAGTTTCGAAAAACACATTGGAGTGGAAGATGAGTGATAAGATTTTGCAGCTAACTGATGACGGTTTTGAAAACGATGTAATCAACGCTGCAGGCCCGGTTCTAGTGGATTTTTGGGCAGAATGGTGTGGTCCTTGTAAAATGATCGCTCCTATTTTGGACGAAATCGCAGACGAGTACGAAGGCAAACTCACTATCGGTAAACTAAACATCGACCATAACGCAGGTACACCACCTAAGTTTGGTATTCGCGGCATTCCAACGCTATTACTATTTAAAGATGGTAACGTAGCGGCAACGAAAGTAGGTGCTCTGTCTAAAACTCAACTGAAAGAGTTCCTAGACGCAAACTTATAATCACCAAGTGATTACAGATAAAACCGTGCAAAGTTACAATGCACGGTTTTGTTTTTCTAACTCTGGACTAGAATACTAATTAGTGCTAACTTATCGCGCGTTAATTGAACAAATTTCTCTTCTTGGTCGATCCTGAGACCAAATCCATCTTAACTAGAAAACAGATCTTATTTTGACTAAACAAGAATCCACCACCATGAACCTTACCGAACTGAAGAACAGACCTGTGTCTGACCTTGTAAAACTGGGCGAAAGCTTAGGATTAGAGAACCTAGCTCGCTTAAGAAAACAAGACATCATCTTCGCGATTTTAAAAGCGCACGCGAAAGGCGGCGAAGACATCTTTGGCGATGGGGTTCTGGAAATTCTGCAAGACGGCTTTGGTTTCCTACGCAGTGCAGATAGTTCATACCTTGCGGGTCCGGACGATATCTACGTATCACCAAGTCAGATTCGTCGCTTTAACCTACGTACTGGTGACTCTATCGCTGGTAAAATTCGTCCACCAAAAGACGGTGAACGTTACTTTGCCCTTCTAAAAGTCAATACCGTTAACGACGATAAACCAGACAACGCCCGTAACAAGATCCTATTTGAAAACCTTACTCCTCTGCATGCGAATGAGCGCATGGTTATGGAGCGTGGTAACGGTTCAACAGAAGACATTACAGCACGTGTTTTAGACTTGGCATCCCCAATCGGTAAAGGTCAACGTGGTCTGATTGTTGCTCCGCCTAAAGCGGGTAAAACAATGCTTCTGCAAAACATCGCGCAAAGCATCGCGTACAACCACCCAGAGTGTGAGTTGATGGTTCTTCTTATCGACGAACGTCCAGAAGAAGTAACTGAGATGCAGCGCCTAGTTAAAGGTGAAGTGGTTGCGTCGACTTTCGATGAGCCAGCATCTCGTCACGTACAAGTAGCGGAAATGGTGATCGAGAAGGCAAAACGTCTTGTTGAACATAAGAAAGACGTAGTTATCTTGCTTGACTCTATCACTCGTCTAGCTCGTGCTTACAACACCGTAGTGCCTTCATCAGGTAAAGTACTAACTGGTGGTGTGGATGCAAACGCATTACATCGTCCTAAGCGTTTCTTCGGTGCTGCACGTAACGTAGAAGAAGGCGGCAGCCTAACTATCATCGCAACGGCACTAGTAGATACTGGTTCTAAAATGGATGAAGTTATCTACGAAGAGTTCAAGGGTACAGGTAACATGGAACTGCACTTGAACCGTAAGATTGCTGAGAAGCGTGTATTCCCTGCGATTGACTTCAACCGCTCAGGTACACGTCGTGAAGAACTACTGACGAAGACTGACGAACTACAGAAGATGTGGATTCTGCGTAAGATCGTTCACCCAATGGGCGAAATCGACGCAATGGAATTCCTAATCGATAAGCTAGCGATGACGAAGACCAACGATGAGTTCTTCGATGCGATGCGTCGTCAATAGTCTCAAATAGTCATTCTGCGAAAAGCCACCGTATATCGGTGGCTTTTTTATTGCTTTCTCCCGATAGAAGTATCAGAATGAAGGAAATGTTATCGGGAGGTTAACATGCAACAAGGAATGTTGTCGTCATTACTCCTGAGCTTGTCACTTATCACTCTACCTGCGACATTATCTGCCAAGGAAATGCATGAGTCTGTAGTAGAACAGTGGCTTCAGGATACTCAAATACAGACTAAAGTCTCTGAACTGCTTGATTACGCTGTCAGAGATGAAGTCGACTCGCTTAAATTTTCCCTTGATAGACTTGCTTTGCCTCAACAAGAGGTGGTGCGCTTTCAATTATTGGAAAAGCTTGAAAAGCAAGATGTGATTCTCACGCCTCGAATGGCTCTGTTTGTTGAGTCCCAGATCCGTATGACCCCGACTTATCAAGTGTTAGAGCGAGGTGATGGGTATGAATTTAGTGTACCCGCTTTTAACTTTCCCGTTATTGCGAGTCGCTTGATTAAGCGTTGGAAACAAGACCAAAGTACCTTGGACTTTGTCTTACAAGCTGAACGAAGAGAGCTTAACTTAAAGCAATGGCTTACAGGGCCATCTCAACAAGCTCAAGCGCGTGAAGCGCTTTTGATTCGAGAGTTAGACGGCTTATCACCCAATGCGCTTGCTGCATTAGCGGCCCAGTTAACCAAAGCAAATGTGACCAGTTGGTTACCATCGACGGCCGTGATAGTCAGGTTGGCACAAGTTAGTCAGGATGAGGAAGTGTACAACTTACTCTGGCGGATGAAAGCTGATTACAACAGCCAGTCCGAACTTGAGCGTTTAGCTGCGGTTGGAGACGTTTTTTCCATTCAGCAATTGATGAATGCCACAGTTAACCCATCACTCAAGCCAGAAGCTATTAGTCTACTTACAAAATCTAACCCTCTATCTCCGCAAGTAAAGCAGTTTCTAGTTAGAAAAATGGCGTTATCAGAAGAAGCAACCATGGTTGCTCGAGAGCTTGCTCAACAAGGGCATCAAACCTGGTTGGAAGAGTTAGTATCTTCGAACCATCAGATAAAGACTCGGCAGATTGAACAAGTATTAAAGTAATCTGGCTCACATACCCACACAAAATAGGAGGATCTTAGCGTCCTCCTATTTGTTATACTGCGGACAGTTTAATCAGCCAGCATGAAGGCCTATGAGTTTTAAGGATTTACGCGAATTTATCGACCACCTAGAACAGAAAGGTCGACTTAAACGCATCACTCACCCTGTCGATCCCGCTTATGAAATGACAGAAATCAGCGACCGCACCTTGCGTGCTGGTGGACCTGCGCTGTTGTTTGAGAACCCAATCGGCTACGACGTACCTGTTTTGACGAACCTGTTTGGTACACCAGAGCGTGTCGCAATCGGTATGGGACGTGAAGATGTTAAAGAATTAAGAGAAGTCGGTAAGCTGCTGGCTTATTTAAAAGAACCTGAGCCACCAAAAGGCTTCAAAGACGCTTTAGAAAAACTGCCTGTGTTCAAACAAGTATTGAACATGCCGGCTAAGCGTTTACGTAAAGCACCATGCCAAGACATTGTTTGGCAAGGTGATGAAGTCGACTTGGATAAAATTCCGGTAATGAGCTGCTGGGCAGAAGATGTAGCGCCGCTGCTTACTTGGGGCTTAACCGTAACCAAAGGTCCAAATAAGAAACGTCAGAACCTAGGCATTTACCGTCAGCAGAAAATTGCCAAGAACAAAATCATCATGCGTTGGTTAGCCCATCGTGGTGGTGCGCTTGATCTGCGCGATTGGATGGAAACCAACCCAGGTAAACCTTTCCCAGTTTCGGTCGCGTTTGGTGCAGACCCAGCAACCATTCTTGGCGCAGTAACACCAGTGCCAGATACGCTATCGGAATACGCATTTGCAGGTTTGCTACGTGGAAGCAAAACGGAAGTCGTGAAGTCAGTCAGCAACGATTTGGAAGTGCCAGCGAGCGCGGAAATCGTGATGGAAGGTTATATCGACCCGAACGAGTTTGCTGATGAGGGTCCTTACGGTGACCATACTGGCTACTATAACGAAAAAGAAAAGCACCACGTATTTACTATTACGCACATTACTATGCGTAAAGACCCTATTTATCACAGCACCTACACAGGTCGTCCGCCAGATGAACCAGCTGTATTGGGTGTGGCATTAAACGAAGTGTTTGTGCCGATTCTGCAAAAGCAATTCCCAGAGATTGAAGACTTCTATCTACCGCCAGAAGGTTGTTCGTACCGAATGGCCGTCGTCACCATGAAGAAGCAGTACCCAGGACATGCCAAGCGCGTAATGATGGGCGTGTGGTCTTTCTTACGTCAATTCATGTATACCAAGTTTGTTATTGTGTGCGATGAATCGGTAAACGCACGAGATTGGAATGATGTCGTGAAAGCCATGTCAGAGCATATGGATCCTGTACGTGATACCTTGATGATAGATAACACGCCAATCGACTCGCTCGACTTTGCTTCACCAGTGGTTGGGCTTGGCTCCAAAATGGGCTTGGATGCGACCATTAAATGGGATGCCGAGCTGGCGACGCGAACCGAGGTCACTGAGCGAGACAGCAAAGCGATTACCGAAGCAGAACTAAATGAGTTGAAACAGCAACGCCCTGAGATTGTTGACGTCTATCTTCCAGTTACAGCAAACAACCAATTTGCTGTCGTGACTATGAAGAAAGACCAAGCTGGTCAATCCCAAGAATTGATGGAACATCTATGGGGCTTCTTTGCTCAGTACACGGATAACAAATTCATCATTTTGTGCGACGATGACGTTAATGCACGAGATTGGAATGACATCATTTGGGCGGTGACAACTCGAATGGACCCAGATAGAGACACGATTCAAGTGCTTGGTAAGACTGAGAGTTCATCCAAATTAGGACTGGATGCGACCAACAAGTTCGAATCTGAAGTCACGCGCGAGTGGGGTACGCCTATCAAAAAAGATCCTAAACTTGTGGCTAAAGTCGATGAGATTTGGGACCAGTTAGGTATTCTATGAGTCATCAAGTCCACCTTCTACCAATGGACGTTAGGTTCCAAGTAAAAGAAGGGGAGACGGTGTTGGAAGCTGCGCTCAACAACAATATTCGCTTCCCACACCGTTGCCAAGTTGGCGCTTGCGCCATGTGTATGTGTAAAAAGCTAACGGGCGAGGTGAGTTACCACCTCGAACCGATGCTAACCGAAAAAGAGCAACAGCAAGGTTGGATATTCCCTTGCCAAGCCTATACAGAAAGTAATTTAGTGCTTACTTTTGATGAGTAAGCGAGAGGAACACCATGACCATCCAATGTAAAGTAAAGTCTATTCAGCCGTTAGCTTGTAATACTTACCAAATCCTTCTTCATCCAGAATCACCAGTGCCTTTTAAAGCGGGTCAGTACCTAATGGTGGTGATGGGTGAAAAAGACAAACGTCCTTTCTCTATCGCAAGCAGCCCTTGTCGTCATGAAGGTGAACTTGAACTGCACATCGGTGCGGCGGAACACAACGCTTATGCACAAGAAGTTGTCGAAGCAATGCAAGCGGCGCTTGAAACTGATGGTCAGATTGAAATTGATGCGCCACATGGCGATGCTTGGGTTCAAGAAGAAAGCGAACGCCCATTATTATTAATTGCTGGTGGTACAGGCTTCAGTTACGTTCGCTCGATTCTGGATCACTGCGTAGCGCAGAATAAAACCAATCCTATCTATTTATATTGGGGGGCGCGCGATAACTGCCAGCTTTATGCTAAAGACGAACTGGTCGAGATTGCCGACAAGTTTGCCAATGTTCACTTTGTGCCAGTAGTAGAAGAAGCTCCTGCAGACTGGCAAGGTAAAGTTGGTAACGTGCTACAAGCTGTAGCTGAAGATTTCGAAAGCTTAGAAAACTACGATATCTATATTGCAGGTCGTTTTGAAATGGCTGGCGCAGCACGTGAACAGTTCACTCAGAACAAGAAAGCGAAGAGCGAACGTATGTTCGCAGACGCGTACGCATTCATTTAAATACGGCTTTTAAGGCAGAAAAAGAGGGTTTTTTACCCTCTTTTTTGCTTTTTTGATGAAATAGTCATCGAACAGGCATTTTTTTCCATTTTTTTTCAAAAAAGGGTTGCGAACGGATCTGAGTTCCCTATAATGCGCATCCACCGACACGGCAGACGCGATAAGGCTTCAGCAGGGTCGGAGAGGTGAAAGCTTCTACGAAAAATAAAATTGAAAAAGTGTTTGACACTGTCAATTAAATCGCTAGAATGCACCTCCGCTTTGAGAGAAAAACTTCTCGTAAAGCAAGCTCTTTAACAATATAGACCTATCAATCTGTGTGGGCACTCGTTGATGATAATCCAAATAGTTTCTTCGGAAACAATTTAGGTTTCAATGAAACGAAGTGACCATTGAATCTTCGGATTCAGCACAGTCAATTCAAACATTACTTATGTAATGTTCAGTATTCATTGAGCCGAACAAAATCTTAAATTGAAG
>NZ_JAWOQQ010000027.1:0-30614 GCF_033337405.1 Vibrio sp. YT-16
GTCTACGTTTCGCGATCCGTGAAGGTGGCCGTACAGTAGGTGCTGGTGTTGTTGCTAAGATCTTCGACTAATTCATAGCGAATTAGCGATGCTTTCGGAAAATCTTGAATTAGATTTGACGAACCAGTAGCAAAAAGGGCATCATTTGATGCCCTTTTTCTGCACTCAACATTATTTTTGCTGTTTTCTTGTTCAGAAGTGGGTTGGGCGCAGAGCAAGATTAAGCAAAGAGGCTTAATCTTAAGAAGAGTACGCTGATTTTTTCAGCGATATGGAGTTTGCCCTGCAACAGCGGGGTTGTTGTCGTCTATATTAAGACTTGTAACAGGTTGGTTTTATGAAAGCAAATAATGCTGAAACTCCTGATAGCTCAAACGCAGCAGATACGTTTAAGTGGGTAGCCGCTTTCGTATTGGCAGCTGCCGCTGTTGTGGGTAATTACCTGTATGGTGAAATGTCTGTAGTGGTTCGTGCTGCAGGCGTTGTTGTTCTTATTGCAGCTGCCTTAGGCGTTGCAGCAACAACGACTAAAGGTAAAGCAGCGATCAGTTTTGCAAAAGAATCTCGTATGGAAGTACGTAAAGTTGTTTGGCCTACTCGCCAAGAAACCATGCAAACAACACTGATCGTTTTAGCTGTAAGTATTGTAATGGCTCTAGTGCTATGGGGTATTGACGGAATTATGGTTCGTCTAGTAGCTCTAGCAACTGGGGTATAGAGGGTTTTTATTCATGAGTGAAGCTCCAAAAAAACGCTGGTATGTGGTTCAAGCCTTCTCTGGATTTGAAGGTCGTGTAGCTCAATCTCTGCGCGAGCATATCAAAATGCACGGCATGGAAGAGCTATTCGGTGAAGTACTGGTTCCTACTGAAGAAGTAGTGGAAATGCGCGCGGGTCAGCGTCGCAAATCTGAGCGTAAGTTCTTCCCAGGTTACGTCCTTGTTCAGATGATTATGAACGATGAATCATGGCACCTAGTACGCAGTGTGCCGCGTGTCATGGGCTTCATTGGTGGTACCTCAGACCGTCCGGCACCTATCACGGATAAAGAGGCTGACGCGATTCTTAATCGTCTTGAGAAAGCGAGTGAAGCGCCTCGTCCGCGTACAATGTACGAAGCGGGTGAAGTGGTACGTGTTAACGAAGGTCCATTTGCTGACTTCAACGGTACTGTTGAAGAAGTGGATTACGAGAAGAGCCGCCTGAAAGTGTCTGTATCGATCTTTGGTCGTGCGACACCAGTTGAGCTTGAATTTGGTCAGGTTGAAAAGCTGGACTAAGACTCTTCGTTAAAGAGTATAAAAAATCACCTTTTTAGGGTTGTATAAGGCGCGGATTATGACTATAATTTCGCGCCTTTTTACTTCAAGTGAAGTAAAAAGTTTCTTACACAAACGGGGAGCTGATCCGCGATTAGCGTTTGTACCCAAACTTAGGAATTATCATGGCTAAGAAAGTTGAAGCTTACATCAAGCTACAAGTTGCTGCTGGTATGGCTAACCCTAGTCCACCAGTAGGTCCTGCACTAGGTCAACACGGTGTGAACATCATGGAATTCTGTAAAGCGTTCAACGCAAAAACAGAATCTATTGAGAAAGGTCTACCAACTCCAGTAGTTATCACAGTATACAGCGACCGTTCTTTCACGTTCGTAACTAAGACTCCACCTGCTGCTGTTCTTCTTAAGAAAGCTGCTGGCGTTAAGTCTGGTTCAGGTCGTCCAAACACTGAAAAAGTTGGTACTGTAACTGACGCTCAAATCCAAGAAATCGCAGAAACTAAAGCTGCTGATATGACTGGTGCTGACATCGAAGCGATGAAGCGTTCTATCGCTGGTACTGCTCGTTCAATGGGCCTAGTGGTAGAGGGTTAATAAGATGGCAAAACTAACTAAGCGCATGCGCGTAATCCGCGAAAAAGTTGACGTAACTAAAGAATACGAAATCAACGAAGCTGTTGCTCTTCTTCAAGAACTAGCGACTGCTAAATTCGTTGAGTCTGTAGACGTTGCTGTTAACCTTGGCATTGATGCTCGTAAATCTGACCAGAACGTACGTGGTGCAACTGTACTACCTCACGGTACTGGCCGCGAAATCCGCGTTGCAGTGTTCACTCAAGGTGCTAACGCTGAAGCAGCTAAAGAAGCTGGCGCAGACATCGTAGGTATGGAAGATCTTGCTGAGCAAGTTAAGAAAGGCGAAATGAACTTTGACGTAGTTGTTGCTTCTCCAGATGCAATGCGCGTTGTAGGTCAACTAGGTACTATCCTAGGTCCTCGCGGTCTTATGCCAAACCCTAAAGTTGGTACTGTAACTCCTAACGTTGCTGAAGCAGTTAAAAACGCTAAAGCTGGTCAGGTTCGTTACCGTAACGACAAAAACGGCATCATCCACACTACTATCGGTAAAGCAAACTTCTCTGCTGAGCAGATCAAAGAGAACCTAGAAGCACTTCTAGTTGCTCTGAAGAAAGCTAAGCCATCTTCAGCGAAAGGTACTTTCCTGAAGAAAGTAAGCATCTCTACTACTATGGGTGCTGGTGTTGCTGTTGATCAGGCTAGCCTGAACACTCAAGCATAATTTATTTGCTTAGGCGCAAAATTAGTGTATAATTTTGCGCCTAATATTTGTGGTTGGGGCTGAACTTTGGTTCTTTGAACTGTCTCCTAGTTCGAAATGAATTAAGACCCAGTCTCCGTCCAAGACCGTAGGTGTTTGTGTAAAAGCAAACTTAATTATCCTACGTAGATGGTGCCCGAACTGACAGAAAGCTCTATGTAATATAGTTAACTTTCTTCTGGGGAAGCACCTCAATAGCTCTCACTGTCGTGATGATAGTGAGTGGTGTAACGACAACCAGGAGTAAATCCAAGATGGCTTTAAACCTTCAAGACAAAAAAGCAATTGTTGCTGAAGTCAACGAAGCTGCCAGTGGTGCACTTTCTGCAGTTGTAGCTGATTCTCGTGGCGTTCAAGTTGGCGCGATGACTTCTCTACGTAAACAAGCTCGTGAAGCTGGCGTTTACATGAGAGTTGTTCGTAACACTCTTGCTCGTCGTGCGGTTGAAGGTACTGAGTACGAGTGTCTAACTGACACTTTCACTGGTCCTACTCTAATCGCATTCTCTAATGAGCACCCAGGTGCTGCAGCGCGTCTTTTCAAAGACTTCGCTAAAGAGAACAAAGATTTCGAGATCAAAGCTGCTGCATTTGAAGGCGCTTTAACTGACGCTGAAGTACTAGCAACACTACCAACTTACGACGAAGCAATTGCACGCCTAATGATGTGCATGAAAGAAGCTTCGGCTGGCAAGCTGGCGCGTACTATCGCAGCTATCCGCGATCAAAAACAAGAAGCAGCGGCATAAGCCTTGCTTTTTACTGGTTGCTTAATAAACTTATTGTTGACTTAAAAGAGAATTGTTATGTCTATTACTAACGAGCAAATCCTAGACGCAGTTGCAGAAATGTCTGTAATGCAAGTTGTTGAACTAATCGAAGCAATGGAAGAGAAATTCGGTGTTTCTGCTGCTGCTGCTGTTGTAGCTGGCGGCGCTGCTGCAGGCGAAGCTGCTGCTGAGCAAACTGAATTCGACGTAATCCTAGAAGCTGCTGGCGGTAACAAAGTTGCTGTAATCAAAGCAGTACGTGGCGCAACTGGCCTAGGTCTTAAAGAAGCTAAAGCTCTAGTAGACGGCGCTCCAGCACCTCTTAAAGAAGGTGTTGAGAAAGCAGAAGCTGAAGCTCTTAAAGCTCAGCTAGAAGAAGCTGGTGCAACTGTTGCTGTTAAGTAATTATTGCATAGTTTCTTAGCCTAACGGCTAATTGGCTGGTGGTTTTTTAACCACCGGCCTTTTTGCGCTGTAGGGTATAGGCGAATTTTCCCGCTGTTTAAGCGCCTGATATCCATGCAAAAAACATTTCATTCTTACGAAATGAAATGTCACTACAGTAAACAGCTATATTAGTCACTGTCCCTTACCCCCCCTTAAGTAACTAGGAGCGGGCGGACAGTTTGGGTCACTTATCAGCGAGCTGAGGAACCCCATGGTTTACTCTTATACCGAGAAAAAGCGCATCCGTAAGGACTTTGGTACTCGTCCACAAGTTTTGGACATTCCATACCTGCTATCGATCCAGCTCGATTCGTTCGACAAATTTATCGAACAGGATCCTGAAGGTCAATACGGTCTTGAAGCCGCTTTCCGTTCTGTATTTCCGATTCAGAGCTACAACGGCAATTCTGAGCTGCAATACGTTAGCTACCGTCTTGGTGAGCCAGTTTTTGACGTTAAAGAATGTCAAATCCGCGGTGTAACTTACTCAAAGCCACTACGTGTAAAACTACGCCTAGTTATCTTTGATAAAGACGCGCCAGCAGGTACTGTAAAAGACATTAAAGAACAAGAAGTCTACATGGGTGAAATTCCACTCATGACAGACAATGGTACCTTCGTAATCAACGGTACCGAGAGGGTTATCGTATCCCAGCTGCACCGAAGCCCAGGCGTGTTCTTCGACAGCGATAAGGGTAAGACCCACTCTTCAGGTAAAGTTTTATACAACGCACGTGTTATTCCTTACCGTGGTTCATGGCTTGATTTCGAGTTTGATCCTAAGGATAACTTGTACGTTCGTATCGACCGCCGTCGTAAGCTACCAGCATCGATCATCCTTCGAGCACTAGGTAAGTCGACAGAAGAAATCCTAGATATCTTCTTCGAGAAAGTGAACTTCGAAGTGAAAGACCAAACTCTATTGATGGAGTTGGTTCCTGATCGTCTACGTGGTGAAACTGCGTCATTCGACATCGAAGCAAATGGTAAAGTTTACGTTGAGCAGGGTCGTCGCGTAACAGCTCGTCATATCCGCCAACTAGAAAAAGATGGCGTTGATCACATCGAAGTACCAGTTGAGTACATCGTTGGTAAAGTTGCATCTAAAGATTACATCAATGAAGCAACTGGCGAGATCATTGTTAACGCTAACCAGGAAATCAGCCTAGAAGCACTAGCGAACCTATCTCAGGCTGGCCACAAAGCGCTAGAAGTTCTATTCACGAACGATCTAGACCACGGTCCATTCATGTCAGAAACACTACGTATCGACAGCACGGTTGATCGTATTTCTGCATTGGTAGAAATCTACCGCATGATGCGCCCTGGTGAGCCGCCAACAAAAGAAGCTGCAGAAGCTCTATTCGAAAGCCTATTCTTCTCTGAAGAGCGTTACGATCTATCGACTGTTGGTCGTATGAAGTTCAACAGCTCTATCGGCCGTGAAGATGCTCAAGAGCAAGGCACGCTTGATGAAACTGATATCATCGAAGTGATGAAGAAGCTGATCGCGATCCGTAACGGTAAGGGCGAAGTGGACGATATCGACCACCTAGGCAACCGTCGTATCCGTTCTGTAGGCGAAATGGCTGAGAACCAGTTCCGTGTAGGTCTAGTACGTGTTGAGCGTGCAGTTAAAGAGCGTCTAAGCCTAGGCGATCTTGACGCAATCATGCCTCAAGACTTGATCAACGCGAAGCCAATTTCTGCGGCAGTTAAAGAATTCTTTGGCTCTTCACAGCTTTCACAGTTCATGGACCAAAACAACCCGCTATCAGAAGTAACGCACAAGCGTCGTATTTCTGCATTGGGTCCTGGCGGTCTAACTCGTGAACGTGCTGGCTTCGAAGTACGTGACGTACACGTAACTCACTACGGTCGTCTATGTCCTATCGAAACGCCTGAAGGTCCAAACATCGGTCTGATCAACTCTCTATCTGCGTTTGCGCGTTGTAACGAGTACGGTTTCCTAGAGACACCATACCGTCGCGTTGTAGATGGCGTAGTAACAGACGAAGTAGATTACCTATCTGCAATCGAAGAAGGCCAATTCGTTATCGCACAGGCGAACGCTAAGCTAAACGAAGATGGTACTTTTGCAGATGAGCTGATCACAGCTCGTCAGAAAGGTGAATCTGGTCTACACCCTCGTGAGCACGCTCAGTACATGGACGTTGCGACAAACCAGGTTGTATCTATCGCTGCATCGCTTATCCCGTTCCTAGAACACGATGATGCGAACCGTGCATTGATGGGTGCGAACATGCAACGTCAGGCAGTTCCAACACTGAAAGCTGACAAACCGCTTGTTGGTACTGGTATTGAACGTAACGTAGCAGTTGACTCAGGTGTAACTGCAGTTGCTAAACGTGGTGGTGTAATCCAGTCAGTAGATGCTTCTCGTATCGTTGTTAAAGTTAACGAAGAAGAGCTAGTACCAGGTGAAGCTGGTATCGACATCTACAACCTGACTAAATACACACGTTCTAACCAGAACACATGTATTAACCAGCGCCCATGTGTGATGCCAGGTGAGCCTGTATCACGCGGTGACGTTCTTGCTGATGGTCCTTCAACAGACCTTGGTGAACTAGCGCTTGGTCAAAACATGCGTATCGCGTTCATGCCTTGGAACGGTTACAACTTCGAAGACTCGATCTTAGTATCTGAGCGCGTAGTTCAAGAAGACCGTTTCACGACTATCCACATCCAAGAACTGACTTGTGTGGCGCGTGATACTAAGCTTGGTTCTGAAGAGATCACAGCGGATATTCCAAACGTAGGTGAGTCTGCTCTGTCTAAACTAGACGAGTCAGGTATCGTTTACATCGGTGCTGAAGTTAAGGGTGGCGACATCCTAGTTGGTAAAGTTACACCTAAAGGTGAAACTCAGCTAACGCCTGAAGAGAAGCTACTACGTGCAATCTTCGGTGAAAAAGCATCTGACGTTAAAGATACTTCACTACGTGTACCTAACTCTGTATCAGGTACGATCATCGACGTTCAAGTCTTTACTCGCGATGGCGTAGAGAAAGACAAGCGTGCGCTTGAAATCGAACAGATGCAGCTTAAAGAAGCGAAGAAAGACCTAACTGAAGAATTCCAGATTCTTGAGGGCGGCCTTCTAAACCGTGTTAAAGCTGTATTGATTGAAGGCGGTTACTCTGAAGCGAAACTAGACACAACTGATCGTAAGAAGTGGCTAGAACTAACGCTAGAAGATGACGCACTACAAACTCAGCTTGAGCAACTTGCTGAGCAGTGGGATGAGCTAAAAGCTGACTTCGATAAGAAGTTCGAAACTAAGCGTCGTAAGATCACTCAAGGTGATGATTTAGCACCTGGCGTCCTGAAGATCGTTAAGGTTTACCTAGCGGTTAAACGTCGCATTCAGCCTGGTGATAAGATGGCGGGTCGTCACGGTAACAAGGGTGTAATCTCTAAGATCAACCCTGTTGAAGACATGCCATACGATGAGAAAGGTCAGCCTGTAGACATCGTACTTAACCCACTGGGTGTACCTTCGCGTATGAACATCGGTCAGATCCTAGAAGTACACTTAGGTCTGGCAGCGAAAGGTATCGGTGACAAGATCAACCAGATGGTTAAAGAGCAGCAAGAACTAGCGAAATTCCGCGAGTTCCTACAAAAAGTTTACGATCTAGGCGACACTCGCCAGAAAGTAGACATTGCTTCTCTATCTGATGATGAAGTACGTACTCTGATCAAGAACTTGCGTGGCGGTCTACCAATCGCGACTCCTGTATTTGATGGCGCTCCAGAAGAGTCAATCAAAGCACTTCTTGAGCTAGCAGATCTACCAACATCAGGTCAGTTAACACTGTTTGATGGTCGCACAGGTGATGCGTTTGAGCGTCCTGTAACTGTTGGTTACATGTACATGCTGAAACTGAACCACCTTGTTGATGACAAGATGCACGCTCGTTCAACTGGTTCGTACAGCCTAGTAACTCAGCAGCCACTAGGTGGTAAAGCTCAGTTCGGTGGTCAGCGTTTCGGTGAGATGGAAGTATGGGCACTAGAAGCATACGGTGCTGCTTACACGCTACAAGAAATGCTAACGGTTAAGTCGGATGACGTTAACGGCCGTACTAAGATGTACAAGAACATCGTAGACGGTAACCACAGCATGGAACCTGGCATGCCAGAATCGTTCAACGTACTGTTGAAAGAGATCCGCTCGCTAGGTATCAACATCGAGCTAGAAGACGAAGAGTAATCCTTTTCTCTCTTGATGAAAGTCGAGAGAATCAAAGCGATTATTTGGAAGAAGGTGCTCACTTTAGCGAGTGAGCTCCTTTTAACTCCTTACAGGAGCTGATTGTGAAAGACTTATTAAACTTTCTAAAAGCACAGCATAAGACCGAAGAATTTGATGCAATCAAAATCGGTCTATCTTCACCAGACATGATCCGTTCATGGTCTTTCGGTGAAGTTAAAAAACCTGAAACGATCAACTATCGTACGTTCAAACCTGAACGCGATGGTCTGTTCTGTGCGCGTATCTTTGGTCCAGTTAAAGACTACGAATGTCTTTGTGGTAAGTACAAGCGCCTGAAGCACCGTGGTGTTATCTGTGAGAAGTGTGGTGTAGAAGTTACACAAACTAAAGTTCGTCGTGACCGTATGGGCCACATTGAACTGGCTTCACCAGTAGCTCACATCTGGTTCCTAAAATCGCTACCGTCTCGTATCGGTCTACTAATGGATATCCCTCTACGTGATATCGAACGCGTTCTGTACTTCGAAATGTACGTAGTAACAGAGCCTGGTATGACTGATCTAGAAAAAGGTCAGATGCTTACTGAAGAAGAGTATCTAGATCGTCTAGAAGAGTGGGGCGACGAGTTCACTGCTAAGATGGGTGCGGAAGCTATCAAGGACCTACTAGGTTCTATGGATATGCACGCTGAAGCAGAACAAATGCGTGAAGAGTTAGAGACAACAAACTCTGAAACTAAGCGTAAGAAAGTAACTAAGCGTCTTAAGCTGGTAGAAGCGTTCATCGCATCGGGTAACAACCCTGAGTGGATGATCCTAACTGTACTTCCAGTACTTCCGCCAGATCTACGTCCTCTAGTACCTCTAGATGGCGGTCGCTTTGCGACTTCTGATCTTAACGATCTATACCGTCGTGTGATCAACCGTAACAACCGTTTGAAGCGTCTTCTAGAGCTAGCTGCTCCGGACATCATCGTACGTAACGAAAAACGTATGCTGCAAGAGTCTGTTGATGCGCTACTAGATAACGGTCGTCGTGGTCGTGCGATCACAGGTTCTAACAAGCGTCCTCTGAAATCTCTTGCTGATATGATCAAGGGTAAACAAGGTCGTTTCCGTCAGAACCTTCTAGGTAAACGTGTAGACTACTCTGGCCGTTCTGTAATCACAGTAGGTCCATACCTTCGTCTACACCAGTGTGGTCTTCCTAAGAAGATGGCACTTGAGCTATTCAAACCATTCATCTACAGCAAGCTAGAGACTCGTGGTCTTGCGACTACAATCAAAGCTGCTAAGAAAATGGTAGAGCGTGAAGAAGCGGTCGTTTGGGATATCCTAGACGAAGTAATCCGTGAACACCCAGTACTATTGAACCGTGCACCGACACTTCACCGTCTAGGTATCCAGGCGTTCGAACCAGTACTGATCGAAGGTAAAGCGATTCAGCTACACCCACTTGTTTGTGCAGCGTACAACGCGGACTTCGATGGTGACCAAATGGCGGTTCACGTACCTCTAACTCTAGAGGCACAGCTTGAAGCTCGTACTCTGATGATGTCGACAAACAACATTCTGTCGCCAGCGTCAGGTGATCCGATCATCGTACCTTCTCAGGACGTTGTATTGGGTCTGTACTACATGACTCGTGAAAAGATCAACGTGAAAGGTGAAGGCATGTACCTTTCTGGCCCAGAAGAGGCTGAGAAAGCATACCGCACTAAACAAGCTGAGCTTCACGCACGCGTTAAAGTACGTATTACAGAAACTGTTGTAGACGAAGATGGCAACAGCACTACAGAAACCAAGATGGTAGACACCACTGTTGGTCGTGCAATGCTATGGCAAATCGTGCCAGCTGGTCTACCGTACAGCATCGTTAACCAAAAGCTAGGTAAGAAGCAAATCTCTAACCTACTTAACGAGGCGTACCGTAAACTAGGTCTGAAAGACACAGTAATCTTCGCTGACCAAATCATGTACACAGGTTTCGCATACGCGGCACTTTCTGGTGTATCTGTTGGTATCGACGATATGGTTGTACCTGCAGCTAAGTACACTGAAATCGCAGAAGCGGAAGAAGAAGTACGTGAAATCCAGGAACAGTACCAATCAGGTCTTGTTACTGCGGGCGAACGCTACAACAAAGTTATCGATATCTGGGCATCGACCAACGACCGTGTTGCGAAAGCAATGATGGAAAACCTTTCATCTGAAACGGTAGTTAACCGTGACGGTGAAGAGGAACAGCAAGAGTCATTCAACAGCATCTATATGATGGCGGACTCGGGCGCTCGTGGTTCTGCAGCACAGATTCGTCAGCTTGCGGGTATGCGTGGTCTGATGGCGCGTCCAGATGGTTCAATCATCGAAACACCGATCACAGCGAACTTTAAAGAAGGTCTAAACGTACTTCAGTACTTTATCTCAACGCACGGTGCTCGTAAGGGTCTTGCGGATACGGCACTGAAAACAGCGAACTCGGGTTACCTAACTCGTCGTCTAGTAGACGTTGCTCAAGACGTTGTTGTAACTGAACATGACTGTGGCACTCACGAAGGTGTCGACATGATGCCTCACATCGAGGGTGGTGATGTTAAAGTTGCACTTTCTGAGCTTGCTCTTGGTCGTGTTGTTGCTGAAGACGTACTAAAACCTGGCACTGAAGACGTTCTTATTCCACGTAACACCCTGATCGATGAGAAGTGGTGTCAAATCATGGAAGAGAACTCAGTAGACAGCATGAAAGTGCGCTCTGTAGTAACGTGTGATTCTGACTTCGGTTGTTGTGCACAATGTTATGGTCGTGACCTAGCACGTGGTCACCTAGTGAACCAAGGTGAAGCAGTGGGTGTTATTGCTGCTCAGTCTATCGGTGAGCCAGGTACACAGCTAACGATGCGTACGTTCCACATCGGTGGTGCGGCATCGACAGCAGCGGCAGAGAACAGTGTTCAAGTTAAGAACAACGGTTCTATCAAGCTACACAACGCTAAATCTGTATTGGCTGATGACGGTAAGATCGTTATCACTTCTCGTGCGACAGAGTTAACTATCGTTGATGAGTTTGGTCGTACTAAAGAGAAGCACAAACTGCCTTACGGTACGCTACTAAGCAAAGGCGATGGTGATACAGTTCAAGCTGGCGAAACAGTTGCAAACTGGGAAGCGCACACACTACCTATCATTACTGAGGTAGCAGGTCGCATCCAGTTCGTAGATATGATCGACGGCGTAACAGTATCTCGTCAAACTGATGACCTAACTGGTCTATCTTCAAGCGAAGTAACTGACCCAGCAGCTCGCCCTTCAGCAGGTAAAGATATGCGTCCAGCTATCAAACTTGTTGACGAGCAAGGTAACGATGTAATGATCCCTGGTACTGATATGCCAGCTCACTACTTCCTACCTGGTAAAGCGATTGTGAACATCGAAGATGGCGCAGCAGTAGGTGTTGGTGCAACACTAGCACGTATTCCTCAGAAGTCTGGCGGTAACAAAGATATCACCGGTGGTCTTCCACGAGTTGCTGACCTATTTGAAGCACGTAAGCCGAAAGAGCCTGCAATCCTTGCTGAGCACACAGGTACTGTGAGCTTTGGTAAAGAGACTAAAGGTAAACGTCGCCTAGTGATCACACGTGAAAGCGGTGAAGCTTACGAAGAGATGATTCCTAAGCATCGTCAGTTGAACGTATTCGAAGGTGAAAAAGTTGAACGTGGTGATGTGATCGCAGATGGTCCAGAGTCTCCACATGACATCCTACGTCTACGTGGTGTACACGCGGTAACGCAGTACATTGCTAACGAAGTACAGGAAGTTTACCGTCTACAAGGCGTTAAGATTAACGATAAGCACATTGAAACTATCGTTCGTCAGATGCTGCGTAAGTGTACTATTACTCACTCTGGTGACTCTGAGTTCCTACCTGGTGAACAGATTGAGTACTCACAAGTTAAGATTGCTAACCGTAACCTAGAAGCTGAAGGCAAAGAGCCTGCACGTTTCGAACGTGAACTACTAGGTATTACTAAAGCATCTCTAGCGACTGAGTCGTTCATCTCTGCGGCATCGTTCCAGGAGACAACTCGCGTACTAACAGAAGCTGCGGTTTCTGGTAAGCGTGATGACCTACGTGGTCTGAAAGAGAACGTAATTGTTGGTCGTCTGATCCCAGCTGGTACTGGTTTCGCATACCACCAAGAGCGTCAAGCTAAACGTTCTGAAGCGCAAGATGGTCCTTCTGCTGAGCAAGCAACGGATAACCTAGCGGCACTTCTAAACGCTGGTTTCTCTTCTGAAGAGTAAGTCATATAACGAGTAATCGTTAAAAGCTTAAGAAAAAGGCACCTTCGGGTGCCTTTTTAGTTTTTATACTACTTTGTTCTTCCGGTGGGATTTTCGATAAAGCTAGAAACAAAAAAGACCGACGATGATCGTCAGTCTTTTCTCTCACTCTATTTCTAAATGTTTGCAAATACTAAGCCCCAGGTGGCATAGACAGGCTTTCTGCGATTTGCTGTATCAGATAGTCCTCGACTTCAAAGCGAGTCTCAAGAATTTCCCCAATGAGACACATATCAGAATCGAAATCATTTAATTCATCATCTTCAGTCACTTCTGAGTACTTATCGTTAAAGTTCAATAGAGGTTCAGTCGTTAGAACAATTTGACCATAGGTTTGATTGATCTCATTAGTCACGACAAAGCCGGTTGCTTTCCAACGGTCCATAACCATGTCATAAATTTTAAAGTGGCCTTCGGAGATGTAATCAACGAGGTGCTGACAGAAATCCTGCAGTTCGGAAGGAGATGGGAGTTCAATAACATTGGTTTTCGAACAAGGTTGCAGCGCTGCAAGCTTACAATATTCAACAATCAGGGATTGTCGTGTCTCTAACCAGTGATCAATGACATCACTTGAGCCACCCCACTGGTCTTGTGTTTGTTTGAATTTTCTTAGCATGACCATGCCCTCATGATCTGATCGCCCATCGGCGAACGTATCCTTTGCAAAGCAAAGTTAGTAAAGTTATTACAAACTCTTGTCCTTACTAGAATTTAGAGTGCACATTTACTTAACGATAAACTCTAGTATGAAATTAGATTGCCAGTAAAATGAACGAACTTCAAGCAAAGGGATGGTGTAATGTTAAGAAAAGGTGATGTTAACCGCGCGATAAATGCATACTGGTGTGTTGTTGCAGGAAGTGAAATTTGGCTGGTGGATGGTGCTGTGCCCTTCGGGTCTGCAGAGCAGTTATCACTGCCAGTAACGAGTGCAAGACCCATTGGTGAGTATTCTGGTTCGCCCGTCATGTGGCTTAACTTGGCCGATTTAGAGCATGATCTACCTTTAGTATCCCTGCGTGACTGCCTGCATTTTCCTGAGCCATTATTTATGTTGTTAAGTAAAGCTGTGCAATATGGGCACATGACGCAAAGTTTGCGCTTTTGTCCACAGTGCGGAGGAAGAAACTTTCTTAATAATAACCAGTTAGCCATGCAGTGTGGTGAATGTCGCACCCTTCATTATCCTAGAATATTTCCGTGTATTATCGTTGCTGTACGTAAAGAAAATCAGATCTTATTAGCCCAACATCCAAGGCATCGAAATGGTATGTATACGGTTATTGCGGGTTTTCTAGAAGTCGGTGAGACATTAGAAGAGTGCGTGGCTCGAGAAATTCATGAAGAAACGGGAATTCTCGTTAAAAATATTCGTTACTTTGGCAGCCAGCCTTGGGCTTTCCCATCCAGTATGATGATGGGGTTTTTAGCTGACTATGAATCGGGAGAGTTAAGTCCAGACTACACTGAGCTGTCTGATGCACGATGGTTTGGTATCGACGAGATGCCGCCTGTTGCGCCTAAAGGAACGATTGCAAGAGCACTTATCGAGCAGACGCTGAAAGATATAGACACTAATTATCTGATAAATAGATAAAAAAAACCCTCCGAGAGGGAGGGGGTAAGTAAGATGTCGTTATGAGATGCTGAGTACTAAGTACTCAGTTTATAATTGTAGTTTTCGCTAGCGAACAAATTTTTAACACTGATACCGATTGGGTGCAAATTAAGCATTGATTTAAAAGTTAATAACTTGATCCAGGTTGCAAAGCACACAGCTATTGGACTTAAATCAGTGATAGAATACCCCCTTTCACAGAAAGCCTAACAGTTGGAATTACGGAATGACTGAATTAAAAAATGATCGTTATCTGCGTGCGCTTTTAAAAGAGCCGGTAGATTACACGCCAGTATGGATGATGCGCCAGGCAGGTCGTTACCTACCAGAATACAAAGCGACTCGTGCAGAAGCGGGTGATTTCATGTCTTTGTGTCGAAATGCAGAATTAGCATCCGAAGTGACACTTCAACCATTACGCCGTTTTCCTCTTGATGCCGCGATCTTATTCTCGGACATCTTAACGATTCCAGATGCAATGGGGCTTGGTTTGCGTTTTGCTGCGGGTGAAGGACCTGTTTTTGATAACCCAATTACATGCAAAGCCGACGTGGAAAAAATTGGTTTGCCAGATCCTGAAGGTGAACTGCAATACGTAATGAACGCAGTACGCCAGATCCGTAAAGACCTGAAGGGTGAAGTGCCGCTGATTGGTTTTTCTGGTAGTCCTTGGACTCTTGCGACGTATATGATCGAAGGTGGTAGCTCTAAAGCGTTTACCAAGATCAAGAAGATGATGTACGCGGAACCACAAACTCTGCACCTACTTCTAGATAAGCTGGCAGACAGCGTTATCGAGTACTTAAACGCGCAAATTAAAGCGGGTGCACAATCGGTAATGGTATTTGACACATGGGGTGGCGTACTAACGCCTCGTGATTACAATCTGTTCTCACTGCAATACATGCACAAGATTGTAGATGGTCTGATTAGTGAAAACGACGGTCGTCGCGTGCCAGTCACACTGTTTACTAAGAATGGCGGCATGTGGCTTGAGCAAATCGCAGCTACGGGCTGTGATGCGGTTGGTCTAGACTGGACAATCAACATTGCTGACGCGAAAGCACGTATCGGTGATAAAGTGGCGCTGCAAGGTAATATGGACCCATCAATGCTTTACGCTTCACCAGAGCGTATCCGTGAAGAAGTCGCGGGTATTCTAGAAGGTTTTGGTGATGCAGGTACTGGTCATGTGTTCAACCTAGGTCACGGTATCCATTTGGATGTGCCGCCAGAAAACGCGGGCGTATTTGTGGAAGCGGTACACGAGCTATCTAAGCCATACCACAAGTAAGTTAGATCTTTTGAAATCAAATGCCGGCATTCAGTGCCGGTATTTTTTTGCCTAAAATTCATTTTTTCTATCTGAGACTCAAGGCTGTACAGCTCTAGTAGTATTTGGCCTACTATGATCTAATTACTACTCTAGCTGTACACTAGATGTTAAAGTTTAATATAAACAAATACTTATGATTTCGGGTTTTATGTTCTAATTTTCTTGTACAGATAAGCAAGCAATTAGATCATAGGTAACCTAAAGCATCGAGTGAACGCGTTTTTTAAGGTATGGCACGACGTCAGATTCAAACCAAGGATTCTTCTTTAACCACAATGTATTGCGTGGAGATGGGTGAGGGAGCGGGATAAAGTCCGGTTCCCAATCTTGCCATTGCTGAACAGTTTGCGTGAGCGTCTTTGGTTTGTTGGTGAGATAGTACTGCTGCGAGTACTGACCAATTAGTAGAGTGAGCTCTATATTGGGCAGTTGCTCAAGAATCTTTTTATGCCAAGTGGGCGCACATTCTTTACGAGGCGGTAAATCACCAGAGTTCCCTTTGCCTGGATAACAGAATCCCATTGGGACAATGGCAATTTTATTTGGGTCGTAGAAAACGTCTTTGTCGATATCGAGCCATTGGCGTAATCGATCACCACTTGGGTCATTCCAAGGTATCGAGGTTTTGTGTACACGTGTGCCAGGGGCCTGACCGATGATTAGGATGCGTGCCCCTTTTGCGGCTTGTACGACAGGGTTTGCACCCAAAGGTAAATTATCCGCGCAGATCTGGCAGGCCCTCACTTGCTGCAATAGCTCGTCTAACGACATTCTTAGTAACCCTTTTCGAAATCCACTTGATAATTTAATGAAAACCCATCGCGCCAGCGTAGATAGTTGTCAGCAAAAATCTCGATGACTTGCTCGGGAAAACTCAGCGCAGCAATGTGTGGAGTGATGGTGACTTGCGGTAGTTTCCAAAATGGATGCTCTACCGACAACGGTTCTTGCTCAAACACATCTAAGAAGGCGTGTTCTACCCAACGGTTTTTCAGAGCGAAGAGCAACCCTGCCTCATCCAGTACGTCGCCACGACCTACGTTAAACAATAACGCCTGATTTAGTTGGCTGAGCGTTTGACGATTAAGTAACTGTCGCGTCTCAGGTGTACTTGGTAGAGTATTCACAACGATGTCGGCTTGCTCAAATGCCTTACTTAGTTCATTGATATGAAAGGTCTGATGAAACTCGCCGCCTGGAGTAGGGATACCTGTGCGGTTAATACCGATAGTTTTTATCCCCATTGCTTTAGCGGCGTTGCCCAGATAGCCCCCAATGCTACCGGTACCAAGAATTACCATGGTTTTACTTTTTAATGACGTGTACAGGTGAGGCTGCCATTGTTTGTTTTGTTGCTGCTGGTGGTATCGGGCAAAGTGGCGGTAATGGGCAATACTGTAACCCAAAACATATTCAGCAATCAGTGGACCAAAGATGCCTCGAACGTTAGTTAGAGTATAGTCCTGACGAAGGCTAGGGGATGTTAAGGCGTTGACACCAGCAAACGTGGATTGTACCCATTCAAGCTGTGAAAACTCGTCTAAGCTTTGTGATAGTAAGGGTGGATCCGCTAGTACGATCTGAGCGGCTTCTGGTTGGTCGGTGAGGCAAAGATCGGGCAGATTTTTCTCTGCCAGTAACGTTTTGTAGGTGTCGCGATGCTCTGAGAGCAGGAAAATCTGATTTGAATGCGGCATTAACTTTTTTCCCTGTGATGAATCAAGTACACTTTCGCTGTTTTTTTCTTCAATGATTGAGTGACTATGCTTAAGAATCCTCTTCAGGTTCGTTTAGAAAAACTAGAACCTTGGCAACAAATTACCTTTATGGCGTGTCTGTGTGAACGCATGTATCCAAACTATGCGATGTTTTGTGAGAATACAGAATTTGCTGACCCGCGTGCTTACCGAGCGATTCTTGATAGTGTATGGGAAATTTTGACAGTTAAGAACGCGAAAATTAACTTCGAACGCCAATTAGAGAAGTTAGAAGAATTGTTCCCAAGTGCGGATGAGTTCGATTTTTACGGCGTTTACCCAGCGATGGACGCGTGTCAGGGTTTGTCTACGTTACTGCATGGTCTATTGGATCGCGACTACCTTTTCGATTCAATGCTTAAAGTGAGCCAACAGTCGGTACAAACCGTTGCTGACCTAGAGCAAGCGCAAGGTGCAGAGCCAATCACCAACGACAACCAGAAAGAAAACGAAGCCGTATGTGAAGAGTGGGACGTCCAGTGGGCTATCTTCCGTCCGCTGCGTGAAGCGGTAGAACGTGACATCAGCTTGATTAAAGATTTGCGCGAAGAGCTACGTGAGGAAGGTGTGAGCAACATCGGTATTGCACTTTAATCGTTGAATAAATAGAAAAAGGCATCCTAACTGGATGCCTTTTTTTGTGCGTTTAAGCTGTTATACCTAGAGCTGATTACGATTCTTTCGAGTCAGGTTTCGGTGGCTCTTGAGCTTCTGGCTCTTTATCCTGCTTCTCCGGCTCATTATCTTCTTCATCGTCATCGCGGCTTTCGATTACGCCGTGCATTTCTTTCCAGCTTTCCCAGCGTTGGTAAGCCAGCTCCTGCATGTCAGTGCTTTTATCTGCTTCGTCGATGATCTCCTCGCCTACGAGGTGTTCAAAAATATCTTCCAACGTTACCAAACCTAGCACGGTACCGTATTCATCAACAACAAGTGCCAGCTGTAAGCGATGAGTCATCATCTGGTCGAATACTTTAGGTAAAGTGGTATTGTTTAGCACCACTTGAATTGGGCGCATGATTGCTCCCAACTGTTTCTGTCCACAACCTGATTGTTGTAGTTTGAACAACTCAAGGCGATGCACAAAACCAATGATGTTATCTTTCTGCTCGCTGTAAACCAATGGGCGTGAGAAAGGCGTATCTTTGTGTTTTTCTAGGAACTCATTGATGGTCATTGTGGCATCGACACGGAATACTACTGGTCGTGGCGTCATAACCTGCGTTACGGGTACATCTTGGATGCCAAGCAAGTTGCTTAAGATTTTTGATTCACCCTCGGCAAACTCACCGCTTTCACGTGCCAGAATCGCCATTGCAGACAGCTCATCACGCATCTTTGGAGCTTCGTGGTTACGAGCAAGACGCTTGGTGATTTGCTCTGAGAACCAAACAAAGGGTGTAAGCGCCCATACCATCCAACGCAATGCGACCGCGGCAGTGGGTGCCAACTGACGCCAGTAGGTCGCGCCAATCGTCTTCGGTACGATTTCTGAAAGCACTAAGATCGCCAATGTCAGTACTGCCGAAAAGATACCTAATGCTTCGCTACCAAATACAACTGCAGCTTGTGCACCAGCAGTGGCCGCGCCGATCGTGTGAGCGATGGTGTTTAAAGTCAGAATAGATGCCAGTGGTCGGTCGATATCTGATTTCAGCTTAGCCAATTGCCCAGCTGCGGGATGCCCCTGTTGATTGAGCTGCGCAATGTAGCTCGGACTGATACTCAGCAGTACCGCCTCCAGCACCGAACAGATAAACGAAATGCCGATTGCAATAGAGATATAAATGGATAACAGCAGCATAGTTGCCCTTGAATGTAGTTTGATAGTGGTTATTTGCAGCTATTATAACCGCAAAAGTGACTTATAAATTGGTCCAAATACCTTGGAAAGCAAGGGTTTTCAGGGGGTATGTGGTAACAAATTGTGAGTTATTACTCATATTATGGCTAAAAGTACGTCAGAAAATCGAAAGATCGCTTACAAACCTTTGCCAGATGGGGCATTTATGTTTTAGAGTGAGACGAATTCGATAACCTATGAGAAGGGAAACCTAATGAACAAGACCCAATTAATCGACTTTATCGCAGAGAAAGCAGACCTATCAAAAGCACAAGCAAAAGCTGCTCTTGAAGCGACTCTTGATGGTGTAACTGGCGCACTTAAAGAGGGTGACCAAGTTCAACTAATTGGTTTTGGTACATTCAAAGTAAACCACCGCGCTGCACGTACTGGTCGTAACCCTAAGACTGGTGACGAGATTCAAATCGCAGCAGCTAACGTACCAGCATTCGTAGCAGGTAAAGCGCTGAAAGAATCAGTAAACTAAGTTAGAATGCACCGAGGTATCCTGCCTCGGTGCAATTTCATGAAAAAACATCTACTCACTTCACTTCTCCTATCTAGCCTTACCCTTTTTGGCTGTTCATCGGTTGAAACTCCTAATTTAGAACAATTCACGCATTTTTCTGGTGGTAAAGTTGCGGGAGATGCTAGCAGCTTGTACTGGATGACAGAGAAACTCACTCGTGTGAGTACGGCGGCTGATTATGTGACTATGGGGGACAATGGTTGGTTCCAGAGTGATTATCGCTGGGACGAAGGTGAGTTGCGAGAGTTGATTCGAAAAGGCGAGCAAGTTGATACCAAACAAGAGTTGGTGCCTTTTCAAATCCACATCCGTTTCAATAAAGATGGCGAAGCGGTTTACCAACAATATCGTGTTAACCGTAAAGTCTTACCACTCCAGCATGACCAATTAGAGCGCTACAAAGCAGAAGCGAATGACGTAGTGGCATCGGTTAAGGCGCAGTCTCGTAACAATCAGAGCCTTATTCAAGGTTATTGGAATGGTCAATCGTTTGAAACCTGCAAAGGTAAGGTGTTCTCGACACTCGAGTTTAATCAGACGCTGCCAAAATTTATTATCGAGCGTCTCTCATCGGTAGACAGTTATGTGGCTTTTGTCGGCAAGCAGTCACGAAACAAAGCAATGGTCGATGAACTGTTGATGCTCAATGACGATGACTTTGATTGTGTTTCTCGGCCAACGTTGATCTCTGAATAAACATTGCTTCGAACTCTCTCGAACAAGAACAATAAAAAAGGCGCTGAGTGCGCCTTTTGTTTTTTAGCCAACTTATGTTGTTTTTATTTTTCTTGCTCACGTGCAATTGCACGGTAGCCGATGTCGTTGCGATGGAACATGCCATCCCAACGGATCTGTTTTGCAAGCTCGTAAGCACGCTGCTGCGCTTCTGATACGCTGTTGCCAAGTGCGGTTGCACAAAGAACACGACCACCGTTTGTCACGATGTCGCCATCTTTGTTATCTGTACCAGCATGGAAGACTTTTTCGCCTTCAATTTCAACTTGTGGCAGACCCGAAATAACGTCGCCTTTGTTGTACGCTGCTGGGTAACCACCGGCTGCTAGCACGATACCAATCGATGCTCGTGGATCCCACTTCGATTCCGCTTGATCTAGCTTCTCGTCGATTGCCGCTAGGCACAGATCAACAAGATCCGATTCCATGCGCATCATGATAGGTTGTGTCTCTGGATCACCGAAGCGGCAGTTGTACTCGATTACTTTCGGAGTGCCGTCTTTGTCGATCATAAGACCCGCGTATAGGAAACCAGTGTAAGGGTTACCTTCAGATGCCATGCCACGTACTGTTGGGTAAATCACTTCTTCCATGATGCGGTTGTGGATTTCCTGTGTTACCACTGGAGCTGGAGAGTATGCTCCCATGCCACCGGTGTTAGGACCCGTATCTTTGTCGCCTACGCGTTTGTGGTCTTGGCTGGTGGCCATTGGCAGAACGTTCTCACCATCCACCATCACGATGAAGCTTGCTTCTTCACCATCTAGGAACTCTTCGATAACGACACGACTACCAGCATCACCAAATGCGTTGCCTGCTAGCATGTCTTTGATTGCGTCTTCGGCTTCTTCTAGCGTCATTGCCACAATCACGCCTTTACCAGCCGCAAGGCCGTCGGCTTTCACCACAATCGGCGCACCTTGCTCACGCACGTAAGCAAGCGCTGGTCCAATTTCTGTGAAGTTTGCGTAGGCACCGGTTGGGATTTGGTGACGAGCAAGGAAGTCTTTAGTAAACGCTTTAGAGCCTTCAAGCTGCGCTGCGGCTTGGGTAGGACCAAAGATTGGTAAGCCCGCTTCGCGGAACGCATCCACCACACCAATAACCAGCGGTGCTTCTGGGCCAACGATAGTCAGTTCAATCGCCTTCTCTTTGGCGAAAGCAACAAGGCCAGCGATGTCTTCTACATCGATGTTTACGTTCTCTAGTTTTGGCTCTAGTGCTGTACCTGCGTTGCCTGGAGCAACGAAGATAGTCTCAACATTTGGGTTTTGTGCCGCTTTCCAACCTAGCGCATGTTCACGACCGCCTGAACCAATGATTAAAACTCGCATATGAAAATCCTTAATCTTATAAATACCGTTTGCTCAAACTCAGATATTTCGCAAAGACCTGAGTATGGCCTCTCTAATTCAGTGGGACGAGGACAAGGCGACAAGTGAACTTATTCCTATGAGCATAGTATGCTATGTGATTAGGATAAGTGAACGCCGTCAACGCAGTTATCGTCCCAGTGAAGACGAGAGGATTAGTGGCGGAAGTGACGCATACCGGTAAAGATCATCGCCATGCCGTGTTCGTCTGCCGCTGCGATAACTTCGTCATCACGCATAGAACCACCTGGTTGGATCACACACTTGATGCCCGCTTCTGCAGCCGCGTCGATACCGTCACGGAATGGGAAGAATGCATCTGATGCCATTACACAACCTTCAACCTGTAGACCTTCGTCTGCAGCTTTGATGCCTGCGATTTTCGCAGAGTAAACGCGGCTCATTTGGCCAGCACCTACACCGATAGTCATGTCGCCTTTCGAGTAAACGATTGCGTTAGATTTCACGTATTTCGCTACTTTCCAGCAGAACAGTGCATCTTTCAGCTCTTCTTCTGTTGGCTGGCGCTTAGAAACCACTTTTAGATCGTCTAGGCTCACCATACCTTGGTCTCGGTCTTGAACCAGTAGACCGCCATTCACGCGTTTCACGTCAAAGCCAGTTGTCTTCGTTGTCCATTCGCCACATTCAAGTAGACGCACGTTCTTCTTCGCTGCAACCACTTCAATCGCTTCAGAAGAAACAGAAGGAGCGATGATGACCTCAACGAATTGACGTTCAACAATAGCGGTTGCTGTTTCAGCATCTAGCTCTTGGTTGAATGCAATGATGCCGCCGAATGCAGATGTTGGGTCAGTTTGGTAAGCGCGGTTGTACGCTTCTAGGATGTCTTTACCTAGAGCAACACCGCATGGGTTTGCGTGTTTTACGATTACACATGCTGGCTCGTTGAACTCTTTCACACACTCAAGTGCGGCGTCCGTGTCTGCGATGTTGTTGTAAGAAAGGGCTTTACCTTGGATTTGGCGAGCAGTAGAAACGGATGCTTCTTGTGGGTTTGCTTCAACGTAGAATGCGGCTGCTTGGTGGCTGTTCTCACCGTAGCGCATGTCTTGCTTCTTCTCGAACTGTTGGTTGAACGTACGAGGGAATTTGCTCTCTTCATCACCTTCTTTGTTCTCACCGTAAGATGGAACCATAGTGCCGAAGTAGTTTGCGATCATGCCGTCGTAAGCGGCAGTGTGTTCAAAAGCAGCGATGGCAAGGTCGAAGCGAGTTTCGAGAGTGAGAGATTTGTCGTTTTCGTCCATCTCTGCAATTACGCGGCCGTAATCACCTGCGTTAACAACGATAGTCACGTCTTTGTGGTTTTTCGCTGCAGAACGAACCATTGTTGGGCCGCCGATATCGATGTTTTCAACAGCGTCGGCTAGTGTACAGCCTTCTTTGGCAACGGTTTCTGCGAATGGGTATAGGTTTACGACAACCATATCGATAGGGTTGATGCCGTGCTTTTCCATCACGTCATCATCTTGGCCACGACGACCAAGCACACCACCGTGAACTTTTGGGTGAAGCGTTTTAACGCGGCCGTCCATCATTTCTGGGAAACCAGTGTAGTCAGAGACTTCGGTTACGGCGATGCCTTGTTCGGCAAGTAGGCGAGCTGTACCACCAGTAGATAGGATATCGACACCGCGCTCAGCAAGAGTTTGCGCAAACTCAACAATACCTGTTTTGTCTGATACGCTGATAAGCGCACGGCGAATAGGACGAGCGTTATTCATGCTTCCATTTTCCTCAAATTCACGGAGTTAAAGATGTTTGCCAAAAATGAACTTGTTTTTACCTCTTGGGGTAAAATATTGGCCAGTTTTGGTAAAGACCTTTGCAGGGTGTTTTCTGGTTAGAAAACAGTCTCCACATTTGATGGCGCGTATTCTAACCAATTTATTACAAAAAAGCTCGCGCAATCGTTTGGCATCTCAAAAATAATTGCAAAAAAGTCGTTCTTTAGCTTTAAAAGTAACGAGATAGTTAATAGGGAAAGTTATGTTTCAGATAGGTGAACTGGCAAAACGTTGTGGTGTGACTGCCGATACATTGCGTTTCTACGAGAAAAACGCGCTAATAAAACCCGCAGGACGAAGTGAGTCAGGCTATCGCTTGTATGATGAAGAGAATCAAAAGCAGGTGCACTTTATCCTCAAAGGTAAAGATCTTGGCTTGAGTCTGGATGAAATTAAAGACCTGTTAGAAATTAAGTTAGAAGCGACAGAACACAGCTGTGCAGAGGTAAAAGCCATTACTTCTGCCAAGTTAGAGCTGATTGATGGGAAAATTAACGAGCTGACGAAAATTCGCCGAGCGTTAAAGAAGATTAATGATGCTTGTTGTGGTCATACAGACGATGACGCCACACATTGCTCTATCCTTGCCGCACTTGAGTAGTCTCATTCTTGCATCACTTAACTTAAGTTTGCATTTTTGGCGACTTGCTTTTCTAGGTACATGCTGCTTTCCCACCTATAATCTTGCCTTTAGTTACTTGTAGGAATCGACCATTGTCTGATTCCTAGCGTAACGCTGTCTGTAGATACGAGAGTTTTCATACATGGTTGGAGTCTATTTTCAAATCAATGACTGGGTTTTGAGCGTTGATGAAAATAAGCTGTATCGACAAGATAGGGAAGTTACTGTTGAGCCACGCTTAATTAATCTTTTGCACTTCTTAGCGGAGCATGCGAATGAGGTGTTCAACCGCGAGGAATTGATTCAGTACGTTTGGGCTGGAGCGATTGTGACCGATCAAGTGGTGACTCAATCCATCTTTGAGTTGCGTAAGCTACTACGTGACGGTCGAGAGGAAAATACCAACTACGTTATCACGGTGCCCAAGCGTGGCTATAAGCTGGTAGCGAACGTGGTTACTATGACGCATGAAGAGTTTGTCACAAGTCGGCAAAATGAAGAGATCCCACCTTCTGTTGAAGAATCGGAAGAGGATTGTCTACCTATAGCACCAGCCGTTACCTTTCCTGCCGGTCCTCTAACTCGCGCAGTCTGCGAGATGTCAAAAGAGAAAAAAGCACCTCAGAGCAAAAACAAAATCAGCCCTTGGCGATTGGGAATTATGAACTTCATCTGGATCAGTATGTTGGTCGTAGTGATGGGCGTGTTTACCTACAAGCAGTCGGAAGTGCGTATTACCCAAGCCATCGATACCCATCTGATTGAGTTCAAGTTTCAAGATAATTTTACGAATGAAGGATTAAGCTACGATTTGGCAGACGGATTCGCCCAAAAGTTGATGTCCGACATTGCTCAAGTCAGTGATTACCGAGTCATGCTAAAGAAGGCGTCGTTTACTTCTGGCATTGTGCCTGGTAAATCGGTTGTGGTGAGAGTTCGTGAGAATGACGGTGGCAGCTTTTTAGAGGTGGAATATCGCAATAACTCATCTGAGAAAGTGTTGTTTAGTCGTCAATACGCGTTAACCAGTAGTCATTTAAAGACAGTGCTTCAACAAGCGTCGTTGGATTTGATGCAAGTGCTGAAAGTATCGGATGCCAAATTGAAATCTACGATGCTGGTGGCGGGAATGCCAATGAATCCCGACGCGTTGGAGTTGTTTGTTCAGGCTAACCATTACCTTAATGTCTCTGATACTAAACAATTCCGCCAAGGTATCGACTTGATGGAAAACATTTTAGAAATCGAGCCGGATAATGCTTACGTTCAAGCTGAGTTGTTGATTGCTTACCATGTACAAAAGGCACTTGATTTCTCACAGGAGTTGAAGAAAGGGCGAATGCAGCAGCTCAGTGAAGCACTAGAGACTAATGTGAAAATGATGGTGGGGCCAATTCAACCGCGAATTTATGAAGCTTTAGCACTGCACGAAACCATCATTGGTGACATGGCGTTAGCCAAGCGGCATCTCGGACAGGCATTGAGGTTACGTGATTCAGTGCTTTCCTATGTGATTCGCGGTAAGCACGCCGAATTGGATGGTGATCTGGATTTAGCCAGTGAGTCTTACAGTGAAGCTTTCTATATTGATACGTCGGTTGAGACGTACCTGCTGTGCGAAAACTTGGTCTTCCCAAGTAACATGAAGGCGATTGATTACGCCATGTATCGCGCCGTTCACCCTTCTGTCGTTCGAATGCTTTAATTCTCTCGGACTCAACGTCAGTCTAATGCTAGCCCCTCATTTCGGTGAGGGGCTTTTTTGTCGCTGTCGAAAAGTGAAAAGGGTGAGGCGGTGGGGCAATGACTTACGAAGGAGCTAACAACGCAAGCTTGCAACGGGAATACATACCCGCTTCTCTATCTCTATTGATTGTATGAAGTGTCTGGCTGAGTTATGTGGCGAGAATGATTTTGATGCTTTCTTGCAGGCGAGATGAATATTGATGTGGGTCAAAAAGCGCGATCAGGGAGAGATTTATGGAATCAACACTTCAGGGAATTAACCCTTCGGGATGGGGAAGTTGATAGAGGTTGATAACTTTTATCGCGATGACCAACGAGTTGATGAGAGTTTATCTATCGGTAGAAGGTTTGATGTTTTTCTTATAACCGCATGAATAATATAGTTTTATATTTTTGTGTTTATCATGTTTATCTCAACTTGATGTTGATGAACTAATCATTTTATTGATAACACCAAGTTTATTTTTTTCCCGATTTTTGGGCGTAGTCTTCACTTCGAAATTTAGCGAGGTCGAGCAGGTTCTTCCTCATAGCATCTCGCTAATAACCATTCAGTTTGAGTCATGTTGACTCGAGTAGAATAGATTTGGAGATGTTATGTCATCGAATGCGAAAAAAATCGGCCTTATTGCCTGTACGGGTGTCGTAGCCGGTAACATGATGGGTAGTGGTATTGCACTATTACCTTCTAGTCTTGCCTCTGTAGGCTCTGTTTCAATCTTCAGTTGGCTGATCTGTTTGGTCGGTGCACTGAGTCTGGCGTTCGTTTACGCTCGTCTGGCAACCAAAAACCCACAAGAAGGTGGTCCTATCGCTTATGCTGGCGAAGTGTCTCCGGTATTTGGTTTCCAAACGGGCGTTCTTTATTACCACGCGAACTGGATTGGTAACCTGGCTATTGCCATTACAGGTGTTTCTTACCTTTCAGTATTCTTCCCTGTGCTTAATAACCCAATCCCAGCAGGTATTGCGACGATTGCATCGGTATGGATCTTCACTTTCGTCAACCTACTTGGTGGTAGCTGGGTAAGCCGTCTATGTACGCTTGGTCTAGTTCTTATCCTTATCCCAGTTGTTGGTACAGCTGCATTTGGTTGGACGCACTTCGATACTGCGCTTTACAGCCAAAACTGGAACGTATCAGCAGGCACTGACAGCCACGCGGTAGTAACAGCGGTTCTTATCTGTCTATGGTCATTCGTAGGTGTGGAATCAGCAGCGGTATCGACTGGTATGGTAGAAAACCCTAAACGTACTGTACCACTAGCAACTATGTTGGGTACTGGTATCGCAGGTGTGATTTACATCCTATCAACTCAAATGATCAGCGGTATGTTCCCAGCGTCAGAAGTTGCGGCATCAGGTGCGCCATTTGCACTAGCAACCACTGAGCTATTCGGTAGCTGGACAGCACCATTCGTATCAGCATTCACAGCGCTAGCATGTTTCACTTCGCTAGGTTCTTGGATGATGCTAGTAGGTGAAGCAGGTAAACGCGCAGCAAACGACGGCAACTTCCCTAAAATCTACGGCGAAACTGACAAAAACGGTGTACCTAAGAAAGGTCTAATCCTTGCGTCAATCAAGATGACTGCACTGATGGTTGTACTGATGTTCTTCAGCTCTAAAACAGCGCACGCATCAGACCTGTTCAACCAACTAACGACTGACGCAGTTCTACTAACGATGCTGCCTTACTTCTACTCAAGCATTAACTTGATTCGCTTCGAAGGTATGACAACACGCAACGGCTTCGTAATGCTGTTCTCTGGTGTGGCTTGTCTGTTCTGCTTCATCGCACTAGCAGGTGCAGAGGGCGGTACGCTAACAGCAACCTTCATCGTTTCTCTAGTTATCTTGATGTTCTACAGCAAAAAAGCAGGTCTTGCTCAGTACGTGAAAATGCACGCTGACGACATGCCTGCCCAAGCAAGCAACTAATCCCCAAAACGCTGGCACTACGGTGCCAGCCCATAAAACCCAAATTCACGCGGCGCTCACCTTACTCATTGCCTGTAAATGGCAAAGAGCGCCCTCATTCGCCTTGGAGATGTCCAAATGAATATATTCGCTATCTTGAACCACATGGGTGTGTTCTTTAAAGAAGAGCCAGTTCGTCAACTTCACGCTGCTCTTGAGAAAGCGGGCTACGAAGTGGTTTACCCAGTAGATGATAAAGACTTGATCAAAATGATTGAGATGAACCCACGCATTTGCGGTGTGCTGTTCGACTGGGATAAATACTCACTAGAGCTATGTGAACGTATCAGCCAAATCAACGAAAAACTGCCTGTTCACGCATTTGCTAACGAACAGTCTACTCTAGACATTTCACTAACAGACCTACGTCTAAACGTGAGCTTCTTCGAGTACGCTTTAGGTATGGCTGACGACATCGCTATCAAAATCAACCAAGCGACTGAGGCATATAAAGATGCCATCATGCCTCCATTCACTAAAGCGCTATTCAAATACGTAGAAGAAGGTAAATACACCTTCTGTACTCCAGGTCACATGGGTGGTACTGCATTCCAGAAAAGCCCTGCTGGTAGCATCTTCTACGATTTTTATGGTCCAAACACATTTAAAGCGGACGTATCAATCTCAATGCCTGAGCTAGGTTCTCTACTAGACCACTCAGGTCCACATAAAGATGCAGAAGAATACATCGCACGTACATTCAATGCAGACAGCTCGTACATCGTAACTAACGGTACGTCTACATCGAACAAAATCGTTGGTATGTACTCAGCGCCTGCAGGCAGCACAGTACTGATTGACCGTAACTGTCACAAGTCTCTGACTCACCTAATGATGATGAGCGACGTGACACCAATCTACTTCCGCCCAACTCGTAACGCATACGGCATCCTTGGTGGTATCCCACAAAGCGAATTCAGCCGCGATGTAATCGCAGAGAAAGTGGCGAAAACACCAGGTGCAACAGCACCAACTTACGCAGTAGTGACTAACTCAACTTACGATGGTCTGTTGTACAACACGCAATTCATCAAAGAGTCGCTAGATTGTAAACACATCCACTTCGACAGTGCTTGGGTGCCTTACACTAACTTCAACCCAATTTACGAAGGTAAATGTGGTATGAGTGGTGAAGCGATGCCAGGCAAAGTGTTCTACGAAACACAATCAACACACAAACTGTTGGCTGCGTTCTCACAAGCTTCAATGATTCACGTGAAAGGTGACTTTGATAAAGAATCTTTCAATGAAGCATTCATGATGCACACTTCAACTTCACCTCAGTACGGCATTGTTGCTTCTACTGAAACTGCAGCGGCAATGATGCGCGGCAACACTGGTAAGAAGTTGATGCAAGACTCTATCGATCGCGCAATCCGCTTCCGTAAAGAGATCAAACGTCTAGAAGCAGAAAGCGACAGCTGGTTCTTCGATGTATGGCAACCAGAAAACATCGATACCACGGAATGTTGGAAACTAGACCCTAGCGACACATGGCACGGCTTCAAGAACATGGATGACAACCACATGTATCTTGATCCAATCAAAGTAACGCTATTGACTCCAGGGATGAATAAAGAAGGCGAACTAGAAGAATCAGGTATTCCTGCTTCGCTGGTGGCTAAATTCCTAGACGAGCGCGGCATCGTGGTAGAGAAAACAGGTCCATACAACTTGTTGTTCCTATTCTCAATCGGTATCGACAAATCAAAAGCAATGCAATTGCTACGCGGCCTAACTGAATTTAAACGTGGCTACGACTTGAACTTAACCATCAAGAGCTTCCTACCTTCACTATACAACGAAGACCCAAGCTTCTATGAAGGCATGCGTGTTCAAGAACTAGCACAAGCGATTCATGACCTAACTAAGAAATACAACCTACCTGAGCTAATGTACAAAGCGTTCGATGTACTTCCAGAAATGAAAGTAACACCACACGCAGCATGGCAAGAAGAGCTTCGCGGTAACGTAGAAGAAATCAAACTGGAAGAAATGGTTGGCCGCGTAAGTGCGAACATGATCCTTCCTTACCCTCCAGGTGTGCCACTAGTACTTCCTGGTGAAATGGTGACTCAAGAGTCTCGCCCAGTGCTGGACTTCCTAGAGATGCTTTGTGAGATCGGTGCGCATTACCCTGGTTTCGAAACCGACATCCACGGTCTGTACCAACAAAAAGATGGTAGCTACACCGTAAAAGTATTGAAGAACTAAGTTCCTCTCGAAGATGACGCCATTGGGAATGCAAGCATGCTCCACTCTTACGAGCTCAATGTGTCATCGAACAACCACGACATTTAGATATACCCCTAGCTAATCTGTCGTAAAAGAGAAGGGCAAGGATGCTCTGATCTTTTCTTCTATATAGAAGAAGCAATTTCCAAGACTTCACCTGAAGTACCCCAAGTAAAAAGCAAAGACCAAAGAGCAGTTCGTCATCGTTCTGCTCTTTTTTTATCTTTTATACAGCAGGACGAAGAGAAAAAGCGCGTTGAGTGAAGATCATTTGCTTCAATTGCATCAAATTTGAAGATCGTAATTCAGGTAGAAACGCCCTTTTTCTTGAGGAAAGATCCTTTTAAATGAGAGAAAATAGCCAAGATCGCTTGGTATATACACAAAGTGATTGCTATTTGTTCGGTTGAAAGTTTTTTTGCAAAAAACGCTTGTACTAATTTCTCAACTCCCTATACTGCGCATCCACCGACACGGAGTGAGACGAAAGTCACACAGCGAGTCGGAATTGAGAGAAAAGAAATTTGAAAAAAATGCTTGACTCTCTCACGGTGTGAAGTAAGATACGCACCCCTAACGACGAGCAACTAAGTTGCTGAAAATGT
>NZ_JAWOQQ010000028.1:0-17631 GCF_033337405.1 Vibrio sp. YT-16
GTGCCATAAACACAAAAGCTAAACTTAGAACCAAAATTGCCAAGCGTTGAGAATCCCTCTTGAACGCTTTGTTATGTTCGTAGCTATTTGAAGCCACTGATATTTACAAAACTATGTCTGGTCGATGCAACAGACTTGCTCACGCTAGGTACTGCCACACTTCAATTTGAATGTCTCTCAGTAAATTTTGAGTATGCTCCGACTGTAAATTAAGTTCGCACCAGCCATCAGTTCCCATATATTCAGCAGAAATATAGCTGATAGTTTTAATACCACTTTCATTGTTGAGGATTCCAGATAGTCGGAAAATACCTAACTTTGTGTGGATTCTGCTAATTTTGAAGTTTTCCATAAACCTCCAAGAACATAACGCCCAATTAAGGTGTGAACCACGCTACCACACAACTCAATTAGACCACCTTAATCACTAAAATTAATCCAAACCGAAAATGCCAAGCGTGGTGAATCACTCTTAAATTGTTTGTTAGGCATTTTTATACAGCCTTTTAATACCTAATTTAACAAATGTATCGTGCGCACTTATAAAACTAGGCACCAATCGATTAATTTCTGTAGCCTCAGCCTTGATGTGTTCCGGTACAGGTCCAAAAGGAAGGTTATCAGGCTTAACAGAACGCATACTATAATTAGGGGCAATAGTTACAGTATTGCCAGCTATAGTCGTTGCTAACTGCTCCGCAGCTTTATACAAAGATTTGTGAGCTTTATTCAGACCGGGATCAGAAAACTCAAATTCTGGTTTATGCCAGTTATCCACATAAACCGATAGCGGGGTCCAATATTTTTCTGGGAAGGGCGCTAAAAAGTCATGCTGACGATAAAATTCAGCAACGCTATTGCTGACGAACAAATCTTTATATTTTTCGAACAATTCAAGGTCATGTGCACTAACTCTTTTTTGTTGCAACTTCCAGGAAATAAGCACTGCAACAAGTGTTGCACATGCCCCAATAACTGCACCAATAATAGTCGAGTCCATAGATACCTCCTGATGCCTAACGCCCTGTTAAGGTGTGAGCAACGCAATACCGAAGCCCCCGCATACCACCTTAATCACTAAATTCAACGCATAGCAAAAATGCCACGCGTTGCGAATCACTCTTGAACAGTTTGTTATGTGCGTGATTGAAACCTACTCTACACTTGGCTCCGGTAAAACTGGTGGTGTACTGTCCATATAAGTTAAAAAGTTTTCCCATAACTCGTGCGTTCTTTGCTTAGTTAACTTAGTTTTGCACGATATCGCCATAACTCCACGAATAGTTCCATCACGCCATTGCGTATAAACCGAATCACAGTGAGAGGACATATATGCTTGCCAATCCTGTTGAGCAAGCTTAATTGCTGCGATCAGTTCTGGGTCATGAGAGTTGTGCTCAAAGCTAGTGTTTAGATATTTGTCTAATTTAACTTGTGCTGACTCTAGTTCAATAGCAGTACATTGGTTTATCTCGATTGTGGTCATCGCATTATTACAGTCAATGGACTCTTCTTCAGCAAGAGCACCAAATGAAAGACTAGCTAATATGATGATTAGACACTTATTCATCGTTTTCTCCTAAAGCACATAACGCCCGCTTAAGTGGTGAGCAACGCTACCACTACACTCAATTATTGCACCATAAACACTAAAGACAAATTAAACAAAAACCGCCAAGCGTTGCGAATCCGTCTTAAAGCGTTTGTTAGCCCTTAATGTTCAATATATCATCAAGAAAATCGAATTGAGGTATACAGGTAGAACTAATCATTTTAAAAAGATGCTCGTCATTACTTTCATGTTCGCCGAGCGCTAAATAATAATTTTCATTGTTATACTTGGCAAAAACTATCCACTCCCCTGTTAACTTACTTAAGTCCGCCCTCGATTCAAATGCATTAGTTATTAGATCGTCTCCCATTTTACGTATAACTTCATCAGTTAACGTTTCTCCATTAGCCAAATGCTTTTCGATAACACGCTTAACACCATTTTTGCCATGGTGGATTTGTAGGTTTTTAGCTAGAAATCTGGCAGAAAAATAATGTTTATGCCACAGGCCTTTTAGGGGAGGTCTTTTGAACTCTGTAGCATCTTTTATCAACTTTGTATCTTTAACCCCTTCAAGTTCTTTAATGGCTTCTAGTATTTCTGCTGGCTCAATACCATAGCTATCGTGGTACATAATCACTTGGAGTATAAAAAACCAGCTAAAACGACCACCCGTATATTTATAGAAGTCATATTTTTTTGCGAATTCAGAGAGCAGTTCAACATTGAATACTCTATCTGCACCATTAATTTTCACTTCAAATTTAGGACTGAACAAATTACCTCCTGAGGGCTAACGCCGCATTAAGGGGTGAACAACGCCACCACCTAACCTAAAGCATTGTGCCGTAAACACTTAAGCTAATTCAAACCAAAACTGCCAAGCGTTGTGAATCCCTCTTGAATGCCTTGTTATATGCCTGAGACTTGCCTAGATTCAAGAAATAACTCGTATTCATGATGCGTATATACAAATAAAGCTAATACAAACACCCAAAACAAAAACCTTTTACCATGCTGTAGTATTTGTCTCCGATAAAGTTCAGCAGCATCAGATGACTTACATGATATAAAGATCAAAAAAGGAGCCATCGCTATAGCCGCTACACTATATCCGTTCAATGCAGAAGACATTTTGTAAAACAAACTATGCATTGAAACAAGGTTAGAGATAATCATTCCCAAACAACCTAACAATAGTGCTACTTGAAAAAAACCTAATATTTCCAATTATTTCCTCTACATTCAAATCGGGCATATAACGCCCTGTTAAGGGGTGAGCAGCGCAATACCGAAGCCGCCGCATACCACCTTAATCACTTAAACCAACGCATAGTAAAAATGCCACGCGTTGCGAATCCCTCTTGAACAGTTTGTTATGTATAAATTTAACTACTAATAAAGCTTGTAATTATTGATATAACAGCAACTCCAATACTGAGCCACGCTAACTTAATTGACAAATTGAAGTTCAGACTATCTTCTATTGAAGCAAGTGTTTTTTCAAAACGCGCTAGGCTGTCAAAACAGACCGTTCGAGCACGTGAAACAACCTTATAGTTCGTATCTTTTATACCTAGATGGGCTAAGTTATTGTGCGAATAAAGCTCTAGATCCCCTATAAAACCACCATCAAGTTCTTCGAGTGTCATACAATAGTTTTTGTGCTCTTCTCTAGCTATGATTAACTTAGCTTTTAGGTTTCTACCTAGAAAACCTTTACTACCCGCTAAAAGTGACTCATTGCTTTGGTTTATCAGCTTAGAATTTTTCACATATTCGTCGACTAGAACATCGACGTGGATAAATTTCTTTTTCATACAATTACTTAATCACTAGTGACTATTTCACCATTTGTACATAACGCCGCATTAAAGTGCGAACAACGCTAAATACCTAACCCAAACCATTGCACCTTAAACACTAAAACCAAGTTTAAACTGAGATCGCCAAGCGTTGTGAGTCACTCTTAAATGCTTTGTTAGGCGCTTCACGCAAATAGTTAAAATGGGATTTAGAAAACCACCTTTTGGAAAAAAGAACGCACGTAACCCACTGAATTTGGTTAAGACCCAAAGGCTAAAGCGACTAAGTTTCTGAAACCCACTGCAACCAAAAACACTAAAGAAATTGGCAATTCAACACATAGAAATGAAATTTGGAAAAGCTGACTATCGGAACGAAATTCTAGCCAATAAACCTGTTTCGAAGGCAGACAAACTTAAAGCGATTTGAGCCAAAGAAACTGACAACAAACCGACCAGAAAACCGAATGAGGCAACCTGCGAAACTTGGCATGTTTTACGGATTGAGTGATTCAAGAACTTGGGAAGATAAAGCCAGATTGCCGAAAAACTGGAGCGAATGGCCGGAGAGAAATTAGAGATATGACCCACGAAATTTCTCACTGCGCCTAACGCCCTGTTAAGGTGTGAGCAACGCAATACCAATGCCGCCGCATACCACCTTAATCACTAAAACCAACGCATGATGAAAATGCCACGCGTTGCGAATCACTCTTAAACAGTTTGTTAGTTGAATTGTTTCACCGCTCTACACTTGGGAAAAGTTGAACAACCCCAAAACTGTTTACCTATATTTTCACCACGCTTGGTTTCACGCAACACCATTTCAGAGCCGCAACGGGGGCACTGATTTGAGCTAGCTTTGGATGTGACAACTTCTTTAACATGTTTACGATGCTTTAAATCCGTAATAACTCCGCGCTTTAACTTTATCTGGTTTATAGACTCAGTTAACCGAGCATAATCCTTGTCAGAGAACACTACCTCGTTAAATTGCTGAATGTATCGAATACTTCCTCGAGCATAGGTAACGTTTGGAGGCATTTCGGTTTTAAAGGTACTGTCGCCGATGAAAACAATAACTGAATGCAAGTGCTCTTCACTGCAACCTAGCAAGGTTTCTAGAGCTTTTATGTGCTTGTAATTCTGATGCAGTGGGTTTTGAAATTTAGAGGAATGACGGTAAATCTTTTGTGTCCACTGTTTCTGGCGAGCCGAGCCAAATATCCAACCTTTCATATTCTTAGTTTCAACGACAAAGATGCCATATTTAGAAACCACAATATGGTCGACTTGAGTTGTACCATCGCTAGTCGGCAACGTTACGTCTTTTATTAGTGTGTAGTCAGACTCTGGTAATTTGGACAAAAGACGGTTCACGAGAAACTCACCGAATACACCTTTTAGCCACCTACTTTTGAAAACGCTAACAATGAGCAATAAAGGCACTAGATACCAGACTTGCGCAAGCACATTAAGAAATGCTTCAAAAATATTCACGGATTTTCCCTATTCAACTAACGCCGCGTTAAGGGGTGAACAACGCCACCACCTGACCCAAACCATTGTGCCATAATCACAAAAGCTAAATTTTGAACCAAAACTGCCAAGCGTTGAGAATCCCTCTTGAACGCCTTGTTATGCGTGCGTTACCTGCATATTTTTAACCAATCTTTATCAGTTGGCATCGTATCAAATTTCGGTATACCGTCATTTACAAAGCCCACGTCCCAACTAGCGTGAGAGCCAACATAAACATGAGCAGAAACTTTTGTATCCACGGACTCGGACAGCAGGCCAGCTGGCACCCAATATGAATCACCGCTTGAGCTGATATTCGGTACTGGGCTACCGCATTGACAGCAAAACTCAGATTTAAAACCTGATCTCGTAGAAAATGACCTAATTTGATGTTCGCCGGAACGCCACTTAAAATTTGATGCTTCAACTATCAACGCTGAATTTGATGAAGAACCCGATACCTTGCGACACAGAGAACAATGGCATTGATAGATGGGTGGCAATTCGCCTGACAACTCAAACGAAACTTCTCCACACAAACAGTTTCCTTTCAAATTTAATTCTTCCTTGTTAATTAGTACGCATAACGCCTTGTTAAGGTGTGAGGTACGCAATACCTAAGCCTCCGCATACCACCTTAACCACTAAACCTAACGCATGGTAAAAATGCCACGCGTACCGAATCACTCTTGAACAATTTGTTATACATAATATTTTTTCATAACCAAGACTCTACTGAACCAGCATTTCTTGGGATAATTAACAACTAACTCATAACTTTCTGTTGAGTCAAAAACAATACGATAATGATCCTTTTTTACTTCACATACAGAACTAAGATTGAAACTATTATAAAATGGTTTAAAGCTATAACTTCCGACTAATTCTAGTTGTTTATTGATTAGTAGCACCGCACAACCTTCCTCAAACGAACAGTCCCAATTTAGAAACAGTAAATAGTAATTTTTAAGCTCAAACTGCTTTTCAATAACATATCCTGGAGTTTTGAATTTTAATTGCACTCCATCGAAAAATAACGCGGATTTGAGCGGGCGATTCTCATAAGCGCATTGATGCTCTTGAATTGTAAACTTACTTATTACCTTCATCACATGCCTATTATGTATAACGCCGCATTAAGGTGTGAGCAACGCAACCACCAAGACTAAACCATTGCACCGTAAACACAAAACCCAACGATGGAATAAAAAATGCCAAGCGTTGGGAATCACTCTTAAATGCTTTGTTATAACGAAGCTTCTTAGTGCGCTTGTGGCTTAACTAACCCGTTTACTGAACCTTTCTATGTTTAACGAAGGTAACAACCAAAGCCACTAACGCCAGTAGCTGAAAAAGCCAAAATAAAGGAATGAACCGAAATGGCTCAACTAAGAAGCCATTCTCATCTACGTATGAACCGATGGTGTTATAAGCAATTAAACACAAAATACCGCTGATACAGAAAAGAACGCTTATTTTATACTTACGGAGAAATTTCATCGGAGCCTCAATATTGGAATATCTAACCATGTTAGACATTTTGTAAGAGTACATGGTTCACCCCAATAATCATGATTGGACAGACAAGTTATAACGCCCTGTTAAGGTGTGAGCAACGCAATGCCGAAGCTCCCGCATACCACTTTAATCACTTAAACCAACGCATAGTAAAAATGCCACGCGTTACGAATCACTCTTAAACAGTTTGTTAGTTGCGCATTTCCTCTACCTTACTGCGCTCTCTTTCTAGACGCTCTTTCTTAAAGTTCTCACACTTTAGCTTAAGGAATGCATCAGGATTGAGCTTACAATGATAGTGGTGATGTTCTTTCTGTAACTTCTCCTTTTCCTCATCTAATTCCTTTTGAGATTTACTTTTCTTACCCCACAACTCAAGTCCTTTCTTCGTAGCCAGATACCAACTATATAGTAACGCTAGTAAAGAAAAGAACGGACTAGACCAGCCTAGATATGCAATGAAGGCAGGAATAACACAAAACCAGAAAGTCATAACAAACAATAGTAATTTCCGACCTTTTGCATCTTCTTTTTGTTTTTCTATTACTTGCTCAAAAGTTCTACTACTCAAATCGGAGTATATGATTGCTAAGGTCTCTTTTGACAGGTCAAATTGCGGTTCTTGTGACTTAGGGTATTCATCCCAATGCGCTATCACATCATTACCAGCAGCGTAACCAAGCAAAAAATTGTGCCCCACAATGTCTTTGGTTCTCCAATCAGTTTGAGTAAAGTTTTTTACAATAACCATAACTGGAGTAGCGTATCGTGTTGCCCAAATACTCAGCTCATGTTCAGCGATCCTTTTTATTTCAGAAACTAATTCTTGTTCATAAATATGAATTTTTAACATAGCAAAGTCTTGACCTGTGAATACAGGGCTGTAGATAACAAAATAGCCTTGCCTCTTTTCTTCGATATCTTCGTACCGAATCCAACTTTCTTTCATATGTTCTCTATTTTCGCGCGCAACTAACGCCCTGTTAAGGGGTGAGCAACGCAATACAAAGGCCGCCGCAAACCACCTTAATCACTAAAATCAACGCATAGTGAAAATGCCACGCGTTGCGAATCCCTCTTGAACAGTTTGTTATGTGCGAACTTCTAGCTTGTAGATGACTGCTCAGCAACACTAACTTTAGGCTCTTTCTCTGGCGTCGACCATTTGATGATTGCTCTAAGGTTCATTGAGAAAAAGATGATATTTGCAATTATCATTGCCACACTGCCAGTAAGATAACCAACTGCTACCCAACTAGTGTTACCGCACATCATTAGAATGAAACCGATTTTGTTCTTATTTCCAATTTGCCAAATTGCAAGAAACGTAAGTACCATTGCAACCCAGTCGATTCCATAGTACTGAAAATATTCCATTTTTCCTCCAAGCACATAACGCCCTGTTAAGGTGTGAGCAACGCAATACCGATGCTCCCGCATACCACTTTAAACACTAAAACCAACGCATAGTAAAAATGCCACGCGTTGCGAATCACTCTTAAACAGTTTGTTAACTTTATGTTTGCTGTGGCTTACTTTCTGAATGTTGCTTATTCGTTGCATTAGAAACTGCCGCAATCATTTGAGTAACTTGCTCCACGACCTTTGGTTCAAAATTTGTAGGCTGTACTTTAGTAAAAGCACTATCGCTGTCCAAGTTCCAATTTTCAAATATCGCTTTCATATCCGATTGGCTAACATCATTGCCGTATACTTCTAAATAGAGCTTTCCAAAGTTAATGGCATGCATACGGTCACTGCGCTTTAATGACTCGTGCATATAAGCATTACCTAGGTTATACGCATGCTTTGCCCAAGCCCCGAACAACGTAACCACAATCAGCCCTTTTAGTAATAAAAAGGAGAAAAAGAACCAATCAATATTTTCCTTAGATGCTGCATGGAATGCAAAACCACCATAGATCAGAGCACCAATAGCAGACGCTATTGCAAGACCTAAAGCGCAAGAGCCTTGTAAGTTCCAGTTTCTCGATTTATCAGAAAACTCTTTTTCTTTCTTCTCCAAAACTTCAACTGCAGATTTAACGAACTCAGGTACTTTGATTTCGATTTTTTCTTGTACTTGTCTTTGATGCTCTTCTTGTAACTGCCTTATGTTGTCCTTAAGTTCTAACTCACGTTTAGCATAATTACTTTCAATACTTTTGAGTTTATTTTGACGTTGATGGAAATCCTTTTCGGCGACAGATATCTGATTACGAAGGTGTTCCAGTTGCTCAGCCAACTGTTCTTCACGTGCTCGCTGACGACGCTCTAGGTATCTCTCTTTATCTTCAAGCTCTTTTATCCGCTCAAAAGCATCTTTTTCAATTGAGTTTTCAAGTTTTTGAGTCAGATAATGTTTATAGTTACCTTCCAGTTCAGTCTGCTCTTCAGTTATTTCCATGATCATATGTCGATCTTCGATCGGCAACATTTTAAGCAACCTATCCCGTACATCTGAGCTTGTGCTTCGAATAACACGAATGAGATTTTCACGACTGAGCACTCTAGGTAGCTTAGAAAGCGCATTGGCAGAACATAGCAATAAAACCTTATTAATTGTTCTATTAGAAATTGAAGAGAACAACCTATTCGCAGAATCTTCGTTTAGATTTGAAATAAGAGTCTGCATCCCCTTCTCTGGAAGGTGCCCCATAAGAAGAGATAGTTCTTTGTCGTTACTTCTCGTAATTAGTTCGTTCAACTCATGAGGAGATAACATGCGCCAAAGCTCAGCTAAATCACCTCGAGGGAGATTACTAATTCTTATATTATTTTCGTATTCCATAATGTCCTAATAAAGTTAACGCCCTGTTAAGGGGTGAGCAACGCAATACCAAAGCCACCGCATACCACCTTAAACACTAAAACCAACGCATAGTGAAAATGCCACGCGTTGCGAATCCCTCTTGAACAGATTGTTAGCTGTGTACTACAACACTAGCATTAAAATAAAAGGCCCCAAAACTGCAACAACCATCATCAAAAACCAGAGATAAATCATCAATGATAGGTAGAGCGAAAATATCCCTTTTACAGCACTTTCCAGCTCGATACCTTTATTGTTCTGTAAAAAGTACGCTAACTCTGCCCTAGGAATGGAGCCTGCAACTTTTCGAAACTTAAGCTTCAAAAGCATAAGACCCATTGAGGTAGGTACACTAAGCGCCAACAGGTACAACATGTAAGACATGAAGGTGTTTTCGGGAGATTTGTTACCTGAAACTATAGCCGCAATAATGATGACTAAGAGTAGAGAGGAAAAACCTTTAAATGATGAAAAGACTGAGTCTCGCGTTTTAACATATAGCCAAAATAACGGCTTATCGATTATTTTCATGTGTTTCTCAAACAGCTAACGCCCTGTTAAGGTGTGAGCAACGCAATACCTAAGCCACCGCATACCACCTTAAACACTAAACGTAACGCATAGTAAAAATGCCACGCGTTGCGAATCACTCTTGAACAGTTTGTTATAAAACGGGATTAAACGCCGCTATATTAAACCGACTAGCTGTAAGACCCACTCCAAATACTGATAAAAATCTGGGTACTGTTCCAACAAATATTCAGGGACATCAATTCCTGTTAGCTTCTCAAGAAATTCATCCCAGTTTTCACTGATGAAGTCTTTTACTTCTTTCTTTACGCTATGGACTAAATCTCCCAACTCATCAACAGCACTCAAAGCATCTTCTAGAGTAACTACAACTTGGTCCTCTCCAGCAACAACTACATCGTCACCAGCCATTACGCGATAAACATTATTTGCCATTTCAGTAACCTATTGTGAAATTAAACTAGTAAATACAATAGCAAATAAATAGTTGCAGCTCTGATTTGAACTCACAGTCTCAGCTTAACGTGCATAGTTTTATAACGCCTTGCTAAGGTGTGAGTAACGCAATACAAAAGCTACCGCACGGCGCCTTAAACACATAAGCCACCGCAAAGTGAAAATGCCACGCGTTACGAATCACTCTTAAGCAATTTGTTAGTACATGCGCTACTTCTATTCATGCGATCCAAGATATTGAAAAATTAGATGATATGAAAGGCTTTGAACACTGAAGTGAGACGGGCAGCTACAAAACCTAAACTCGATTAAGAGACAAAAGTTGGCTAGAAGAAAAACGCCCTGAACTTCCCTACTTTTACTGGCTTCAAATTAGAAAAGGATTCGATCCTCGCACTTGGACGGCAACACCAAAGAAAGGCAATTCTGACTTAGTAAAAACCACCAAAGAGAAGAAGCGTCAAAGAAATAGGCTAAGAGTTAGAAACCGTAAACGGTGAAATCAAAGCAAACACTCCGCATATAGTGCCACCGGAAAGAACGTGAAAGGTACAAACTGAAAGGTGTAAAGACGAACGCCAAAACAGATAAACACCAAAACTGATGACCTTTGATGCTAAACCCGTACTAACGCCGCGTTAAGTAGTGAGCAACGCTACCACTGAACCTAAACCATTGTGCCGTCAACACTAAAGCCGATTACAACCCAAAATGCCACGCGTTGCGAATCTGTCTTAAACGCTTTGTTATAACACCGTTGATGAATCGGCTTAAAGTGCTACATCTAAATTGACAGAACTCCAACTATTGCTAAAACCAAATGTACTTAAATCAATACCATCAACCCACGGACTCACAACGTGAACTACGCCTTCAGAGACTTCCTTGGTTTTAAACTTGTTGATGATAAACTTTAGCCCATCTTCAGTTTTTGGGGTCGCTAGCAAATATCGAGAGCCTTCCCGAGTAAGATTACAATACTCCCACATTTTAATTTTTTGTGACTCAACGATGTAAACAGTTTCTCTGAAACCCGTGACATTATCCTTCATGGGCATAAACCCATCGTCTTCTAGGGCACAAGCATCTAACTGATGTCGAGTAAGGGTAAAATATATGCCCGCCTTGCCACTATTATTCACACCAAGGTTACCATCAAAAAATACAACGCCACCACTTCGCTCTGTTATTGTAAGAGCTCGATTCGGCCGTTGGGAATCATCTCCCCACTTATTTATGAGTTGAAAATCTTCTTGATTAGCTTCCAATGTAAAGCTAGAAATGACCAATATGCTCAAGACTAATTTTCTAATGTATTTCACAACACATCCTCACTATTACTAGTTTGTGACTAACTTGATTTAGGTGTTATAACGCCCTGTTAAGGTGTGAGCAATGCAATACCGCAGTCACCGCATACCACCTTAAACACCAAACGCAACGCATAGTAAAAATGCTACGCGTTGCGAATCACTCTTAAACAGTTTGTTATATGATTAATATGAATCGACACGAGAGACTTCTTTCACTTTTGTCAACGCACAACGCTTGCAAACCCAAGTTTCACGTAGCTCATAGTGTTTAGCATTTCGTTTATATCGCAAGTCGGGAGAGCCATCTAAACACGCCTTTTCCCAATATGATTTTATTACGATAGATTTCGCTTTATACATAGAAAAGGGCTTACTACAGCTAGAACACCAGCTGGATATTATCAAAGAGAGTGCTTTGTAAGCACCCCAAATAATAGCGAGCGGGATAACTAAAGGCCAAGCCACTGCGATAATAATGCATCCCCAAATATAAAACCCGAGTTGACGATCTAACTTTCTGGGTAACCTCACTATCAAACCCTCATATCATATAACGCCTTGTTAAGGTGTGAGGCACGCAATACCTAAGCCACCGCATACCACCTTAACCACTAAAACCAACGCATGACAAAAATGCCACGCGTGCCGAATCACTCTTGAACAATTTGTTAGCATACTTTTTCAATGCTCATAGATCTTTAAGTGATTCTCTTAGTTTATCCATAGTTTGAATTCCAAGTTCACTACTAACCCAACCGTACTGGTCGCCATGAAACCTAGGGAAAATATGCAAATGGTAGTGATCGAGCTCGTTGAAATGAGGTGTCTCTCCATTGTTTTGCATAAAGCCGATACCATCGGGATTGAACTTAGCTTCTATACGTTTATATAAATCTCTTGCAACGTCGGTGATCTCAAAAAACACAGACTCAGGCAGGTCAATGAAAGTACGGTATTGAGTCTTAGGACAAATTAAAATATGCCCAAAGTTGATTGGATCATGGTCTGCAAAAGCTATAACTTGGTCAGATTCGTACACGATGACCGAGTCAATTTCACGATTAACAATTTGTTCGACTATCGTAGCCATCTGAACTCCTATCAAAGTATGCTAACGCCCTGTTAAGGTGTGAGCAACGCAATACCAATGCTCCCGCATACCACCTTAAACACTAAAACCAACGCATAGTAAAAATGCCACGCGTTGCGAATCACTCTTGAACAGTTTGTTAGGCGACATTTCTACGTTTAACTTCTTTCTCATACGAAGATTCGTTGTATAGCCAAATAGCCCAAAATGCGAAAAACATCCCGATCGTGTAAATTGAGTAATTAAGAGCATTATCCGATAAGAAAATAGTAATGCTTGCCGCATCAGAAGACGGATATAGGAAAATAACATTAAAAATTATGTACAAAATGGCTGTGACGAAAGTTGTTCTGAAAAGCCAATTTAAACAGCCTTTCTTTCGCGATTTTTGCCAATTATCAAATGCTTTACCATTCATTAATCCACTCCTTTTCTATTAACTGAAGCTAGATTCACGCCAAGATACTATCACTACTCTATCGTTTATCTCATGTCGCCTAGCGCCCTGTTAAGGTGTGAGCAACGCAATACCGAAGCTCCCGCAAACCACCTTAAACACAGAACGCAACGCATAGCAAAATGCCAAGCGTTGCGAATCACTCTTAAACAGATTGTTAAGCGTAATTTTCTCTAGGCTAAATCACTTTGTAACCTTTCTGCTTCGCATTCTGCCAAATGAAGTAAATGCCCGAGAGAAACTAAACGAGAAGCACTTGTTCCATGTCCATGGGCTACATCTTGGTTCAATCTTGTTTTTTCATAGAGCTTATGTGACAACTTGCGCCAAACCTCATTTAATTGAGAATATATTTGAATCTCAACATGAACTCCGTCTGTGTAAATTACATCAGCGTGATAAGCAAAGTACCCACTAGCCATTTTAGCTTCTTGCTCAACTATTATTTCTGAAATATCAGTGTAATCATCCAAAGGAATATTGTTTATTTCAAATTTCCTTTTCCAATCCTTAAGGGCTTTGCTGAAATCGCTAGCATATTTATGAGAACTAACGACTACTGAGCTTCTTACGAGATCTTTCAAGCGCTCTTTAATGTTATCAGTTTTTACGTAATCTTCAGAGTCTTTGTTTTTTCGCCATAACTTATCAATGATCGAATCTGTCGATTTGAAGATTTCTTCATATCTGTCACCTTGCAATTGGTCTTCAAGCATGATTTCACACTTTAAAATAGATGTATCTTCATCATTAGTTTGCTTGGCACGAATTAAAACGGTGTTTAAGCTATCCAGTAGCGTAAGTAGCTTTTCAAGACGGTCTTTATTTGCTTTTAGTTCGTCTCTAGTTTGATCCAAATAGGCTACTAAATCGATATCTTCGACATTGCTTCTATGCCATTGAACATATTGTTCGGAATCAAATTCTTCAGGAAAGTTAGGCATAGGTTAATAACTCCCTAGATACAAAGCTTTAGATAGTCTTTTTGACAAACCTTTCACTTCAATACTACAGAAGCTGATTTCAAAAGCCTCTCTAACTTTGTCAGCCTTATGGCTACCTTCATTTGTATCATCAAGATAGTATGATAGTCCTGACACAACGAAAATTTCTTGCCCTTCCCAGCGGTCTAACCCAAACTTTTCCATTTTATGCTCAAAATTCAATTGAAGAGAACTTAACTTGTCAGCAAGATCTTTCACTGTCCATTTTTCAGAAAGTTCATTTCTCCAGATATCATTTGCTTCTTTATAAATATCTAGGACTTTTCGATCGTTGTCCTTTAGTAACATAAATGTTTTCATATGTTCTCCAGTTTAATTATTACGCTTAACGCTGCGTTAAGGGGTGAATGCCGCCGAACCCAACTTCCCGCAGACCACTTTCACCACCGAAAATCACTGCAGACTAAAAATGCCACGCGGCATGAATCCCTCTTGAACGCCTTGTTATGCTTAAGCTTCAATGGGTTACGTTTTAATAGAACCAAGATTAACTCACTTTGATTTACAAACAAAAACCACAGCGTAGAAAACCGAAATGACTCATAGTTTTAAAAATCGGGCTTTGAAATTCGGCCGCTAAAACTCAAAAACCGAAGATTAAATTACTGATTGAACCAGCCGCCCTAACCGCGCACTTACCTGACAATTGATTGAGGCAACTCTCTAAATTTCCAGCGCCCAAGAATGGATATCCAGAAAATACGCCCACTGAAGCCAACTTGCCGACGAGTACAAAACCAAAAAGTTGAGGGAACAAAGAAAACCATAACCCACTGATTTTATGTGATTAAGCATAACGCCCTGTTAAGGGGTGAGCAACGCAATACCGAAGCCGCCGCATACCACCTTAAACACTAAAACCAACGCATAGTGAAAATGCCACGCGTTGCGAATCTCTCTTGAACAGTTTGTTAGGTTTTGGGCTTATTCTCCCAATGAACCCCAGTCTGTTAGATTTAATTGCTTGCGCCTAATGTAGTAGAAGGTTGCCATAACTAAACCAAACAATGCGCCAGTAAGTAACGAGATATAAACTGCTTCTAAAACTGGTTTACCTAGCTCGTTCCACACAAGAAACCATTGGAAGATTCCCCAAACAGGAGCAAAGAAAACCACACAAAGCATAACGTTTGCGAAAAAGCTCTGATAATAAGGCGGCGGAAAACATAATCCAAGTTTACGTAACAACTTTACAAGTGGAGGATTGTAGTTCGACTTCCAAACACCTTTGTCACTTAATTCTTTGTGCGCAAGTTGTAGCTTCGTTTCATAATCCATGTTCCAAAATCCTCGAATTCGATGTTTTCCGCGGAGAAACCTAACGCGCAGTTAAGGTGTGAGAGACGCACATGCACCCTAACCTAAAATAAACTCTGATAAATCCGTGCCTATTTGGGCACTAAAACCCCAATGCGTTTCGAATCGCCTTGAACGTCTTGTTATTCCGCAACTAAAGTCGGCTATGTTTACGCCTAATCTTTTGATATGACGAAAAATTTTCGGCATGCAGGCAAAAATCGAAGCCGAAGTATTTGGCAGCTCACTACCTTAAATCGCTTTAGCGTCACTCTTTAATTACTGCGCCATATTAAGGTGCGCTTAAAGCGCTTTAAGGCTAGCATGGAAATGACCAATATTCGCCCTTTTCGCCGCTTTTCCACCCTATTACCCCGCCACTTTCACTCTTAGGCTACAATCACGTACATTTAGCCTGAGAGATCCGTTGCGGAAATAACGCCGCATTAAGGGGTGAACAACGCCACCACCAAACCTAATCTATTGTGCCGTAAACACTAAAGCTGATTCAAACCAAAACTGCCAAGCGTTGTGAATCCCTCTTGAATGCTTTGTTAGGCTTTTTTCACCAAGTGCTCTTTACTCTTTAGCTTGCTGTAAAGTGAGTTAGAGTCTTTAAACCAAACAAGATCATAGAACTCATTGTTGGAAAATCGGAGTTTTACCTTTGGTGTACCAAGATATTTTGAGTACTCCACAGACACAATTTCTTCGTAATTTCGCTTAAAGTTGTAACCTGACTCTTGGTGACGAAATTCAACCCCTACGTTGTTTACTATAACAATGTCACTACGGTGATTATGTAAAGCATTGCCATAGTGCTTATCTATAAACCTCAATACATACATAATAAGTGCACAAATCACTAAGCCTGTAGTAAAAGAACCATTCACAACAAAAATTGTAGGTTTGAAATATAAAGCAACTAAACAAGGAATAATAAACCCATAATTAAGCCACTTTAGCAATTTCAGCCGCTGTTCTAAAAACTCAATATCGCACTTATATTCCATTTACTATTACCTAAAGCCTAACGCCGCATTAAGGTGTGACCAACGCTGCCACGAAACCTAACCATACCACCGTAAACACGAAACCCAACGATGGAATGAAAAATACCAAGCGTTGGGAATCACTCTTAAATGCTTTGTTAGTTTTCTTTTCACCTATCGTCCGATCTTACCCATAGCTTCCATATAATCATCCAGACGCCCCATAGCACTTATCATTCTAAAAGGGTTTCGCTGAGCAGCGACTTCTTTATGAGTTTCAGTAATTGTGCACCATGGGCAAAGTTCATTGTCATTAACTAAGGGCTCTGAGCACTTATTACAATTTTGTGCTGATTGAACTATTTGGCTATCTTCAAAGATATAAACTTCGCTATTTTGGGCTTTAATGTAAGGCTTAGGATGGCTTTTACCAATGACAAGCTCATACCACTTCATATCCGCTACAGATGCAATATCGTTTGAACGTTGAACCAAATCAGTTGGGAACTTTGGTCCTGCAATGAAGGCAGTCACAAATTCTAGCGGTATAAACAAAATATCATTACCTGCGACATTTTCAGTTACACTTGTCATATCGACAAATCGACACTCTTTCTCGTATGCCCATTGATCATATTTTGAGAAATATGATTCAACAAAAACAGCTCCCTGTAATGCATAAGAATGACGTGGCTTTAACGTCCCCGCAGCTCTCGCAAGTATCCCTTTTAAGCTCTCCAAAGGAGCTTCACGGTAAGATACCTCCCAAATCGGATTTCCCTCAAAGTGTTTCTGTAAACCCTCTAGGTCAAACTCAAGTACAAAGCCTGAATGATTGTTAGCATAATGAGCCCACATCGGCGACACGATAGGCGAATAAGAAAAGCAAGTTGTTGGGTTCTGAGGGATGCCACTTACTACATCGTGATAGAACGCCAGATGTTCCGGTGGGATGGACAAGTCCATTCCTAAGAAAAGCTCATATGGATCATTGTAGTCTTTCGGTAGTGAGCATTTAACACCACAAAACCCCTCTCTGGCAAAAACCAAATCTAATACATCAAAACTAAAATATTTATAGATCTTATCCATATTACCTAACTCTTTACTCGTTGAATTATGAGAGATATTTCTTAAGGCTAGCTTCAACCTTTTCATTTTGATTTTTTTGCCAACACGTCCCATATTTGAACTCTACTTCTGAAAACTAACGCCGCATTAAGGTGTGAGCGGCGCTTGGCTATACTTGAGCGAAGCGAAACTGCCAAGCGTTGCGAATCACTC
>NZ_JAWOQQ010000029.1:0-14092 GCF_033337405.1 Vibrio sp. YT-16
CGCCTTACTGGATCTATGCGGTTACAGTTTTGCACCGCGATACGCGCAGTTCAGTAGTGTCATCAATGATCTGTTTGCCGTAACTGAAAATGAACACGGCGGCACCAACCTTGCCCTGAAAAAGCCCATCAGGACGAATGTCATCGAAACGGGATGGCAGGATATTAGGCGCATTGTTCTGTCACTTCAGACAAAGCGAACGACACAGGCAATGCTGGTAAGAAAGTTGTCTGGTTATCCTTCGGGGCACCCGACATTACAGGCGCTGACGGAGTATAATCGACTGGTCAAAGCGCAATATTTACTGGATTACATAGACAATGCCAGTTTGCGGCAGTACGTTCAGCGTGCCCTTAACCGGGGAGAAGCGTGGCACTTCCTGAGACGGGCTATTGCGTCGGTGAATGGCGATCAGTTCCGAGGCAAAAACGAGAGTGAAATCGCTATCTGGAATGAATGTGCAAGATTGCTTGCCAACGCGATCATCTACTTCAACTCCGCGATACTGAGTCATCTGCTGGGACACTTTGAAGCGAGAGGAGATGAAGAGAAAGCGGGTATCACTCGTGCTGTTTCGCCCGTTGCGTGGCAAAATATCAACTTAAGCGGAACGTATAACTTCACTAATACTGGGAAATTGCCCAATATTGGCGAAATAACAAGGCCGATAGTGGATGATTAGGCTCCAAGCTGAAAGTAAACCACCTCCGCAGCCATTTATTGGTGTGGTCTACAGAGGATTATGTCTTTTTAGAGGGGAAAATCCCTAGAACCCCACTCTATTAGCAAACCAGCATCTGTTTTTTTGGGGTAACCACTCTCCAGCGTCCTTTCCACACTTACCGTTGTCACCACAACGGTTTACAGTAGGTGAAGCTAATGTAAGATTCAGGAGATCACTGGCAAATTGAATGCGCATTTCACTGGATTGTGAGCACATTCCGCTATCATGTGCTTCACTTGTTGACACTATATGCTCAATGTCTGTGTATCGGTCAGATTCAAAGTAACTGCCAGTGTAAGGGCCATATATCAATCCCCCCATACTACTTACTATGTGATCTTCTACTCGTTGAGAATAGTTGTATTGTTGAGATTTATCGTATGGAGAACATCTATTCTCAGGTTTGACTATTAAACCCCGCCATATCTCTGTTGAATAAGCATCAAAAGAAACCAATAAGATGCTTGTAAGAACAGCTTTAGAAATTGTTTTCATAAACTTCCATTGATTATTATGGTACAGCAATATACTTGAATGCACTAAGCCCAAGCCTTTTGGCATTCGCTCTTGCTGCGGCCTTATTCTTGAATGGATAGATCCCATAACTAGCCAATGTATCTAGTGCCACATCTACCGAATCAATTAACCAAATATCACGAACACACGGAGGACTTCCAGATACTTTAACGTGAAATAAATCTCCATTTTCATCTAATGAAGAAATAGTTTTGGAATCCACATAATTTAGATCAATGTGAACTATCTCACCGTCACTTTTGTAAAACCTGGGATAATTATGAACTGTAACTAGAAGATATCTCATACTATATATTTGCCTTTTGTAGTTAATTTGTCATCGTTTAATGATTTACAGGCGGTATTGCCTCATAGCTAATGTGGTATATTTTTGCATTCTATTAATAGGTGTTCGCATGCACATAACTGTATCTAGTTCTGATAAAAATTTGGACTCTGAACATCACACTTTTGAACAACCTTCCTTGCTGCTTAAAAATCGTATTAAAAGCCCAGAAGCCCAATCCAAATTAAAAATTCTCCGTCTTTCTGATTCAGTACTCAATTGCCACTGTGTATCACCACCAGCCACAATGTATCTACGTAAAAGGGGGGATTACATATTCATGGTGAATCATTATGAGCATGGCCAACATCTGCAAAATTGTCCCTTGTACTCAGACATAAAAGGTTGCAGAGAAGCGGTAAATAGAGATATTTCGCCCTGAGGAATCCCCTAATGATTTTGATAAAAATCATAAATTTAAGGTAGATGCACATCTTGTCATGTGATCAAATGGTTCTGAGAAAAATCAATAACCAGACAACAAGATGTGCGAACTCGATATTTTACACGACTCTCTTTACCAATTCTGCCCTGAATTGCACTTAAAACGACTCAACAGTTTAACGCTGGCTTGCCACGCATTACTTGAATGTAAAACGCTCACTCTTACCGAACTTGGTCGTAACCTGCCAACGAAAGCCAGAACAAAACATAACATCAAACGAATCGACAGATTGTTAGGTAATCGTCACTTGCACAAAGAGCGACTCGCTGTATACCGTTGGCATGCCAGCTTTATCTGTTCAGGTAATTCGATGCCCATTGTTCTTGTTGACTGGTCTGATATTCGTGAGCAAAAACGGCTTATGGTATTGCGGGCTTCGGTGGCACTACATGGTCGTTCTATTACTCTTTATGAGAAAGCCTTTCCGCTTTCAGAGCAATGTTCAAAGAAGGCTCATGACCAATTTCTAGCCGACCTTGCAAGCATTCTACCGAGTAACACTACACCGCTCATTGTCAGTGATGCTGGCTTTAAAGTGCCATGGTATAAATCCGTTGAAAAGCTAGGTTGGTACTGGTTAAGTCGAGTCAGAGGGAAAGTGCAATATGCAGATTTAGGTGCGGAAAACTGGCAACCTATCAGCAACTTACATAGCATATCCTCAAGTCGCTCAAAGACTTTAGGCTATAAGAGGTTGACTAAGAGCAACCCAATTTCATGTCAAATTGCACTGTATAAATCACGTCCTAAAGGCCGAAAAAATCAGCGTTCGACACGGACTAATTGTCATCATCCGTCACCTAAAATCTACTCCGCTTCGACAAAAGAACCATGGGTTTTAGCGACTAACTTGCCCGTTGAAATCCGAACACCAAAGCAACTTGTTAGGCTCTACTCGAAGCGTATGCAAATTGAAGAAACCTTCCGAGACTTGAAAAGCCCAGCCTACGGTTTAGGCCTCCGTCATAGCCGAACTAGCAGCTCAGAGCGCTTTGATATCATGCTGCTAATCGCCCTAATGCTTCAACTGACATTTTGGCTTGCTGGAGTTCATGGTCAGAAACAAGGTTGGGATAAGCACTTCCAAGCTAACACTGTCAAAAATCGAAATGTACTCTCAACAGTGCGCTTAGGGATGGAAGTTTTGCGGCATTCTGGCTACACAATAACGAGGGAAGACTTGCTCGCGGCTGCAACCCTGCTTGCTCAAAATCTATTCAAACATGGTTGTGCTTTGGGGAAATTATGAGGGGATCCCTCAGTATTTCGCCTGAGTCCGAAGAATCAGATTTTAATACCTTTATTTATCACAGAGCGCTCCCTTCTACTGGAACTGATTCAACTAATCCAAAGTCAACTTCAACACGAACGCCCAGTGTACGGCATGGAGAGAGTAAGTTAGAAAGGCTGTATTATCATTTATTAACCGACACACTATCAAATTGGCATTTCTCCGGAAAATCTATGTCGGCTGAACAGCACTTATTCAAACTTAAGAGGTCTGCCAATAAAATCCTCTTTGGAAGTAGTACTCTTGATAAATACATATTTATCGGACCAACAGGTTTGAGATACGCTTTTTCAAAACTCTATCGTAAAACCGGGGCTGGGTGGAAAGGCCCTGGACGCCCACAAGCATTTTGCATGTTCATCACCAATACTATTGAGTTAAAAGAACATTCTTTAGTAATTGATGACACGTGTCTGTCGTTTACCCGTTTGGTGAGCCCTTTAGCCAAATCGGCACTTAAAGAAGTGGAAGGACCTTATTTCGTCTTAGCAACCTTATGCCAAATGCACTCAGAAAGAATTAAGCTACACACCGTTTACATCCAACCAATCGTTTCATTGACAAATCAGGTACCTATTACTTCATCATTTGAACGCAAGGTTTTTACCGCACTAATATCTAAAATCGATAATGGCTCAAAACGTTACAGTATTCAGAAAATACTAACCACTCAGATGCAAAGAAACACTTCGGACTACTCCACGCCGAGCTTTATCTTGCAACTGAAGAATAATCATGGAAAAGTGATTTACCGGAGTATGGTTCAAATTGACGATTCGATTTATAACTTAGATAGATTTAGTCGCTCACCCATTTCTCTATGGCGTGTTAACCACTCAATGACAATATCCCCTGATGAGCCAATAGATATTGCCACAGAAAAGATTCTTTAAACTATACGAGTTTTGACGTTACTCGAGCTCATCCGGTCAGACAGAGATCGACGTTTAGGGAAAACAACTATCAAGAACAAAATCGGCACCGTTAAGCAAATTAGAGTACCGAACAAACGATACACATAAGTAGAAACCTCAACGTTCTCACCTTCTTTTCCTTGCACCTGAAGTTTGAATATTTTTTCCCCTAACGTCCTCTTCAAAAGTATGTATTGGCCCATCATCGTAAAGAAAAAGAACACATAGAAATAACCTATGCTTTGGATAGTCAACGCATTTAGTTCAAAGACGTAAAACTCTAAAATACCGAATAATAAGCTAATCAAACAATAGTCGGTTACAAATGCCAAAAATCTCTTTATCACGTACCAACTCCGTTTAATAAAATATGTTCTTTAACCCTATTGATACAATCAATGTAAACATCTTTGTCAGTCATATCATCGACTTCACCCTTCTTCTTGATGAGTGCTTTCATATCTGGGAACGACAAAACCTGTCCTAATGCAATATTCAATTCATCATAAGGTACTGAGTCACCTAATGCCTCTTTTACTTTTCTTCTGACATGAACATCTTCGGCATCACTTGCTAATGACCATACTAAGCCAGGAGGTAACACCGATACGATAGGTTGAATAATTGGCGCTTGTATTTTCTTCAGCTTACCTATGTACAAGATTCCGCGCCCCATGCCATTTAAAATTCCAGCTTTACCGACATACGATTCTATAGATTCAAACTCATCATCTGTTAGCTTAAACTGTTCCTTAATCACCCGTTCTGTACCTACACCTGGGATGTTGCAAATGAAGGTATTAGTAGCCAAGTCGCGAATAGATGGAGGGAAAGCTTCGTACATCTGTGTCAATAAAGTGATGATCTCACGATACTTACGCGCTGTTTTTACTTCTTTATCAAAGTTTTCATCTAACTCAGGACATTGAGCCTGTTCGTATTCGTCTTGGAAGTAATACTTGGGTAAAGGCTTTTTCGCTCGAGCAATTCGAAGTGCACGCTTATAAAACACAGGATCTGCATCATTTTTTACATCATCTTCATGTACCCAGAAATGCCTTTGAGCTAGACCTTTTGCAAGAATAAACCATGCATTTTTCATCGCTGCTGGGGCGGAATCTACAACTGGTTTAGCGTTTACAAACAGCATTGAAAGGTCAGAGTAATCTACCATCGGATATGAGCCTAAAATTGCGCTATATCGATCTGTCATCAGCTGCACTGAAGCACCAATTAGGTCCAGTAGTTTTTCTCCTCCAACTTTGAAAGAACCCATAGCGCTTTGCTGTTCAGCCGACTTTACCTCTTTGGGTAAGTCAGAGATCAGCGGCCAAATATACCTATGAGCTATTTTTGACAATCTTAGGAAATATTGTCGTTGAGCGTTAGATATACCTTCTTCATTCGATGCTTTGTATAGGGCATTACGGGCGTTTAGGTAGCTGTACGACGACTCGCTCTTTAAATGTTTTTGTACAAGATGGTGAGCAAGCTCTTTCTGTATTTTATCGACGCCGGGTTGCGAAGGGTCAATTTTCCTAGGCTGTGAAATAGCCTTTGCTACCATACTGTCAATTATTGCTGAAACACAGTTATCAAGTTGTACGTGGATTGGCTGTTTCGAGCCACCATTGACTATCTTAGTAACAAAAGCAGTCGCAGTGTTGTTCTCCGGCTTAGCCAATTTATTGTAACCATATTGTGGCTCAAGCATGTTGTAAGCGCTTGTCTTTTCATTGGCAAGACTGATTGCCCCTACTTTAGCTCTATCCTCTTTCTTCAGGTTTGCCCTAACAGTTTCGGCAGTGAATAATATTGACTCACCATAGTCGACCCCCGCAATAAGAGGCAACGATGTCGTTCCAGCTAAGAAATGCATTGCCCTGGTTAATACACCAGCTTGAACTGACTTACCAGAACCCATAGATCCACTAACTAAATTCAAGTGATGTGACTGTGTTGAATCAAAGTCAATAGGCCATGGCTTGCCATCAGGTGTGATATAGAGCAATACGCCGGAGTCCCACGGCGAGGCAGGACGTATGATTGGAGCGGACGAGAAGGCTGTTTCAATACTGTCATTACTCGCTCTCCCAACAGGCCTTGAGCTATAGCCAGGTAAAGAGGATAAAAGGCCCTCTATAGGAAATGAGCACATACGTTGCCTTTCCCCTCCCCAACCTCTAAGTGCACTTTGTACGGCTTTGAAACGTGTATTAGTTTCCGTTTCGTTATCACCCCAAACAGTCACCGACATATAACACTCTACTGCACACCCTCCTTCTTGAATGAACTTTGTTGTCTTATTACAGGCTTTCAGAATTTCACTTGATATTGGGTTAGTTTTAGCAACGAATGTGGTGAGACTCGATTTAGTCATTTTAGAGGTTTGTATACTTTGGGAGCCAGAAACCAGAGTGTACGATATACGCATAGGAACATCTCTGTTAACTCGGTTTATAAAACTCCTCATTAACATAGGCTCATCCCCGACTAAGTAACGCTCAAGCGTGGTATAGCAGTGACCATTGAAAAACTTAAAGTCAGGTCTTTTAGCATCCTCAAAAGGCTGTTCTACTATCTGCGAATGTATGGAGCTATGCCCAATCTCATCAGTATCAACCTTGTAGGTATGATTGCTCATTATTTTAGGAGATGATTCTTGTCGTGTGGATGGTTTCCAACGGTCCTGGTTTTCAAAGTCTCGGTATAGAAGATCTCTGATTTCCTTTAATGCACGATGAGACTCTAGTTTTTCGAATAGAACGTACTCAGAAAAAATATTAGTCATTTCTGTAACAAAAGAACGATGCTGGTCGTAAATCTGCATCGTTTCTACCCAGTGATTCTGGGTCTTAGAGCTACTGCTTAAACTGTGACCATATTCATCTGCCAATTTTTTTCTATTTTCATTACCCTCTTTGATGTTTGGTCTATCAAGAGTTTGGGGTGTCGTAGTCAATACAATATAGGTCATCTCTGGCTTAATTAGCTGAGAAATGAGGCTCTTTTCAGTCTTGTTTAACTTCTCATTTTGGTAGCCCATCGTTTTTGATACAGAGTCCACTGTATTAAGACACTTGTTCACAAAGCTCTCAGAACGACTTGAATCAATATCGATAACAAAATCTATTCTGTTTCCACTGTCTGTAAAATTTTGTCGAGCTCTACTTGCCATAAAGTCAAGTATGGCAAGCTCCTGCTTATTTGAGTAGAACCTGTAAGCCCCGTTCAACTTTAGTAGGGTAACCATTGAACCATCGTGAGTTAGCAGTGAGTGAGGGTCAATGCTTGATGTTGTTTCTAATTGACAAATCTCATAGGGTTTATAGGCGATTAGATTCGCTAAAAATGAAAGAGCTCCCATTAGATAGTTAACCTCTTTACTTTCTTCGCAATAACTGGTTGAGTATCCACTCTTCTTGTAGATAGGGCTGTGATTAATTCACTCATTTGAGCTTTCTTATCCGCATCATCTAGCTGTTCAATTTGATCTAGTTTAATGACATCCTGTACCCCAAACGAGTTATGAAACTGTGAGTTAAGCTTTCCGAACACATTCAAATCTTGAAGCTTTTTGTATGTCTCGGGCATTTGACCATCTGAGAAAATTTCTAGCGGTTCAATTTCCATTTTCTACACTCCGATATCTGGCATTGCGCCAAATTTTTCTGCAATAATATTGGCTTTTTTTACATCTTGGCTACTTAACCAAACCCTTGCCGCACCGACACCAAACCCACCGCCGACGAAACCTGCTTTCATAAACGCTTCCGCAAGTTTGGAGCAAATAATCCTGTCATATGCTCTGAGGTACACTCCCAGGCCAGTAGCTTGTTTTTGACTTCCTAAGTGGACTTTATCGGCTAAGGCACACCAAATATTTTCACTGACCACACCTTTAGAGTAACTATATCTATTTTTTGATAGGTCTATTTCAGGCCTTACATCCAACTTACCAGCATTAGTTTTCAGGCCTCCCAAAATTTCAACCTCACAGTAACGTAAAATATCAATAACCTCTGGAAGAGCAGCCCATATTCTCGTTGTAGATTTCACACCTTCGATTCCAAAGGTAAAACTTTGAGCTCGCTTTGGGTCGATAGACTTTACTTTGATATTTAGAATTGCAGCAGTATTTTTATGGAGGTTCTTTAAACCTATTATGACTTTTTCTGTATCAGGGAGTAGTACTTTGTTTTTATATCCAGCAACAATTGGCCCATCGCTACTAAACGTAAATTCTTCCCAATTGTTATCCAAAGGAAAGTTTTGATTCATTAAGTATTCGAAATGCGCAACCCTTGGTAAGGTATAATGATAGATCTTTCCGTTTGCAGACTTTACAGTACCTTGGAATGACTGATACGCATCATTTAATGCCGCTTTAGCTGAAGCGTCTGCGAGTTCACTTATATTTAGTAGTTCAGAAGGTAGGAACCCTTGTGATTCCAGGTATTGTGGGATTTCACCACCAAGGCGATATCGAAGGTAGTCCGGATTAAGTTCGAATTTACCCTGTAGATCTGCAGCAATTGACTGAACTAGCTTTGCTAAATGTTGAATACCTTCAATATCTTTTTTAACATTCAACTCCCTCATTATCTGTTGTAAAGACAACCTTAAATATTGCGACGAACGTAGGTTAGGTACTTTGTAGAGGGCTTCTTTTTGAAATATAGAGTGTTGAATGTTAGTTACCCAAATTGTAGACATCTCCAAATCAGAATAGGAACTAAACTCCTTCACCTTGCCATCGACACAAGAGAATCCACTCCTAGGTTTTTTTTCATCGTTGAATATCGCTACGCCATATGTGTTCATTAATATCCTATCCTTCTAAACTAGAGATATGGTTGTTCACTATTTCTGGCCAATTGTTTGGGTCATAGAAATCTGAAAAGAAGTCTTGGTTCCTACTCCACTCCTCTATCTCTCGAGAAAAGGGATCTGGAGTAAACAGCAACCTTAAATGAGGGTACTTTAACTGACGTTCGGAATACTCTTTGTCATCCATAGCACGAAAGTCTTCAGCTAGTGCCCTAATGTTGGTTATTTTGTACACTTGACTTACTTGCTGCGCCGTAGCAGAAAGGAGCTCGATCCAGAGCCCTGTATCGCGTGCAATACGCAGAAGCGTAGTACCGCATTTTTCTGGACCTTGGATTTTTGCTAAGTAATTTGCAACCCAAGATATTCGAACGTAAGCATTGAGCTCCTCCTGGGTCAAAGAGGGACAAAAAACTAAAGTGGCAAGTTTATTATCTGCAACAAAACCCAGATGTTCACACATATGACATAGAGGGCATTTACACTCAAAGTTAATGATTTCGTTATGTTTGTGATTCCCATCCTTGTGATGAACATGTTGATACTTTTCTGAACGAAAATGGCAATCAGTACATCGATAGTCAACATCTGATAAAAACTCCACCCTTTTTAGTTGAAAGTCTTTATCATCAGATGGTTCTGGTGGTTCTGATAAACGCCATTGATGGCTTCTACTAACACCTATGAACATTACTCACCTATATATGTCATTTGTGGATATTTTACAATACCCCAATTATCATAATAATTGGGATGATTAACAAGGAATAATTTGGAGAGGCGTTAAGTAAGCGCTTATACCAAGATCGAACTGAGTACTTTTCCGATTGATATCTTTATAACGTGGGCAGGTGAACAGTAGAGGATGGCGAGCGATTATGAGTAAAGATGTGGCTTCTTTCTTTTTCTGTTGCTTATAAATACTGATGTTTCGGGTTATCGATTTATGCTACGCCATAGCTGTTTAATAGTGGCATTTGTATGATGCTTGCGGTTAGTAAACCATTTCCGATACAAAACGCCATCGGTCGCACCGATATTACCTTGATTACCTGCTAACCAAGCTCTGTGCAACTCACTTCTAGCAACCAGCCGCCTAAAACTTCTTGGCAAGAAAAGCTGCTCATACCCAACAAAATAGGCTCGCTCGCATATCAGTTTATATACACTTGTCATACAGTTTTCCTTATCCAGTTAATGTTTCTTTTTAGGTTTCAGCAGCGTCTTAACTAGCTTATCTATCTTACGCTTCTGCTTGTACATGGGCGGTTGTATAGGGCAACATCTAAGAGATCACTTAGCTCTCCAACAGCATCACCAGTTTTAGTCGGGTTTACTGACCTTTAAGCACCACCCCCAGTTCTTCTAGTGGCCATACGAGTGTCTAGTTCTTATGTTGAACATGGCTCCCTCTTTGTTATCAAGTTGTTCTGATGGCATTAATCCATTTGAATCGCCTATTTTGACAGTTGTCATAAGCATGTAGGTGTAATTCAATACCTTTTACACAATCTAGTTGTTTACAATCTCATTTTTTGCCGTTTTTTCCGTAGATAAAACCATACACTGCAGTAATAAAAGCGAAAATGAAGAACCACATTAAATTTTCATTCTCGATTAGAGTTTCTAGAGAAAAATCTAGGACAAATCGGACTAAGAAATAGGCACTAGCAAGGGCTGAAACGTTAGTAATAAAGTCCGCGAACTTCCGGTGGTTAGGTTTTGGTTCTGGCATGTTTTTTCCAATGTTGATTACAGCCCATGTCTAGGGCTGTATTTGTACTGTTTCTCTGCTCGCTTTCTTAAGCAAACAGCCTCAAAAAAGTCACTTGTGCTACTAAGGTACTTTTGCTTATTACCCACTCCGATGTAGGCGACAAAGTAGCCATTGATCTGTTTCACTCCAGTCACACCAGTTTTGTTGCGGCGACTTCTAGCTAAATTTCTCTGAGCAACGCAGTTGTCCCCCTACGTAAATTGCTCCATTTATCATTTAGAGAATCACCATCTTTATGATCGATGATGAAATCAGGAAAATGACCAGTCATTATTGACCAAGCGATTTGACCAGATGTGTACTCTTTACCGTCAATGACAATTCTGCGCCACACGTTGCCTTTCTTCCGCTTGACGCATCCCGCAACTAGATTAGCTCGGCGGCCTCTGCCCAACTTTTTCCACTGGATGATGCCACTATCAGGGTCATAGGTGAGTTGGTTTCTAATCTAAGTTACTAATTCCAATACTATCTTCCAACGTTAAATTCGCTCTAAAACTGGCAACTGAAATGAGCCAGTTGCGCTTTGTAACCAAGCACGATGTATCTGAGTGCGAGCAAGTAGCTTCCTAACCAATTTGGGGACTTCTTTTTTGGCTTTATCGGCTTGGTTATATGACCAGATCTGCAATGGCTCGTAACTATCTCTATCCAGCAGGAACTACTCTTTATATCCAACTTTATTGGGATTTCTATTACCAAATCTCTTTCTAGCCAACCACATCCCTAAGAACTGGAGTACGACAATCAAGATCATCACTGAAAAAGCCATTTCACGATTAATAACGCCAACGAAAAGTAACACTAGACTTAATACAAAACCGATGACAATTGCTTGTAAATGGTGCTTATGTAAAGAGGTTCCTTTAGGTTGCCAATATCTAGCTAATATATTGTCTAACATAAGGTGTTACCTACATCTTGATGAGAGCGTTAAAGAATAGTTCTCCATCAGTGAAAGCATCTTGCAACGTCAAACCGTATGCTCTGTGCATCCATGCGGATTTCAGGACTGATAGCCTACACTTAACTTGAAATTCTGCTTCTTCTTTATCTAAATTTGGATACCCAGCAACCCCCAATAATAGGTCATGTATGCGCTGATTAGATTGGCTCAACTTGATTATAATTGAAGGAGTAGTGATATAGTTTAGTTTCTCTTTAGATACCTCAGTTAGCTCCAACTCTGTAGCAATCACATCAAACCATAAGGTAACTTGTTGTACGCAGATGGAGCTATCGGCATTTGTATATTCACTCAGGCTATCACTAATTTCTTTAGCTAATACTATTTTCATTTCTTGTTAGTCCTTGGTCGTTGTCTTAACTTTTTCTTTAAGGTCTGCGTTCTTATTTTTGAAGCATTTTTACGGTTCTAAAAGGTAAATCTAAGGTTTTTATGAGCTAATATGTTCCCTATCCTAATTAACCTACTTTTTTAGCTAAAGACTTTGCCAGTCCCTCGTTAACAAATGATTTCCAATTTTCTTTAGTTAGTTCTGCCTCGACAACTTCTTCTTCGACTAGCGAAATGATGATTTCTCGATTAATTAGGTTTGTAGCCATGTCTAAATCATGTAAACGAAGGAACGATGTTACACCCCACAGCTTATCTGAATGAAGTTCCAAGCTATCAGGTAGACCCATAAGAGCAGCGAAAGCAAAATCACCTTGTCTTAATCCCCTGCAATGCAAAACCATCATATCTTCAAATCCAAGATAGATTGCTTCTAATGGTTTATCCTCATCATCGTTTGGCTTTAGATGAACTAACCATTTATCCTGATGGACATCAACTAAGTGATTCATCCCTTCATAGTTTTGTAAACCTCGAAGGTTATTGGACATGAGCACACCGTAAACCAACTTTAGTTTTAAATGATCATCATTTAATGGTGTGTCAGGGTTTAGCACACCCTCCTCTCCACGATCTAGAATAGGTAACTCAGCAGCATCTACCAAAACAGCTAAATCTTTTTCGGTATGGGGCATCTGCCATACTGCATATTGCATTTCATTCTTTGACAAAGTTTGCACTCCAAGTTGTTATTACTACTTCTATCAAAGGCACTCAAATCAACCTGTTAAATGCCTTTTGCACAAGTTCGATTTTTCCAATACTCTCAAGTTACTTAGTGAGTGGGATAGAATTTGAATCCATAAAAGAATCAACCTGTTTAACCAAGTCTACTGCTGTCGGCTCTGTCTCTAACGTTGACCGAAGTTTGTTGATTGTTGAAACGCACTCCTGATTAACTTTGAGAGTAATTTCACCTAGGTTGTTAATGTTGGAGTCACAAGCCAATTCCAACTTTGCATCAAGTAAACTTAGCGCAATAGAATGACCTAATTCGATTACCATTTCTTCTTGAGTCGTTGCTTGAGCTTGCAAGGAAAGAGCAGCTAAGATCGTAGCTACTAACTGTATTTTCATATTTTCGATTTTCCCATTACTTCAGCGACAAAAAATCGCCTGTGTATTCATAGTTGACAAGCGCATGTAAATCTCGCCTATGAGAAGGCGTTGCTTCTTCTTTAGCTTGCTCATAAAACCACTTTCCCGCACCATAAAGATCATTGTTGATGTCTAGCCACGATACATCATATTAATTACCATCTTTTTTGTTGATGGAATCAAGACGCTCGTTCCAAGTTCAACCATCTACATGCTTCACCAAAGAACGCATGTTTTCCTTAGATTTTTCAGTTAATTCAAAAGCGAATGGGTTAGAGGTGTTTGATAGTTTATCTAATTCAAGGTCATCTCTAGTTTCAGTCTTACTCCTGTTTTAGTCTCCTATTTTTAAAAGTTCAGCGTTCACATACTGCCATGTTGTTGAGTTAAACCAGTTAATCGGATCTATTTCCCTGTCTGGAACCAACCAATGAAAACCATCTTTTAATGCTTCTTTGTCTAGGCAATACTTATTATTATCTAAGAACCTATCCCAAAAGGAATTGTCAGATAATACATAATGATAATTTATGAGGGCAACGTATGGCAGGTAATAAGTGGCAAATCAGTGATGAACTCTGGGAGAAAATGGCTCCTCTCATCCCGGAACATAGAACTCAACACCCGCTGGGTACGCACCGCAAGCGGGTTGATAATCGCGCTGCAATGAACGCCATTTTCTTCGTACTCAGGACGGGTTGCCAGTGGAATGCGCTAAATGCCACCGGTATATGCTCGTCAAGCTCTGCTCATCGCCGATTTCAGGAGTGGCGGGATGCTGGCGTATTTGAACG